>JAAESQ010000637.1 GCA_024229275.1 bacterium | reverse complement strand
TCAGCGATCGGCCCTTTACCGCTGACGACGTTCGTCATGGACGAGAGCTGTTCCTCGGTCACCGCCGCCTCGCGGGCGGTGGTCCGCCCTGTGTCTCCTGCCACTCGGTCAATGGAATCGGAGTCCTCGCAGGCGGCGCACTGGGTCCAGACCTCAACGAGGTCTTCGAACGGCTGAACGGTCGCAGGGGTTTGATGACGTGGTTGTCGGCACCGGCGACATCAACAATGGGCGCGGTCTATGCCCCGCACCCACTGGAAGCTGAAGAGGAAATCCTGCCCCTGACCGCCTACTTCGCCGACCTCGCACAAGAGGCGACCGAGAGCACTCAGGCGGCGACCCTGATCTTCGTTCTTCTCGGACTGGCCGGAACCGCCGGAGTCCTGATGATATTTGATGCAGTGTGGGGCGGACGCTTCCGTAGCGTGCGAAGCGAACTGGTCGATAAGAGCGCCCAACGCTCGGAAGGCTGAGAATATGGGCAAGAATCCCTGGATCAAGGACAGTGTCGATGCCCACAGTAGATCGTGGGAAGAGTTCTATCGAAATCGCTGGCAGTACGACAAGATCGTACGCAGCACGCATGGCGTGAATTGTACCGGCGGCTGCACCTGGAACATCCATGTAAAAGACGGAATCGTGACCTGGGAGATGCAGGGACTCGACTATCCTGAGATCTCCCCCGATCTGCCGCCCTACGAACCGCGCGGCTGTCAGCGTGGTATTTCGTACTCCTGGTATCTCTACAGCCCGCTGCGCGTGAAGTACCCATACATTCGGGGCGCCTTGGTCGATCTATGGCGTGAGGCCCGAGCTCGATTCGAAGATCCGGTCGAGGCTTGGCAGTCGATGGTGACCGATCCTGCAGTGAGGGCACGCTGGCAGCGAGCCCGGGGGAAAGGTGGCTTTCGGCGCACGAGCTGGGACGAGGTCCTCGAACTGATCTGTGCGTCGATGATCCACACGATCAAGACCGATGGACCCGATCGCATCTCCGGCTTCTCACCGATTCCTGCGATGTCGATGATCAGCTACGCCGCAGGAGCACGCATGCTCCAGCTGATGGGCGGCGTGTCGCTGTCCTTCTATGACTGGTACTGCGATCTGCCGTCGGCATCGCCGGAGACCTGGGGCGAGCAGACCGATGTCAACGAAAGTGCCGACTGGTACAACGCGAAGCTGCTTGCGGTCATGGGTTCGAACCTCAACATGACGCGGACCCCGGACTGTCACTTCGCGGCCGAAGCACGTCACAACGGCACCAAGATGTACGTCTTCTCTCCGGACTTTAACCAGGTCGCCAAGTACGCGGATACCTGGCTCAATGTCAACGCCGGCCAGGACGGCGCATGGTGGATGGCAGCCAACCACGTCATCCTCAAAGAGTTCCACCACGAAAACCCGGTTCCGTCATTCCTCGACTACGTCAAGCAATACTCGGACGCTCCCCACCTGGTTGAGTTGGTGCCCGAGGGCGACACCCTTCGGCCCGGCCAGATGCTACGGGCCAATCGGCTTGAACGGTTTTCGGAGATCGAAAACGGTGACTGGCAATTCCTCTTCTGGGACGCAGGTGAAAACCGGCCCAAGGTCCCGGGCGGCAGCTCGGGTTCACGATGGGCGACTGAACAAAAGGGGCACTGGAACCTCAAACTCGAGGACATCACTGATGGGTCGAAGATCGATCCGGTTCTGACCTTCCTCGACAGCGCGGACGAGACACCGCTGGTGACCCTCGACGACTTCGCCGAGGCAACCTCGCTGAGCCGAGCGGTTCCCGCACGCTCCCTACAGACGGCGGACGGCCGGAAGGTTCTCGTGACCACCATCTACGACCTGATGATGGCCCAGTACGGCGTACCGCGTGGACTTCCCGGCGACTATCCATCGAGCTATGACGACGAGGACGCACCCTACACGCCGGCCTGGCAGGAGCGCTTCACAGGATTGAGCCGCAAAGACTTGATTCAATTTGCCCGCGAATGGGCAACCACCGCCGAACACAGCGGCGGAAAGTGCACGATCATCATCGGTGCGGGCATCAATCACTGGTACCACGCCAACCTGATGTATCGCGCCGGCATCCACGCCCTCATGTTGTGCGGCTGCGTCGGCAAGAACGGCGGAGGGCTCGCGCACTATGTCGGCCAAGAGAAGCTCGCACCGGCCGAACCCTGGGGTGCAATTGCGTTTGGTAAGGACTGGATTCCCGCCTCTCGTCTCCAGAACGCCCCGAGCTGGCACTACGTTCATACCGATCAGTGGCGCTACGAGCGCTCCTTTACCGACTACCACACGGTTCCTCCCAACCAGCCAGATGGTTCACTGGCGTCGGGCCACACCATGGACGCCCAGGTAAGGGCAGTCAAGAACGGTTGGCTCCCTTTCTATCCGCAGTTCAACGAAAGCAGCCTTGAGGTCGTCAAGAAAGCCGAAGCCGCGGGGGCCAGCGACGAAGAATCTATCGTTGCCAACGTCGTCGAACGACTCAAGTCTGGCGACCTCCGGTTTGCTGTCGAAGACCCTGACGCTCCTTCGAACTGGCCTCGAGTCTGGTTCATCTGGCGCGGCAACGCACTGATGTCGAGTTCCAAGGGCCATGAATACTTCTTGAAACACTATCTCGGAACCCACCACAACGAGGTCGCCACCGACATCGCCAAGGATTCGGTTGAGGAGGTCACATGGCGAGACGTCGCGCCCGAGGGCAAGATGGATCTCGTCGTAGACCTCAACTTCCGTATGGACACCTCAGCTCTGTACTCGGACATCGTCTTGCCCGCGGCGACCTGGTACGAGAAGGCCGACCTCAACTCCACCGACATGCACAGCTTTGTTCACCCTCTCTCCGAGGCCGTCCCGCCCTGCTGGGAGACCAAGAGCGACTGGGCGATCTTCCGCGCAGTGGCCGAGCGGTTCTCCGAACTCGCTGAACGGCACTTCCCCGAAAAGGTCCGTGACCTGGTGGCTGTGCCACTGGCTCACGACACGCCGGCAGAGATCGCTCAGCCCGCCATGCGTGACTGGAGCAAGGGCGAGGTCGAGCCAATTCCGGGCAAGACCATGCCCGACTTCAAGGTAGTGACGCGGGACTACGCGAACCTCTATCGACAGTTCATCTCGCTCGGGCCGAGCGTGCGTGAAAACGGCCTCGGGGCCCACGGCACCCACTACAAATGCGAGGAGTTCTACGACGAACTCAAAGCTCGTCATCCGATCACCTGGGGGGGCGAGACCTATCCTTCGATCGAACTCGACCCGGATGTCTGCGATGCCATTCTTCGGCTGGCCACGGTCAGCAACGGGGAACTCGCGTATCGCTCGTACAAGAACATGGAAGAGAGAGTCGGCCTGCCACTCGCACATCTAGCGGAGAAGTCCCGTTCGGTTCGTATGTCCTACGAGGACCTGCAGACTAGGCCTCACCGCTATCTCTCGAGCCCCATGTGGTCGGGGCTCATCGAGTACGGCCGCGCCTACTCTCCCTACACCTACAACCACGACGTACTCGTGCCGTGGCGCACTCTGACCGGACGCCAACACTTCTACCTCGACCATCCGGGCTACATTCAGTTCGGAGAGCATGTCCCGACCTATAAGCCGAAGCCGGCGCCTCACCAGTATGCCGATCTCAGAGTTTCCGAACAGGGAGATCGAACGCTGATGCTCAACTACCTGACGCCGCACGGCAAATGGCACATCCACTCAACCTACGGCGACAACCAACGCATGACCACTCTGTCTCGCGGTTGTGAACCCTTCTGGATCAACGACAAGGATGCCGCCAGCATCGACATCGTCGACAACGACTGGGTGGAGGTTCACAACGACCACGGCGTCCTGGTGACTCGGGCCTGCGTCAGCGCACGTATCCCGCGCGGCATCTGCATCGTCTATCACTCGCCGGAACGAACCTACGGGGTTCCAAAATCACCGCTGCGAGGGAACCGCCGGGCCGGCGGACACAACAGCCTCACCCGCACCAGACTTAAACCGAACCTCATGGTTGGAGGTTACGGTCAATTCACCTATCACTTCAACTACTGGGGACCGATTGGATGCAATCGGGACACCCACATCTACGTGCGCAAGCTTCCCGATCTTCGCTGGTAGAGACGGAGGAGAAAAGCCATGGATGTTCGATCTCAGATTTCGATGGTCTTCCATCTCGACAAGTGCATCGGCTGCCACACTTGCAGCATCGCCTGCAAGAACATTTGGACCGACCGCAAGGGCACAGAGTACATGTGGTGGAACAACGTGGAGACCAAGCCCGGGACCGGCTTCCCCACCCGATGGGAAGACCAGGAAAAGTACAGAGGCGGCTGGACGAAAGACGGCGGGCTGAAGCTCAGGTCCACCTCCAAAGCTCGCGCGGTTCCGAACATGTTCCACAACCCCTCGATGCCGAGCCTCGACGACTACTACGAACCTTGGACCTACGACTATCAGAACCTCTTCAACGCTCCCGAAGGCGATGATCAGCCTACTGCCCGGCCGATCTCAATGATTGACGGGAAGCACATCGATATCAAGGCCGGACCGAACTGGGACGACGACCTTTCCGGTTCCCCGATCTATGCCGAAAACGACCCCAATCTCGGTGCGTTGACCGACGAACAGAAGACTCAGCTGTTTGCAATCGAACGGCTGGTCTTCTTCTACTTCCCGCGGATATGCAACCACTGCCTCAACCCGGCGTGTGTTGCGTCCTGTCCGTCGGGCGCCCTTCACAAACGCGGCGAAGACGGCATCGTTTTGATCGACCAGAAGGTCTGCCGTGCCTGGCGCTCGTGCGTCTCTGCCTGCCCGTACAAAAAGACTTACTTCAACTGGCACACTGGAAAATCTGAGAAGTGCATCCTGTGCTTCCCTCGCGTCGAAACCGGCCAGGCCCCGGCTTGCTTCCACTCCTGTGTGGGCCGCATTCGCTACCTCGGCGTCTTGCTCTACGACGCGGACCGCATCGAAGAACTTGCCAAGAAGGACGACAAAGACCTGGTGCAGGCCCACCGATCCCTGATCCTCGACCCGAATGATCCGACCGTCATCGAGGCTGCGAAGCGCAACGGCATGGCTGATTCGACACTCGACGCCGCCCGCCGTTCCCCCGTCTACAAGTTCGTCAAGGAATGGGGTCTGGCCCTGCCGCCACACATCGAGTACCGAACCTTTCCGATGCTGTTCTACGTGCCGCCCTTGCTGCCGGTCATGTCGAAGAACAACGACGGCACCGTGGCTACCGAATCTGATTCGTTCTTCCACGATGTCGACAAGGGACGTGCGCCAGTCGAGTTCCTCGGTTCGCTCTTCGGCGGTGGCAACACCGGCGTTGTCAGCTACGCCCTGCGCAAGATGACGGCGGTGCGCCATCATCGTCGCGAGCTCACCGTCGGCGACGTTTCGACAGAGTCGGTGGAGCAGATCTTGCGCGAGGCCGACCTGACGCGCGAGCAGGCTGAAGAGATCTACCGATTGACCGCACTGTGCACTGTCCGAGAACGGTACGTCATCCCGCCTGCTCAACGCGAACAAGCGATCGAAATGCTAAAAGATCCTCTCGAGCACAAACAGGCCGTAGGATTCGGTTTTCTCAAGGGCCCCAGACGAGGTATCTGATGAGCATGAAACGCATCGTCTTCGATCACCTCGCCGGTCTCTATGAGTACCCGGCAGCCGCATTCGCCCACAGGGTGGCGGCCTGTCGCCAGGCCCTCGATGGGCACCGCGCCGGAAGCGGCGAACCTCTGAAGCAGCTTGAGGACCACTGTCGCGGAAAGAACGCCGGTGAGTTAGAAGAGATGTTCACGCGCACCTTTGACTTCGACCCGGCGCGAGCTCTCGAGGTCGGCTGGCACATCTACGGCGAAGAGTACGCCCGTGGAGACCTTCTCGTCCGTCTCCGCGGCGAGCTGCGCCGACTTGGCATTGAGGAATCGGCCGAACTTCCGGATCACCTGACTCATGTGTTGATCCTGCTCGGTCGACTCGACGGAGTCGCCGCCGACGAGCTGGCCGGTCGTTACGTGCTGCCAGCCCTCGACAAGGTCCTCGAAGCCGTCTCCGGGACCGAATGCCCGTACGAGCCCCTGCTTCGAGTGACCCGAGAGTCGGTCGCGGCAGAACATCCAACAGCCGTTGTCGGCGCACCCGTCCAACGCCGGGGCAAACCACCGGGTTGGAAGAACCGGTTGCCCATGCTGCAGGGTCTGCCATCCCAGCGCCCCGGAGGTTGAAGATGCAACTCAGTCAACAAGCTCTGACCTATCTGCAGACTTTTCTATTCGTGGGCCTGCCCTATCTTTCGATGGCGATATTCCTGGTCGTTTCCATCCAGCGCTACCGCGCGGAGAGTTTCACCTTCTCGAGTCTCTCGTCCCAGTTCCTCGAAAACCGCAGCCATTTCTGGAGTTTGGTCCCGTTCCACTACGGTCTGCTGACGGTGTTGGCCGGTCATGTCGTGGCGTTTCTGATCCCTCGCGCCGTGCTCGCCTGGAACGGAAAACCGCTACGTCTCTATGTGCTCGAGGTGTGTGCGTTGATATGCGGCCTGCTCGCCTTGGTCGGTCTGGTGACTGCGATGGTTCGCAGACGCCGAGAACGCCTGGTCAGAAGGGTGACATCGAAGGCGGATTGGATTCTGTTCTGGCTCTTGCTCTTCCAGGTCGGCTCCGGGGTCTACGTTGCTGTCTTTGCCGGATGGGGATCATCGTGGTTTGCGTCGGCAGTCACTCCGTACCTGTGGTCGGTTGTCACATTGAGACCGGACACGGCCTTCATCATCGGCATGCCACTAGTTGTCAAACTCCACATCATCTCGGCATATCTGCTGATCGCCTACTTTCCCTTTACCCGGCTTGTGCACGTCCTGGTCATTCCAAACATGTACCTCTGGAGAAAGGCTCAGGTCGTCCGTTGGCACGGCTTCAGGGGACCAAGGATCCAATCGCGGTAGAGGAGCACTACCCCTATGAACGAAGCCACCTCGCGAGAATTCGACACCGGAACAAGTTGGAAGATCCTATTCTTCAACACCTTGGCATTCACGATCTGTTTTGCTGCGTGGATGATGAACGGTGTATTGATCACCTTCTTGGTAGACAACGACATCTACGACTGGGGTCCGGTGCAGATGAGCTGGCTGATCGCGATTCCTGTATTGACCGGTGCTGTCTTCCGGCTACCCCTCGGTGTGGCAACTGACAAGTACGGCGGCCGTCTCGTCTACGGTCTGTTGCTCATCTTCTCGGCCATCCCGATGTTTCTTGTCAGCCGCTGCGACAGTTTCTCTTCCTTCGCTCTCGCCGGTCTCGGTTTCGGTTTCACAGGCACGAGTTTCGCCATTGGCATCGCCTACACCTCGGTGTGGTTCTCCAAGTCCAGACAGGGGACCGCCCTCGGCATCTTCGGTGCCGGCAACGCCGGCGCCGCATTGACCGCCATCTTTGCGCCGCAAATACTCACCCGTTTGACGAACGGCGGTGAGAACCTGGAAGGGTGGCGAACCTTGCCGGTGCTGTACGCCGCCCTGTTGGTCGTCATGGGGATCCTGTTTCTGCTCTTAACCGAGAAACGACTCCCGGTGGGCAGCGCAAGCAAGAACCTGAAACAGCGTCTTGAGCCCCTCCGCCACGCACGGGTTTGGCGTTTCGGTCTGTACTACTTCTTTGTGTTCGGCGGCTTTGTGGCCTTGGCCCAATGGTTGATTCCCTACTACGTGAACGCCTATGGCATGACAGTCGCGATGGCGGGCCTCCTGACTGCGGTCAACACACTGCCTTCGGGCATCATCCGAGCCCTTGGAGGATGGATGTCCGACAAATTCGGCGCCCGGGGTGTGATGTATTGGGTCTTCGGTGTTTGCTTCGTCTGTTGCGCGCTGATGATCGTGCCTCAGATGGACATTCGCTCCCCTGGCAGCGGCATCATGGCAAAAAGAGCCGGCACGGTCACCGCCGTGGATCCCTCCGGACTGACCGTCGACACAGGATCAGGGGAAACGCGTTACGCGCTCAAAGGCAGTGCCGGTCCGATCGTCAGCGATGAGGAAAGAAGATCTAGCCTACTGATCTGGCCGCGCTCGCAGTTCTGGCAGGAGCCGGTGGTCGAAGTCGGCCAAGAGGTCAAGAAAAGGCAACTCGTTGCCCGTGGCGTTACCGAGATCTTCTTCCAGGCCAACGTCTGGGTCTTCACCAGTCTGAGTCTGATCCTCGGCGCGACCATGGGTATCGGAAAAGCAGCCGTCTACAAGCACATCCCGGACTACTTCCCGGAGGACGTCGGTGTGGTCGGGGGCATCGTCGGGGTGCTGGGCGGACTGGGCGGATTCGTCTTTCCCATCGTCTTCGGCTACCTCCTTCGCAGCACTGGCTTGTGGACCAGCTGCTGGATGGTATTCCTCGTCATCGTGGCCATCAGCCTGGGTTGGATGCACATCGTCGTGCGCAGGATCATGAGGGCGCACGCGCCTGAAGTCATCTCAAAACTCGAGGACGGCGCCTTCAGCGCCCCGGTTTTTCAGGAGTGATGATGGATAGAAACAGCAACCGCGATGCTCCAGGCTCGAACCGAAGCGTAGCCCTCGAGGTCTGGGATCCGGAACACGAGGAGTTCTGGAATCAGCAGGGCTCATCGATCGCAAGCCGCAATCTTTGGATTTCGATTCCGAATCTGTTGTGTGCCTTTGCAGTCTGGCTCTACTGGTCGATCATCATCGTCCAGATGCAAAACCTGCACGCGATGGGATACTTCTCGTTTGCGGCGGACAAATCCTTGCTCTACACACTGCCCGCGATCGCGGGGCTCGCCGGCGCCACCCTTCGCATCCCAAACTCCTTCGTGATCAACATCGCCGGAGGCCGCAACGTCATCTTCGTGACCTCCATTCTGTTGATCGCTCCGGCATTGGGCGTCGGTCTCGCGCTGCAACAGGCAGAGACTTCATGGCTGACCTTCGCCGTATTGGCATGCCTCTCAGGAGTCGGCGGCGGAGCATTCGCCTCGTCGATGTCCAACATCTCCTTCTTCTACCCCAAGCGGGTTCAGGGCACCAGCCTCGGCCTCAACGCCGGTCTCGGCAACCTTGGCGTGAGTGTCATGCAGGTGCTGCTGCCATTCGTCATGACGTTCGGCCTCTTCGGCGCCCTCGGCGGGACAGGTCAGACCCTGCCGAAAGAACTTGGTGGCGAACAAGTCTGGATCCAGAACTGCGGCTTGGTATGGGTGCCGATCCTGGTGGTCCTCGTCATCCTGGCGTTCCTTCGAATGAACAACCTGCCACAGCACGACGTGCCGGCGACTCCGATGGCCATCGGGCGCGTTCTCTGGCTTGAGGTGCTCGGCTTCGCGGGTGCGGCTGTTGGTATCACTCTATTGGTCCTCGATTGGGGGGCTTTCCCCGAACTGATCAAGGTCTTCCTAGTGCTGTTGGCAGCCGTGCTGACAACACTAACTCTGTTGCGCTATGCAACGCCTCAGGCCACCCGGAAGAACCTCGTCGGCCAATTCTCGATCTTCAAGGAAAAGCACAACTGGGTGATGACCTGGCTCTACACCATGACCTTCGGTTCCTTCATCGGATACTCGGCAGCCTTTCCGAAACTGATCCAGGATGTCTTCGGAACGTTGCCCGACGGCACGCTCAACCCGGCCGCCCCCAACCCGCTTCACTACGCCTGGCTCGGTCCCCTAGTCGGTTCGCTTATCCGGCCGGTCGGCGGCTGGCTGTCGGACAGGCTCGGCGGTGCACGGGTCACACAATGGGACACGGTCATCATGATCGCGGCTGCCCTCGGTGTTTCCCACTTCGTAGTTGCAGCAAGATCAGCGGCCAGGCCCGAGGCATACTGGTGGCCCTTTCTGCTGCTCTTCCTACTTCTCTTCATCACCACAGGAATCGGCAATGGCTCCACGTTCCGCATGATTCCGATCATCTTCAAGCCGGAGCAGGCCGGACCGGTCCTTGGCTGGACCTCTGCGATCGCCGCTTATGGCGCGTTCCTGATTCCCAGACTCTTCGGCATGCAGATCAAGGCGGGCCACGCGGAGTACGCACTCTACGGATTTGCCGCCTATTACCTCAGTTGCCTGGTTGTGAACTGGTGGTTTTATGCCCGCCGGAACGCGGAAATCAAGTGCTAGGGGCAGCGCAATCATGAGATCAAGAACAGTCACCGTTCTCTTGCTCGTCGGCATCCTGCTGACCGCGGTCTCCCTGGTCATCAGCGCCAGGAATCTTCGATTGCCGGGAGTCGACACGGGCCATCAACCGGCCCAACCCATCGCCTACTCCCATCGACTCCATGCCGGAGAACTCGCCATACCGTGTCTCTACTGCCATTTTGCGGCTGAGAAGAGCCGACGCGCAGGAATCCCACCAGCCTCTGTTTGCATGAACTGCCACCAGTTCGTGACTGCAACCCTCGGCGCTTTGCGTGAAGAGGAGAAACTGGCAAAGGAGGAGAACCGGGACATCAGACCGGTCGAGTCGCCGGAGCTGAGAAAACTATACGACGCCCTCGCCCTCGACCCCGACCTCAGACCTGAGTCAGGTCGTGAGTCGGCCCCGATTGTCTGGTCCCGCGTCCACGACCTTCCTGATTTCGCCTATTTCGACCACCGACCGCACGTGGCGGCGACGGTAGCGTGTCAGAGCTGTCACGGACCGGTCGAAACCATGGAGCTGGTCCGACAAGATGCCTCACTAACGATGGGATGGTGTGTGAAATGTCACCGCGAGAACTCTGGACGCACCGAGAGCGGGAAACCAGTCGATCCTCCACTCGACTGCGCAACCTGCCACTACTGAGAAGAAGACGATGAACAGAGAAGAGCTCTTGTCTTTGGAGCAGGAAGGGACCGAAAGGCGGTCAACTGAGGCGAACTCCGGCGAAGTTGCAAACTCCCTCGAACGAAGAACCTTCTTAAAGATGGCAGGTTTCACCGTTGGGGCCGCACTCTCTTGGGGTTGTACTCGCGGCAATGACCGCAAGCTTGTCCCATACCTGATTGCTCCGGAAGAAGTCGTTCCGGGACGCCCCTACTGGTACGCCTCAGTATGCGGTGCATGTCCGGCCGGTTGCGGTGTGCTCACCAAGAACCTCGACGGGCGACCTGTGAAGATCGAAGGAAATCCCGAGCACCCGGTCTCCCGTGGTGGCCTGTGTGCCGTGGGTCAGGCAAGCGTACTCGCGCTGTATGACGATCAACGGCTGAGGGCGCCCTTGAACCGGGGCGTCGAATCCACTTGGCCGACGATCGATGGGCTCCTCGAGCAAGAGTTCCAAGGATTGGTCTCGTCAGGTGCACGAGTACGCTTTCTCACCGACTCGTGTTCCGGTCCCGCTGATCGGCGAGCCATCGAGTCTTTTCTCGATCGCTTCGACGACGCTCGGCTCGTGGTATACGACCCGATCTCCACGGCAGCAATCCTCGACGCTCACGAAGAAAGCCACGGCGTCAGAACGCTCCCGCACTACCATCTCGACAAGGCCGAAATGATCGTCTCCTTCGGCGCCGACTTTCTCGGCACCTGGATCTCCCCAGTCGAACACACACTCGCCTATCACGAGGGGCGACAACCCGGTCTGAAGCAGTCCCACTTTTCATATCACGTTCAGCTCGAATCGCGCCTGTCCCTGACTGGAAGCAATGCCGATCAACGGATCGTCTTGCCTCCGGACTCTACGAGGGCCGTCCTAGCTCAGCTCGCCGTCGGCGTCGCTCGTGGTCTCGGCAAGACACCACCGTGGGCAACCCAGCCAAACCCGCCCATCAGCCAACCGGTCATTGATGAACTGGGACGCCGATTGCTCGCGATCTCCCCTGGAAGGTCACTGGTCGTTTGTGGGACCAACGACCGCCAATCCCAGCTGATCGTCAACTACCTCAACGAGTTGCTTGGCTCCTACAGCTCAGGAGTCGTCGATCTTTCGAGACCTTCCAATCAGCGTCGTGGGGATGACCGCGCGCTGCTCGAGCTTCGCGACGAGATGGCCGGGGGCAAGGTCGACGCGCTGCTGATTCGCGGCGTCAACCCGGTCTACGAACTCCCATTCGGTCAGGACTTCGCTCACGCGATGGACTCGACTGGCCTGGTCATCTGTTTCAGCGATCGACAAGACGAAACGGCGCAGCACGCAGCGTTCGTTTGTCCCGAACCCCACTACCTCGAATCGTGGGGAGACAGCGAGCCCGTAGAGGGCGTGGTTGCGCTTCGCCAACCGGTGCTGCGCACCATCGGCTCCACGCGAACGCTGATGGAGTCCCTAGCGACATGGAGCGGCCGCTCTGCAAGCGGCCGAGAGTTGCTGCGGGAGTCCTGGCGACAGAACGTCTTTCCTCGATCTCAATCGACCGACACTTTCGATGCCTTCTGGGACCGGACCTTGCACAACGGTTGGGCGCAGGTCAACGCACTCGACGAGCCGGCCACCTTCGACGCAGACTCTGTCGCCGGGATCGTCTTTCCGCCCCTCACCAAACGCGATCAGCTGGTGGCCGTTACCCACGCCTCGCTCGCCGTCCACGATGGGCGCCACGCCCACAACGCATGGCTGCAAGAAATGCCCGACCCGATCTCCAAGACGTGCTGGGACAACTTCGCATCCATCAATCCCGAGACGGCTCACAACCTGGGTCTGGAAAATGGTGACGAGGTCCGGGTTGAAACACCAGGAGCCAGTCCGTTCACCATCCCCGTGCTGACGCAGCCGGGCCTCCATCCACAGGTGGTCGCGATACCCGTCGGCTATGGACGAGCCGGCACGGATCGCTTCAGCCGAATCGGTCCACGCTGGCTCGAAGGTACTCCGACGGTCGAGCGGGGCGGAGTCATCGGTGCCAACGCCGCTGGGTTGATCAACGTCGTTGACGGATATCTCCAGACATTGCAGAGCGCCGTGAAGCTTGTTCCAACCGGAGTCAAGCGGCCGGTTGCTGCTACCCAGCAGCACCACACACTGGCCATCCCCGAACACCTGACGATGGGTAGTGACGAGCGCCGGGACATAGTGCGAGAAACTACAGTGGGCGCACTCCACCACGATCTGGGAAACGACCACGGGCACGAGGAGCATCCCAGCCTGTGGGAAACGCACGAGATGAGTCCTCACCACTGGGGAATGGTCGTAGACCTCTCGGCTTGCACCGGATGCTCGGCCTGCGTCGTTTCCTGCCAAGCAGAGAACAACATCCCGGTCGTCGGCCGGGATGAGGTTGCGCGCTCTCGGGAAATGCACTGGATGCGCATTGATCGTTACTTCAGCGGCGACACCGAGAACGTCGACGTCGTCCATATGCCGATGATGTGCCAACACTGTGACAACGCGCCGTGCGAAACCGTCTGCCCGGTGCAGGCAACCGCCCAAAGCGCTGAAGGCCTCAACCAACAGGTCTACAACCGTTGCGTCGGGACCCGGTACTGCGCCAACAACTGTCCGTACAAAGTGCGGCGGTTCAACTGGTTCAACTATCCGCGCGAGGGTCAGCTTCAGAACATGGCTCTCAATCCCGACGTTACGATTCGCTCTCGCGGCGTGATGGAGAAATGCAGCCTGTGCGTGCAGCGAATCCAATACGCGAAGATAGAAGCCAAGCGTGAGGACCGCCCCATCGCCGACGGAGAGATCCAACCGGCCTGCGCCCAATCGTGTCCAGCCCAGGCAATAACCTTCGGCAATCTCAAAGATCCCGAAAGTCGGCTGGCACAGCTGAGTCATGATCCAAGGTACTACCAAGTACTGGCCGAACTCGGCGTCAAACCGGTGGTCGGCTACCTCAAGAAAGTACGCAACAGACCGGAGCGGGTGAAAACCGATGGCTAACGTCTACAGCGAGCTACGGCTGCCACTCGTCGACGGCGAGAAACGACCCGGAGACGTTACCGAGGACATCTGCCGACCGCTGGAGGGACAGGCCGGTCCGTTGTGGTGGGTTGCCTTCTTGGCAGCCGCCTCGGTGCTGATGCTCGGAGTTGCGGCGGTCTCCTATTTATTCGCAAAGGGAGTCGGCGTCTGGGGGCTCAACCGGACTGTGGGTTGGGGATTCGACATCACCAACTTCGTGTTCTGGGTCGGCATCGGCCACGCCGGCACACTGATCTCGGCCGTGCTGTTCCTGTTCCGCCAGCGCTGGCGTACGGCGGTCAACCGCTCGGCCGAGGCGATGACCATCTTTGCTGTGATGTGCGCCGGATTGTTCCCACTGATTCACATGGGACGACCGTGGCTGGCGTTCTTTGTCTTCCCATATCCCAATACCCGCGGTCCACTGTGGATCAACTTCCGCTCTGCCCTCTGCTGGGATGTCTTCGCCATCTCGACCTACTTCCTCATTTCACTGGGCTTCTGGTACATCGGGATGATCCCAGACCTGGCAACGCTCCGCGATCGCGCTGTTTCCACAACCAAGCGTTTCCTCTTCGGATTCTTCTCCCTTGGTTGGGATGGTTCGATGCGAACCTGGTTGCGCTACGAAACCGTCTACTTATTGCTGGCCGGTCTGGCCACACCCCTGGTCTTTTCGGTACACACCATTGTCAGTTTCGACTTCGCCACCTCGGTGATTCCAGGCTGGCATACCACGATCTTCCCGCCCTACTTCGTATCGGGTGCGATCTTCTCCGGTCTGGCCATGGTGCTGACACTGATGCTCATCGCCCGCAAGACGATGCATCTCGAAAACTACATCACCTCCCGCCATGTCAGCGCGATGTGCAAGCTGATTATCGGCACCGGTGGGATCGTCGGCATGGCTTATGCGACCGAGTTCTTCATCGCCTGGTTCTCGGGAAACGAGTACGAGCGATTCGTCTTCATCAACCGGGCCCTCGGCCCGTATGCCTGGGCCTACTGGACCATGGTGTGCTGCAATGTACTCGTGCCGCAGTTCTTCTGGTTCAGGAAGATCCGCAGCAATCTCATGGTCGTTTGGATCCTCTCGATCTTCATCAACATCGGCATGTGGTTCGAGAGATTCGTCATCATCGTCACCTCGTTACACCGCGACTTTCTGCCATCGAGCTGGACCTACTACGTGCCGACGAAGATTGAAATCGCCACCTTGCTGGGTAGCTTTGGGCTCTTTTTCACCTGCTTCCTTCTCTTCTGCCGCTTCCTGCCGGTACTTGCGATGGCGGAGGTCAAAGGTGTGTTGGGTTATGCGAGGGCGAAAAATGGAGACAGATCATGAATCGTACGCTGCACGCCTTGTACCGCGAGGAGCATGAGATCCTCGCCGTCACCAAAGAGAGTCGTGAGCGGGGATACGAAATCATCGATGTCTATTCGCCATACCCGGTGCATGGACTGGATGTAGCGATGGGCCTACGGCCGTCAAGGATCCCGATCGCCTGTTTTGTCTTCGCAATACTCGGCGCCAGCCTGATGTTCGCATTTCAGCTCTGGTCATCCGCCTATGACTGGCCGGTCAACATCGGCGGCAAACCACTCAACTCGGCGCCCGCGTTCATTCCCGTCACGTTTGAAACCTCGGTCCTGCTGGCCGGGCTCGGGACGATCATCGTGCTCCTGACAAGGTCTCGCCTCCACCCGTGGAAGCAACCCGCCTTGCAGGACGCCCGGTTGACCAACGACCATTTCCTACTGGCCATTCGCCAGACCGATGCCGACATGCACCCGGATCTCGCCAAGGAACTGCTGCTCGCCCACGGAGCCATCGAAGTTCGGGAAATCGTCGACGGAGGAGCGGTGTGAGAAAAAACATCCTCCTTTCCGTTGTCTTGTTGGCCCTGGTGGCACTGCACTGGGCTATCCCGTCCGATCGCAGCCAGCGGACGGTCAGGTTCTTCCCAGACATGGCTGATTCTCAAGCCTATGAAAGCCAGGCTCCAACCGCCACAACATCCGACTATGGCGATCTCGATCTCCGACCGCCCGCGGGGAGCATCGCCAGGGGATTCTCGCCGTTCCCCTACGATGCGTCGCCGGAGGATGCTCTTCGTGCGGGATTGGAACTCAACAATCCATTGTCTGCTGACGACCCGAGTGTAGCCTCACGCGGCGCGACGGTATTCGCAACCTTCTGCGCGGTTTGCCACGGTCTAGCCGGCGCTGGAGACGGGACCGTGACTCCAAAAGGCGTTCCACCACCACCATCACTTCACGCTCAACATGCACTCGATCTCGCCGACGGCCAGATCTTCCATATCATCACGCATGGACAAAAAAACATGGCCTCCTACGCAGCTCAGGTCGATCGTACGGACCGCTGGAGGCTGGTCAGCTACATCAGGGAATTGCAGACGGCAGAAACAACTCGTCTTGAGAGAGAGAAGGCTGCGGCCGAGGCTGCGGCCCGGCAAAGCTCCGAACCTGCGTCGGACGACCAGCCGGCATCGGAGGTGTTGTCATGAGTTCGATCCCGGCTGAGCGCGAACTCTCGGGTGCCACCGACCTTCGATTTGAACCTGATGTTGGCATCTCTCGAACTCTCATCGGAGTTGCCACCGTCTCGGGTGCTCTGACCCTCCTTGGAATCCTCATTGCACCCGATCGAACCTGGCCAAACATTCTTGTCGCAGCTCTGATGGCAGTTTGCCTGGCCCTCGGTTGCCAGCTATTCCTCGCATTCAGGGGCGTGACGAGTGCCGGGTGGAGCACTGTCTTCAAACGGGTCCCAGAGGCCGCGGTGGCGACCCTGCCGTTCATTGCGCCCGTGCTGTTGCTCGTTTTGGCCGGCGGAATGGGCGTGCTCTTCGAGTGGTCTCACGCCGACGTCATGGCTACCGATTCCCTCTTGGCGAGCAAAAGCGCATGGCTGAACGTTCCTTTCTTTCTAGCCCGAGCGGTCCTCATCTTCGGCATCTGGGTCTTTTTTGGCCTCGCGATGCTTCGCCTCTCACGTCGGCAAGACTGCGCGCCAGGCCCCGCGGGCAATCGTCGCCACACTGTGCTGAGCTCTGTTTTCCTCGTGGTCTTTGCCATCACCTTTTCCGTCGCGTCATTTGACTGGATCATGTCGCTTGAGCCCCATTGGTTCAGCACCATCTTTGCCGTCTACCATTTCACCGGTGCCTTGCTCGGCGCCTTGGCCCTGATCAGCATCATCGTGATCATCCTTCGGCGGCGAGGGTACTTCGCCTCAATCGTCAACGACGATCACCTGCTTGACCTCGGCAAGCTCATGATGGGATTCTCGGCTTTCTGGGCCTACATCTGGTTCAGCCAGTACATGCTGATCTGGTACAGCAACCTACCGGAAGAAGTCGGCTACTACATGAACCGTCACACTGGAGCCTGGGCGGTGCTCGCAGGCCTCAACGTGCTGATCAACTGGGTTGTACCATTCCTGGTTCTTCTGCCACGGGCTGCAAAACGCAACGAGGGCTTGATGCTGAAAGCTGCGGGCCTCCTTCTGGTCGGTCGCTGGCTGGACCTCTACCTGGCGGTCAACCCGGTGTTTCAGCCACAGGCGCCACTCCTCGGCGTTTGGGAACTTGCACCTCTCGCCCTTGGAGCCTCGCTGTTTCTCATCGCCTACCGCCACAACCTGGCTTCGGCCTCACTCCTCCCTAAGGGCGATGCATTCTACGAAGAGAGTTTGCACCATCACATTTAGATGCAACATCCCATCAGTCCCTTAGCGAGCCCAGCAAGACGCCGTGCCCATATCGTCTTCGAGGACGCCGAAACAATCGTCTCGAAGCAGATATCAATGTAGAATCCAGGCCGCCGGGAACTGGAATCCAAAATCGACGATTCCACGCTATCCCTATCGGAGGTTGTGAGCATGGCAGTAGCAAAACGACTCTTTCTCTTCTTTGGTGTGAACATGCTGATCCTCGTCACGATCAGCATTACGATGAACCTTCTTGGAGTACAGCCCTACCTCACCGCCAGAGGTATCAACTACACTTCGCTGCTCATCTTCTGCTTAATCTGGGGTATGGGCTTCTCAATGGCATCGTTGGCCCTTTCTCGCATCGTTGCTAAGCGCACTATGGGAATCCGGGTCATCGATCCCCAGACCGGCGATGCCGGAGCACGCGACCTGGTCAACATGGTCCACAACCTTGCACGTGCCGCTTCCCTGCCCAAGATGCCCGAAGTCGGGGTCTACAACTCACCAGAAGTCAACGCTTTCGCGACAGGCCCCACACGCAGCCGATCACTGGTGGCCGTATCCTCTGGCCTCTTGGAAAAGATGGACCGGCGTGAACTCGAGGGTGTTCTCGGGCACGAAATCGCACACATCGCCAACGGCGACATGGTCACCATGACTTTGATCCAGGGCATCATCAATGCCTTCGTAATGTTCTTCGCGCGTGTGGCAGCGTTCTTCATCGTCTCGATGTTGCGCGGCGACCGTGACGGTGGCGGCTGGGGCTTGAGAATGCTGATCACCATCGTGCTCGAAATTGCCCTTTCGATCCTCGGCTTCATCGTAGTTGCCTTCTTCTCGAGAATGCGCGAGTTCCGTGCCGACAAAGGCAGTGCCCAACTTGCGGGTCGCGACTCGATGATCTCGGCGCTTGAGGCGCTCGGTCGGACGACACGACTGGTCGACACCCGCCAGCAGTCGCTTGCTACTCTGAAGATTGCCGGCGGCAAGGGCGGTGGAATTCGAGCCCTCATGTCGACGCATCCTCCGCTCGAACGACGCATCGAGCGGTTGCGCAGAATGGGATAGTGGTTGGGTATCAGGGATCGTCATCGTCATCGAAGAATGGCGCTTCGACGTTGATGGGTACGTGAGGTTTTTGAACCACGAAGAGCGCGAAGTACGCTAAGAAGAACACGAAGAGGATGAAAAAGGGCGGTTCTTCGAACGGCGAAAACCCTGACTCCGCTAAGCGTGCCGATTATCGCTTGTCACGGCGTAGCTTCCAAGCGAAGCCGGATTCGTCCTGCATGGCCGATCGTCTTGTAAAGCCGTATTCCCTCTTGGCCATTGTCCCGCTGTCCCGTCTTTCCGAATTGCCGCATTCCTACGCAAACCATTGAGCACCGGCGTGCTACGATGAAAATGGCGACTCGCAACAGGTTCGGTTGTGGGCCTGTCCAGCAAGGAGGATCGTGACCACAACGTCGAGGCTCAAGCGTCAACTGTTGCAAGAAGCGGTAGATGACAATATCGACTCTGTTCGCGGTCAACCTCTCGGTACGACTCGGCGTGTCAGAACACGACGGAGATCCCTTGCTAGACGCACGCTGCTGAGTTGTGCTGCCGCCGTGCTCGTGGCCCTCACGGTTGCTGCCTGGCGAGAGTTTGACCGCACTCCCGCTGGGGCCTCGAATACGTCGACCGAACCTCAGTTGACACTCGTTGCACCGGTCAACAACTTAAGGTCGGATCGTTTCACTGATCAACCCAAACCACTCGAACCCAGCGTCATCCCACTATCAGTCCGGAGAATAGTCGTCGACCCCGGTCACGGTGGCAAGGATGGTGGGACGTCGCCCTCCCGCGGTCTCAGCGAGAAGAATCTCACACTCGACATAGGCCTCAGACTTCGCCGGCTGCTCGAAGCGAGCACTTATGAAGTCGTCATGACACGAACGAGCGATGAGACCGTCTCTCTGCGTGAACGGGCTGATTTGGCCAATGACTCACGCGCCGATCTGTTTCTTTCAATTCACGTCAACTGGCTGCCTGATCGAAACGCTCGAGGCGTCGAGACGTACTTCGCCGGTCCAACCGACGACCCATTCCTCAAGCAGCTCGCCGCGGCCGAGAACCGCGACGCGGGATATTCTGTCTCCGACTACAAACGCCTGCTTGAGGGAGTCTATGCCGACGTCCGCCGAGACGAATCTGCGACACTGGCCGATGGCCTTCAACAGACCCTATTTCGTACACTTAAAAAGGACAATCCGTCCATTGTTGGCCGCGGTGTGATGCGGGCTCCGTTCGTTGTCCTCGTTGCTACCGAAATGCCAGCAGTGCTCGCCGAAGTAGCCTGTATCTCAAACGCTCGCGAAGCGCGCCTTCTGGCGCAACCAAGTTACCGACAGAAAATCGCAGAAGCCCTGTTCGAGGGCATCGAATCCTACTCACAACACGTTAACCCTCACATCACGATCGCCGAGAAGGGAGCCCAACATGACTGACAAACCCCAGGATCTCTACGTGGGAATCGACCTCGGAACCTCAAAGAGCTCAATTATGACATCGGACGGCGGCAAGAGCGTCGTCGAGAGCTACGTCGGCTGGCCGGTCGATATGGTTGCCCGCAAACTGGTCAAGAAGCCGGTTCTGATCGGCAAGGAAGCGCTCGAGAACCGTCCCATGCTTGAGCTACACCGACCGTTGGAGCGAGGCCTTATCAAGGAAGGATCGGAGAAAGACCAGCAGGCGGTGCGGCAACTTCTCGCCCACTTGATTAAGCTCGGCAAAGTCGACAAGGCCAAGAACAACGGCTCTTTCATACGCGCCGTCGTCGGCGTGCCTGCCGAAGCACTGCGGGTCAACCGCGAGCAGTTGCGCGAGTCAATGCGCGGTTTCGTAGACAGCCTGATCATCGTCTCCGAGCCGTTTGCGGTGGCTTACGGCATCGAGGCTCTTTTGCACGCTCTGATCATCGATATCGGCGCCGGCACCACCGATTTCTGCGTCATGCGCGGCCGCTACCCCACCGACGAGGACCAGCGCACCCTTCCCAACGCAGGTGATTGGCTCGACGAGCAGCTCGCCACCCTTCTCAAGGAAAACCACGAAGGCATAAACGTTTCAATCCACACGGTTCGGCTGTGGAAAGAGAAGTACAGCTTCGTCGGCAAGCCAAAGCGCCCAGTGAAGGTCAACGTACCCATCGGCGGGGTGCCGACCGACCTCGACATTACCAGCGAGATGCGTGCAGCCTGCGAGGCACTTGTTCCTCCGATCGCCGAAACCCTCCTCGATCTGATCTCGAGCGTCGAACCCGAGTACCAGGAGTTGGTACGCCACAATGTCATCCTGGCTGGCGGCTCATCCGGCATAGACGGCATCGCCGATATGCTCGCCGCAGCCATGATGGACTTTGGCGGCGGTGCGGTACGCATCATCGAAGACCCGATCTATGTCGGATCGGAGGGCGGGCTTTCGTTGGCCCAGGATGCACCAAAATCCGATTGGGAGAAGCTGCCTGCATGAGCTGGAACAGCTCATGCAAAATGATGAATGCGGATCACGCCGAAGGGGCTGGCTAGTGGGTGTCGTCGGTTCCTCCGACGTACCCCCACCCAGCCATCTCGGTGGAACACCATGGCCAACGGCCATGCGTAATGATGAATGATGAAATCGAACAGCGACCACCCTGCCGCTGGAAGCAGGGTGTCGAAGTTGATTCGGCTCTTAGTTGCAGCCACGACGCTTGGATTTGCTGGAAACGCACCTGGTGTTGAACCGGCAATGGAAGTGGCCCCAGGGACGGTGGTTCGATGGTCAGGAGACGAGACAGTTCTGTGCGCAGCCTTTGACCGGGTATGGGCGCCGATCGGTGCGAGCTGCTACTTTCCGATCGACATGCTCACTCCGGAGGGTGATGTCGTTCTTGAGCGAGTACGCAAAGGCAGCGAGGAACGACGAACGGTTCGAGTAGGTTCTTACCCATACCCTACCCAGCACCTGACGGTGGATCCAGGCATGGTCCATCTCACGCCTCAGAACGAAGAACGACACGAGCGTGAGCGCGCCAACATCGTTGCACTTTGGGATCGGCAAGGTCCGGCGCGCTTCATGCTGCCCTTAAATCCACCGCTCAAGAACTCCGCTAAGGGCAAGAACTTCGGTTCGAGGCGAGTCTTCAACAACGAACCCCGCAGCCCTCACAGCGGCATCGACTACTCCGCCAGAAAAGGCACGTCGATACTCAGTGCCGAGACCGGCATCGTCGCTCTTGCTGAGAACCACTACTTTGCAGGCAACAGCGTCTTCATTGATCACGGTGGTGGACTCATCACGATGTACTTTCATCTCGACAAGATCCTGGTCCGACACGGCGACACAGTCGATCGCGGC
>JAAESQ010000636.1 GCA_024229275.1 bacterium | reverse complement strand
GATGGCTGCTCCAAACTCTCCGCAGTGGTTCAATACCGGCTTGCATTGGGCCTACGACATCACCGGTCCGCCGCAGGGTCACTGGTACGCCGATCCGGCCTCCGGAGAACTCAAGCGCTCGGACACAGCCTACGAACATCCTCAGCCTCACGCCTGCTTCATTCAGTCAGTCTCCGACGATCTCGTCAACGAAGGCGGCATCATGGACCTGTGGGTTCGGGAGGCACGACTCTTCAAGTACGGCTCAGGCACGGGCAGCAACTTCTCACGGTTGCGCGCGGGTGGTGAGTCCCTCTCGGGCGGTGGTAGGTCTTCAGGTCTGATGTCCTTCCTCAAGATTGGCGATCGGGCTGCGGGAGCGATCAAGTCCGGCGGTACGACTCGCCGTGCCGCCAAGATGGTCTGCCTCGATATCGACCACCCCGATGTCGAAGAGTTCATCAGCTGGAAGGCCATTGAAGAGCGCAAAGTAGCAGCGCTTGTGACCGGCTCGCGGGTGATGAGAGAGCAGCTCCATCAGGTCATGGACGCCTGTTTCACCGATGAGTATGGCGAGCATGACACCGATCCAGCCACCAATGCCAGCCTTCGTGTAACGATCGCTACGGCTCGCCGTATGGGCGTGCCGGACGGCGCCATACAACGCGCACTTCAGCTTGCTGAGCAAGGTATCCGTGAGTACCCGCTCGAAGAGTACGATACCGATTGGGATAGTGACGCCTATTTCACGGTCTCCGGGCAGAACTCCAACAACAGCGTGCGCATCCCCAATGCATTCTTCTCGGCACTTGAGACGGACCGGGAGTGGTATCTCACCTGGAGAACTACTGACAAGACCGCGAAGACAGTGCCCGCTCAGAAACTGTGGAACGATATTGCACTCGCTGCATGGGAATGTGCAGACCCCGGATTGCAGTACGACGACACGATCAACGAGTGGCACACCTGCCCGACAGGCGGCAGGATCAACGCATCCAACCCGTGCTCCGAGTACATGTTTCTTGATGACACAGCCTGTAACCTCGCCTCGCTCAACCTGGTGAGTTTCTTCAACGAAGAGACAGGCGAACTGGACATCGAGTCTTTCCGTCATGCAGTCCGCCTATGGACGATGGTGCTCGAGATTTCCGTTCTGATGGCCTCGTTCCCTAGTCGTAGGATCGCTGAACTCAGTTACACCTACCGCACCTTGGGATTGGGCTACGCCAACATCGGGTCGCTGCTGATGCGCCTCGGTTTCCCCTATGACTCGGAAGAGGGTCGCGCGATCTGCGGCGCGATCACAGCTCTGATGACCGGAGAGTCGTACGCGACTTCAGCGGAAATGGCCGCAGAGTTGGGGCCGTTCCCAGGTTTTGCCGAGAATGCCGAGTCCATGCTGCGCGTGATGTCGAATCATCGTCGTGCGGTCTATTCCGCGCCGGCAGAAGAATATGAGGAACTGAGTGTCCTGCCGATGGGAGTCGACTCGGAAATCGCACCGGAGAAACTACTCCAGGCTGCTCGATGTTCCTGGGACAGGGCCCTCGATCTTGGCAAGAAACATGGTTTCAGAAACGCTCAGACCACGGTCTTGGCGCCAACCGGCACCATCGGTCTCGTCATGGATTGTGACACCACCGGAATTGAGCCCGATTTCGAGATC
>JAAESQ010000635.1 GCA_024229275.1 bacterium | reverse complement strand
GGTAGATCGCGTCGTAGCCCGAATAGGCGTCGGCGTGCAAGTAACCACGATAGTTCTGCAAGAACTCTTGCGGACCGTCCCGGCTGCGGCTGAGCGAAAAGTCGTAGACCGAGTAGTTCGACTGTTTTAGATTCGACGTTTGCTTATGTTAAGTGGCGCCAGTTGTTTACGCTGTCTCCAGTGGTAGAGGCGAGCTAGCTCGTTACGTTGTAATCGTTGTTGGCGTTCGTGTCGTATTCGAGAGGCTGTAGCGCATCCGTGTCGGCGTCGAAGGATGTTGGAGATGCCTTCGCGGATCTCTTGGACAGTGATCGCCGGAGTCCATTTTTTTCCCCCGCCGAGCTTCGGTAACCAAAAACCAGGTGGCCAGCAGCGAGAGCGTTTGGTGATGATGCCAGCCTTTCCAGTTACGCACTTCGTAATCAGCCAGACCGGCTTCGCTCTTACAGCGCTGGATGCACTCCTCGATTCGATGCTCCGCCTTTGCGACGCGGGCGAACTCGGCCAACTCAGTTTCGTGCGAAGCGTTCGACAAGTGGTAATCTGTTTTGATCACACGTCGGTTATCGCGATCGCGATAGCGAATAACGACGAGAACTTCTGGGTGGCCTTCCTGGCGTCGATGGGTACGTCCCAGCACGGACCGCTTGACGATCTCGATCACAAGCGGGCCCTTGGCACCGTCGCGCACGTCGATGGTAGTCCAGGCTTGCCTCGGAAGGGAAGCGGCCCACTGGTCAACTCGTTGCCAGGGCCGCTTCGGTCGGCGGCCGCGACCGGAGTAGGGAGGTACGTCCGCTTCCATGTCACGGATCGAAGTGTTCGATGGCACCGCCAGCAGGTAACGTTCGCCAAGCCGGTCCAAACGTCGGCGAAACGTGTACGGACGGCCCATTTCGTCGTCTCCGGTAATCCACCCATGAGGCAACTTCGCACCATGCCTCTTGAGCATTTCCAAACACAATTGATGACGCGTGCGAAAGCGGATCGCCTTGGGCACACCCGCCTTTTCTCGCCGCTTTTTGTCTTTAGTCCACTCCTTGGGCATGTAGAGTCGCATGTCGACCAAGGCGTGTTCTTCCGC
The DNA here is from genome assembly GCA_024229275.1 of bacterium. Taxonomy (GTDB): domain Bacteria; phylum Acidobacteriota; class Thermoanaerobaculia; order Thermoanaerobaculales; family Sulfomarinibacteraceae; genus JAAESQ01. Next base: position 743 of record JAAESQ010000635.1, on the reverse strand, counting down.
CGAAACGTAGCCCATGTAAACGGCCACCTGGCAGTTGTCGATCTTTCCCAACCGACCGCACCATTGCCGCGCCACGCCGACCGAGCCCTTGCCCGACTTGGCAAAGGCCGAAGGATCGAAGACAATCACGCCATCGTTACGGCCCAGCTCCTGACCAACTTGCTCGACGAGCTTGTCGCGGAAAGGCTCGTCATCCCAATCAGACTTACCCACAAACCACTGCAAGGGCATGCGATCCTGACCAAAGCGATAGGCGATCGACTCGGTGTTCTTCTTCTTGAGATCCGAGAGCAAACCCTGCACAAACATCAGGGCATGATTCACCTGCTCCTTGCGGACGAAGGGCGCCAAAAACGGCTCCATAAACCGCTCCAACCGTGGCATCACGCGATCGAAGACCTGCGGAGCCACCTTGCATTCATCCAGCAATTCTTGCTTGCGTGTTTCGTAAGTCGCTTCCATGCGCTCGCTCCTTCCATGAAACCCTGGCCAAACCAAAATCACGGAAGGTGCTAATACACAAAGGATTAAGTCGAGTCAATCGTAATCAAACAGTCGAACTAAAAGGTGTAGCATTATGAACACGCCTGCCGCAACGTGTGCATGCTGACCCGCTTGGTAATGCCGGCCTTGCGGCAGACCTTCTTGAGCAGCTGTCCCGGGGTGGCCATGTCGTAACGCTTGTCCACCGAAGCGCCGGGGAACAACCAACTCTGGGGCTGATACTCGCGCCAGTACTGTCG
>JAAESQ010000634.1 GCA_024229275.1 bacterium | reverse complement strand
GGCAGCCGTTCCTGCCACCATGATTCCGACCTTCCCAGCTTTCATGCCGCCCGTTTCCTCGTTTTGGTGACCGGCCACTATAAGTAGCGCGTCGATGCCGAGTTCCTCGCCGAATTGTTGGAGTTTTCTTCTCGCCGTACGAGTCTCGAGCCGGGGTGCAATCGCAAGGTAGGCGTGGCCGATGGGATCACCGAGAACCATGGCGGACCGAGCATCACGCCAGACGGAACTCAGTGAGATCTCTTCGGAGTCGGTCCAATCGGACACCACTGTGAAGTAATTGCTGAGCTGTGCTCGGATGGTTTCGCTGAGAGCCTTCCGGCCCGAAGCGGACTTGCTGTCAGAGTGCTCTTCGCTCGAGAATTTCCTCAGTGTGACGTCGAAAGCAGGTTCAAGGACTGAAATTCTCTCAACAAGTGGCGGCGGCTGGAGTTCATTGATCGAACGATCTTCTACAGGTATGAGTCTAGCCATGACGTGACCTGTCGTTGAATTCACTTCGATTGTCATAGCTTCGAAGCCACGTTTTTCCAGTTGCAGCCATGTTGTGGACTTCTTGCTGAATTTGAAACGCTTGCTGAGAGGAGTCTCCCCGGCCACAACACGATGGGTTCCCTTCGTTGGCTCACTCGTCTTACGAATGGTGACAAGAGCACCTGACGGTATTGACTCAACCGTGAGTTCTGCCTCCTTTCTCGTTTTCCCGAATCCAGGTTGTGCCGCAACGATGAGAAAGATGCCAATGACAGCTGCAGCTACCAACGATCTCCACTCATCAGCCCGACCTGGTGCTGTTCCGTCGTTTTTCTGCGAGTCGCTCCGGGACTGGCTCAAATTGCTTTGGAGTTCATTCATGGTTGTCTCCTTGCTGGTAGTCAATGTTGACCACGGTCAGACCTGGGCGTGAATCAATACAAGGCAACCTTTGGGTCCATGCTCCGAAGACAGATAGGCCAGGAGTCGGGAGGAAATGCAGAATCTAGTGCGACTTCATGGCGAAGTAAGATGCAAAAAGCTGTGAAAGCTGCAAACACCCCTCCCGTGGCCGCGTATGCCTTGAGAGAGGTAGGAGGTTGAGATGTTTCTCAAAGTGGCTCGCGCGAGCGTTGTGACCGGATTGTGTTTGATTGTGATTCCTTGCAGCGGATGTGCTGAACCTGGAGCTGGAGGCTTCCTAGGTGTTTCGGGACCCTACCTTGGGCAAGAACTACCAGGGGAGATTCCGGTTCTCTTTGCCCCTGGAATTGTGTCTACCAATACCAGAGATTGGAGCATGGCCTCGACACCCGATGGCCGAGAGTTGTTCTTTGGCATCAGCGACGATGAGATCGCATTCATTTTGCACACGAAAGAAGTCGACGGGCAGTGGACGGAACCGACCGTTGCGTCTTTTAGTGGTCAGTACAGTGATCTCGACCTTACGATGAGTCCCGATGGAAACCGTGTGTATTTCACGTCGGACCGGCCGGTTGATGGTACGGGCCCGGCGCTTGAGGCCACGGATATCTGGTATGTCGATCGGGTAGATGATGGATGGGGCGAGCCGGTACGATTCCCAGTCCCGGTCAATACTCAGATGCGAGAACTCTATCCGTCCGAATCGCGCGATGGATATGTGTACTTCTTCAGTTCGAGGCCTGCCGGATTTGGAAAGAGTGACCTCTATCGCGTGCCTCTTCGCAAAGGAGAGTTTGGTGCGCCTGAAAACCTTGGGCCGTCGATCAACACCGAGGACAACGAGAGTGACGCGTGCATTTCGCCGGATGGTGACTATTTGGTGTTCACCTCGGGTCGAGAGAGTGGCTATGGCAAGGGTGATCTCTACGTGAGCTTCAGGATAGCCGAAGCAGGATGGACGGAAGCCGTCAACCTGGGCGACGCGGTCAATACCGAGCACACTGAGTTTTGCCCGAGTGTGTCCCGCGATGGAAAATATCTTTTCTTCACCAGCAACCGGCCGAAGCCTGAGGTGATTGAGG
>JAAESQ010000633.1 GCA_024229275.1 bacterium | reverse complement strand
GGGAGTGGCCTCCTTTAGCCGCTACAACGACAACAATGTCGATCTCAATCGAAATTTCAGCGGACCCGAAGGATGCTCTGAACCACCGTGTTTCTCTGAACCCGAGACGCAGGCTATCCGAGATCTCACAGAGGTCATGGGAAAGCGATTTGCCACGTCGGTTTCGATGCACGGAGGCGCAACCTGTTTCAACGCGGTGTTCAATTACACACTGAATATGACCTCGGATGAACCGATCTTCTTCTCCTCCTGGGACGGTGGACCGCAAGATCCATTCGATCCCGATCACGACGCCCTGCCAGCCCCTCACGGTCTCGCGCAGGCATATATGGATGGCAACACTACGCCCGGCTTTTGGTATACAAACGGTGCTGATTGGTATCCAACCTGGGGCGATACCAACGACTGGTCTTACTACTATTGGAGAGCTCTAGACACCACGCTTGAAGTCACTGGTCAGAAAACTCCACCGGCGACTCAGATCCCCACCTACACCGCCGAACACAGGCAGGCAGTACTTAATTATCTACTGAAGACGTTTCAGGGCATTCATGGAGCGATGACCGATTCACAGAGCGGTACTCCACTTGACGGTACAATCACTGTCACTGCCACCGGCTCGGCTCAGATTCCGGTTCCACATGAGTACAGAGCCGTTTTCAGCGATCCAATAGCCGGTGATTTCCACCGTGTGCTTCAGCCAGGAACATACTCATTGCGTTGCGACTGCCCGGGCTACGACCCGACCGAAGTCACTGGAATCGTCGTGCTCCCCGACACCTCGACAGTGGTAGATTGCTCCATGAACACAGCCACGAGCGAACTTATTTTCTCGGACGATTTCGAGTCCGGCAACACCAGCGCTTGGGATTCGACAACCCCATAGTCATAGGTCGCGACCTCCCAAATCTCACAACCAGAAAGCGATGCTCAGCGAGATGAAAACGATCCAATCGCACTTCAAGAAGGCCCTTTCCCTGGCTTTCCTGATCCTCCAAGCGACACTCATGCTGTCCTGCAGTGAACAGACAAGCACGCCTTCGGTGCAACCAACCCAACCAAAGCCTTTTGAAAGCGGATATGCAGAGATCAACTCCGTACGGCTGTACTACGAGATCACGGGTGAAGGAGAGCCGATGCTCTTACTTCACGGTGGGCTCGGCGGCAGTGATTATTTCAAGGGGATGATTCCCAGATTGTCAGAGTCATTCAGAGTCATCACTGTTGATCGGCGTGGTCATGGTCGCTCATACGACACTACTGAACCCTACTCCTACGCAGCCATGGCTGATGACATTAAGACCTTCCTCGATCATCTTCATATCGACTCAGCGGACGTGCTTGGATTCAGCGACGGTGGCGTGGTCGGCTACCACCTCGCCAGTACCCACCCCCAGACAGTCAAAAAGCTCGTGGCAGTAGGAGCAAACTACCGAGTAGACGGTATGACCAAAGAAGCCGTCGACTGGGCAATGAATCAAGTTACGCCTGAAAGCCTCCCAGAGATAGAATCCGCTTACAAGGCGGCCAATCCTCAACCAGACAACTACCCCGAGTTCATCAAAAAGTCCCAGACACTCTGGCTCCGTGATCCTTATCTCACCGAGGAACAGATGAGAGGGATTCAATCACCAGTCCTCTTCATGATTGGAGAACAAGACGTCATCCGGATTGAGCATGTACTCGAGATGCGCTACTTGGTGCAAGATTCACAGTTGTGTGTTCTTCCGAGCGCGACCCATTTCGTCCTTTCTGAACGACCTGATGTGGTGATGCCGATTCTTTTGGACTTCTTCCAGAATTGACTTCACCAGAGCAACGCCCCTGAATCCTAGAAACGCAGCTTCTCAAGCCTCTGCATTTCCTGTCCGGCAAACCTATGTTCGCGGCGCTTCGTCAGGCCCAACTCCTGGCACTTCTTGAAGTAGTTGGCAGCGTTGGTGTTGTCACCGTCCAATAGGTACTTTTCAGCGATGTAGAAAAATGCCTTACAACGCTGTCTGGCACGTAGATCCTCATCGTCGCTCTCGGCTCGTTCGATGAGCTGGCCGGAGGACATGCGACCACCAAACATCTCCAGTGCAGCGAAATCAAAGCTCTCCGTATCAGCGCCTTCGAGCAGTGCCTCCCCATCGAAACCGCCACCCTCCCCGGCTCGACTTCTGACAATCAAGCTGTAGACAATCGCTTCCAGATCAATTTCATCCAGACCTTCCAGGTAGGATTCATATGCGGTGACTGACTCGGTGAATGCACCCTCTAAAAAGTGAATGGTTCCCATGTAGAAGTTGCAATAGGAGAGTTGGTAACCGGTGGGATCATGCTCGACCCTCTGTTGCAGAACATGATCGAAATCGGCAAACGCTGCTGAGTAGTCGCCATTGTCGTAGAACAGGAATGCGCGGTGGAATCGCGCATCGGTAGCCCACTCGTCCTGCCCGGCTTCGGCCGCATTACTGTAGTCGGCAAGTGCTTTGTCATCCTCACCGAGTTCCTGATGGGCCAGTCCCCTATTGATCCACGCTTCAGCGTAGTCAGGCTTCAGTTCCACTGCTTTTGTCGCGTCTTCTACTACGCTTTGGAAGTCCTCAAGGTAGTAGTGAGCCAAGCAACGGGTGTTATAGGCCGAAGCGTGTTCCGGGTTGATCTCTACTGAGCGGGTCGAATCGGCAATCATCCCTTTGTAGTCCTTCAGGTAGAGTTTTGCGTTTGCCCTACGCTCATAGGCCTCGAAGTATTCTGGATTCACCTCAATGGCGCGATCCAGCGATTTTACGGCCGCCTCGTATTCGGAGGCCTCCAACCTCACAATGCCGTCTTCGTAGTGCGCCCGTCCATCGTCGCCCATGCAACCCAGACCGTTGATCGACAGAATCACTGTCAGAAAACACGTCCAGCCACCTCTACCAATCATCTTCACTCCTTCGTGCACGCGCGCGGCGTCAAAACTACCACGGACCTCACAGTAGTTCGGCCACCCACAACTGAAAGACTCAGCCAACTGGCAGGAGAACTAATCGGACTGGCCCCGTTCGAGTCCGATGAGATACGCGTCGCTGTCGCACCTAATCTGCCTTCGCTTTAAAAACTCAGGACCTCGCAAGTCCCTTGCGATTGACCTTTGTCGTACAGGTGCTCCCCCGTTCATCCCTGCGAACGGAGAACCTGTAGGATGGGCGCATGGAATCATCTAGAGTCGAGCTGTGTCTGAGCTGTGTATTACTTACTACTCTCTTGATGTGTACCTTGGGAGCCAACGCCGAAGCCCCCTATGCGACACCTGGAGACGAATCCTCTCCGGGACTTCCTCTCGAGACTCATGACAACGCATACCTGCCGTCGCCCAGGCAGGCACACAGTCGCAGCCCGGCCTTCCTCCAAACCAGCGGATCCTCTCATCTGGTCCAAGTCAACGTTGATGAATTTGGAGCAAACATCGTCGGCGATGCCGCTAATGAGCCTTCGCTTGCCGTCGATCCCACCAACCCGCAACGCATTGTCATCGGTTGGCGGCAGTTCGACTCCATCGCCAGTAATTTCCGCCAGGCGGGCTGGGGATACACGAGTGATGGTGGCGCCAACTGGACGTTTCCCGGTGTCATCCAGCCCGGGATCTTCCGCTCCGACCCAGTGATGGCAGTGGACGGCGCTGGACGCTTTGTCTACTACAGCCTCCAGAGCGATCTGACCACCGATACTTTTGCCTCGCTCAACGGAGGAGCTTCGTGGGGCTCCGAGGTCTATGCGTATGGCGGGGACAAGGCTTGGATAGACCTCGATCGAACCGGTGGCATCGGCGATGGACATCTCTACGCAGTGTGGTCAGCTGGTCTTGGGTGTTGCGGTGACAATCAATTCAATCGGTCTACTGATGCTGGTGCCAGTTGGGAGGCTCCAATTGCTATGACCGAAGAGCCCGCTTGGGGTACGGTGGCCGTCGGTCCCGACGGTGAGGTCTATGTCAGCGGCCTCGGTAGTACGTCGTCGCAGCTCGTCGTTGTTAAGTCGACCACACTCCAGGACCCGAATACCTCTGCCGCGTTCACTTCGAGTGCGAATGTTGAGTTTGGTGGCTCACTATCTGTATCCACTGGACCGAATCCCGCTGGCCTGCTCGGGCAAGCGTGGGTCGCTGTTGATTCTTCTAGCGGACCCCGTCGTGGCTGGGTTTATCTACTCGCATCGGTCAATCCGCCTGGACCGGATCCTCTCGACGTTCACTTCTCACGTAGCGTCGACGGCGGCGTCACCTGGAGTACTCCTCAACGCCTCAACAACGACCCTCCAGGAACCAACGCTTGGCAGTGGTTTGCGACAATGTCGGTCGCTGCTAACGGCAGGCTCGATGTGATCTGGAACGACTCACGCGAGGATCCTAGCGGATACGACTCACGCATACACTACACATGGTCGACAGATGGTGGAACAAACTGGGCCACGAGCGAACCTGTGACTCCAGCATTCGATCCTCACCTCGGCTGGCCACAGCAGAATAAGATTGGTGACTACTACGACATGGTCTCGATGCCTAAAGGACCTCTCGCCGCCATTTCAGCGACCTTCAACGGTGAGCAAGATGTGTATTTCCTAGCACACAGCGTCGGACCGATCTTCAACAACGGCTTCGAATCCGGAGATACGGCCGGGTGGTCAGCTACGAATCCTTAGGCAGATAGAATCTCCAAATTAGGTGCCAACAGACCCGCGAAACCTATGATCGGGTGAATCATTGGATCTTGACATCTAGGAATCTGGCCCGGCATCAGCCTTTGTAATCATTACGTCACTACGGGACCGTCGAGGACCAAACACTGACGTCGCCGGACTCGAAGCCGTCTGCGAAAATGAAGGAATCGGCTGGGATCACCGGCGTAGACGCAGGAACGCCGTTGACGACTTCTTCAGCGAAGACGCCGCCGGCATCCAGCGATGCGACCTCTCCTGATGTCATTGCACATGCAAACTCATAGTCATCGGGAATGGACATGTACTGACAGATTGTCGGTCCATCCCGGCCGTCCTTGATGTACAGGTCAATCGTCGCACCGGCCTGAGAACCGTTGATGTAGCGCGCACCCCAGCTCATGCCCAGTGGCTCGCGCCCCATGATTTGACTGCCGGAGGTGCACCTGCCGTAGAAGGTGTAGCCCTGGGCTCCCAAACCAGCGGCATTGAGGTTTGGATTTCCGTTTGTGCACGGGTCCAGAGGAACCTCTCCGTTGATACCTGTGAAGCAGGGCGTCTCACCCGGAGTACCGCTCTGATCGGCGGACACGAACACCAAGTTTGTGGTGTCACCGTTAAGCCGTGCGTCGATGTACTGGTAATCACCCCACAATACATTGTTGATGTTTTGGTTGTTATTGGCGGACGCGTTGTACTCGTAGTATTGACTCGATGGAAACACAGGGATTCCCGTGGCGTTCACAGAATTCGGATCGGTGTGAAATGCATGGGGTGGCCCACCGACGGAGGTCGCCGCTCGAACGAAGACGTCCAGTTCAATAGTCGACGAACCCGCAGCCGTTCGGGTCAGATTGACTCCAACCCTGGGAATCCAAGTGCGTCCTCCTTGCATGCATTCAGGAGGGATGGAAATCCCCGAGGCGAACTCACGAATCACTCCAGGCTCGGCGCCCATGCCGTTGTCGACCGAATCGAAAGGCATGAGATCGCACGGTCCATTTGCATGAACAGCGGTCGTCCCGAAAGAACAAATGACCAGCGACACCGTGCACTTCGTCAGAATCCGCATTGTGGGCCTCCGTACTTCTACCTCTACGCAACGGAGTCTCAACCGCAGCGATTCCCAGCCCTCAGGTTATCTTGCACCTCTACTATCTCCTGCGGTTCTTGACGGTGTAGTTCAACGAATGCACATTGATTCTGAATCGACTCACTCGTAAACCAAGCCTTCTGTTCTGGCGGGAATTAAGGAGGCCGTGAGATGGCACATAGCTTCAGATTCAACGACCTGCTTCTCCAGATGGGAGATCTCATTTGTACACCGGTGATGGAGTTCCCAATCTTCCATTTTCTGACCAGATCGTCTTTCCAAAAGAAATCTAGGCAGGACGCCATCACCGGTGCGCAAAGTGATGGTCGTTAGACATAACTTCCATGTATTGTATTTAGTGCGTGTCCCATCTAGGTTCATCGATGTCAGGGAATAGCCGAACTGACAAGGAGATAGCAAATGGAACATAGTCGAGTATTCGTCAGTGACGTTCACATCAACGCCGGCCGCAGCCTCGACCCGGTAGATGGGAAGCACACATACGATTGGCTAGACAAGAAGGGCATTGATCGCTTCACTGCATTCCTCATACATCTAGCGGAGCGCGATGACGTTCGGGATGTTGTCATCATTGGAGATCTTTTTGACAACTGGGTCTGTCCTGTCGACGAGGTGCCTCCCAGCTTCGAGGAGATCGTCAACGCCAAGTGCAACGCACCTTTGATAGAGGCTCTTCGGGCTCTGTGCGCCAGCGATACCATCGACGTGCTGTACCTTCCAGGGAACCACGACATGGGAGTCAGCGAGGAGTTTGTCCATGATCATTTCCCGAAGATGATCTTCGGTGGTGCCGCGTTGTATGACAGCGTCTATCGAACGAGTCGGCTCCGTGCCGAGCACGGCAGCGCCCACGCAATTTTTAATGCACCTGACCCAATCAACAACCCTAGAACACGAATCCCACTTGGCTATTTCATCAGCCGCGTTGCGGCGACGCGGATGCACCGCAATGGCAATGGAAGACGTCATTTCTGGACCTACATCGATGATCTTCTCGAGACTCTCGGTCCACAAACTCTGCCGTCATCGGTATTCGAGGCCATGCTCGAGGAAGCCGATCTTCCCGGGGACACCGATATCCTCATGCCTCCTGTCGGCGGAGTGGAATCCTCGATCAAAGCCGATGATGTGAAAACAAGATACGAGGATCTCTACCAACAGTGGGTCACTCACCACGGACCCGGCAAAGCCTTCAAATCGTTGCTTGCCGAAATCAGCATGCTTGGAAGGGTGGCGGATTCTCTTTGTAAGAAAAGTGACACCAATATCGTCGTGTTCGGTCACAGCCATGACTGGAAGCTCGACAAAGACTCCTGGTTTGTAGGCGACCGAGTGTATGCCAACTGCGGAACCTGGTGTGATCCTGACAAACCTGCAACCTTCGTTGAAACACAAAAAGATAACGCCTGCAGGGAACACAACGTTAGGGTGATGAAGTGGAAAAAGAACAAAGCCGTGAAGCTCGGCAGTAAGAGCGTGACTCTCTGAGGATCTTTGTAAGGACTGTGAGGACATTGACTCAGTCAGGTAGGCTTCTGGTCGAGAGTTCTTGAACAGGAGGACTGTGCATGAGCCCCGAAGTCAGCATCTTCAACGACGTGCTCGGACCGATCATGCGCGGCCCCTCGAGTTCACACACTGCTGGTGCGTATCGGATCGCTCGAATAGCCAAAGAACTGGCGGGCAACAAGCCGATGCAGATTCGCTGCACGTTCGACCCGACGGGATCTTACTCGGCTACCTGGCGTCCACTCGGCGTCGACCTCGCGTTCGCGGCCGGGACACTCGGCTGGGAGATGACCGACTCCCGCTATCCCTCGGCCATGTCCCATGCCGGCACCGCTGGAATGCCAATAGTCTTCGATGTCGAGTCGCTTCCCAACGCGGACCATCCCAACGCGATTCGTGTCGAAATGCTGAAGGACAACGGCGATACCCTGACACTACGTGCGAAATCTACCGGCGGTGGCATCGTCGAGATCACACATTTTGGTACGTGGTCGGTTTCAATTGACGGTCGTTCGTGGACCGTCTTGGTAGAGTGCGCCACAAGCAATGGCGCAGAACTCGCACTCCAGGCACAGGCGATTCTCGGCCCAAGCGCACGACTGGCGAGCTTTGCTGAGCCACAATCGGGGCTGCTGCAATTCGAAATTGATGCCGAGCCTTCGGCTGATGCGTTGGCACGTCTCGAACGCCTTGAAGGGGCAACTCGCGTTCGTCGGTGTTCACCGGTGCTCCTCCCGCAACCTGGGCAGAGCAGCTATGGCTCGATCGATGAAATGTGTTCCCGGGCGGATGACAAAGAACTGTCGCTTGGTGAAATGGGTCTCACCCACGAAGGTGAGGTGCTCGGCCTGCCGGCTCACGAGCTGACTGAAGAGATG
>JAAESQ010000632.1 GCA_024229275.1 bacterium | reverse complement strand
TGACGTATTACAGCACGACCGCTGTCTATCACAGATTATCCGAAGTGTCGCTGCGGCAAGAGCAATTTGTTAGCTGGTTCTCGAAGGCTCGGGAGGCCATCATTGGGTCGATGGACGCCATAGGGAGTCCTTGTTTTGGCGCGGCGGCAATGTCAGCCTCTGGTGCGCAGCCGAATGACTCCTTCTGGCACGACTCGGACCTAGTGCATTGACACATTCAGACGTTTCAGTTTGCCGATGATTTTTTTGGACGATTTGGTCCATGTGAATGGGTTGGGATCATGGTTGTGTTCCTCGATATAGCGTTTGATGGCGGCTTGCAGGTCGACGACGGAATGAAAGACGCCACGCTTGAGGCGTTGTCTGGTCAGGGCGGAGAAGAAACTCTCGACAGCATTGAGCCAGGAGCCGGAGGTTGGCGTGAAATGAAAGATCCAGCGGGGGTGTCGCTCGAGCCAGGCCACGACCTTGGGATGCTTGTGCGTGCCGTAGTTGTCGAGGATGGCATGGATCACCTTGCCGGGGGGCACCTCACGCTCGACGGCATAGAGGAAACGGATGAATTCCTGGTGGCGATGTTTTTGCATACACCGACCGATGACGGTTCCGTCGAGGGTATTCAGCGCGGCGAACAAGGTGGTCGTGCCGTTTCTGACATAGTCGTGGCTCATGGTTCCGGATTTGCCGGGTTTGAGCGGCAGACCTGGCTGGGTGCGATCGAGGGCCTGGATCTGGCTTTTTTCATCGACCGACAAGACCACCGCATGAGCAGGCGGTGCCATGTAGAGGCCGACGATATCCTCGAGCTTGGTGATGAAGTCAGGATCGTTGGAGCGTTTGAAGGTTCTGATGCGGTGCGGCTGCAGCTTGTGAGCCTGCCAGATCCGCTGCACCGTGCGTAGCGACACACCCATGACTTTGGCCATGGCACGGCCGGTCCAATGGGTTGCTTCGCCGGGCGGCTCGCTGCAGGTCAGGGCGATCAAACGCTGAACATCATCGGCTGGGACAGGCGGCTTGCCCGGCTTGCGGGTCGCATCACGAAGAAGGCCATCGACACCCGCGTCGGCAAACCGCCGCTGCCAGCGCCAGACCACCGGTCGACTGACACCAGAAAGCCTCGCGATCTCCGCGACGTTCAGCCGATCGGAAGAATGCAGAATGATCCGAGCTCGGGCCACATGCTTTTGAGCCTGGTTATGATCGGCGATGACCGCTTCCAAACGAACACGATCCTCGGCCGAGACGATGGGACAGACATCTTGGGACATGCCGATGTTGTCGCACATCCTGACAACGATGTGAATCCTATGAATGTGTCAGTGCACTAGATTGGTTTTCGGTTTTTTGACGGTAAGCTTCTGTGTTGCTGGTTCCGAAGTCAGCGCGATCACGTGGAGCAATCACATCCAGGTTGCCGGTGTCGGCTCGGAGGGTCAGGGCGCTGGCGTGGCTTTCGTCAATCTCGACGGCAACAGCCGTCCCGAGATGATTCTCATGGCCTACGACAACCCCCAGGCGGCAAACAACTTCCGCTACAAGATCGGTTGGAATGTCAGCACCAACGGCCAAGCCACTAGCTGGAGCAATCACATCCAGGTTGCCGGTGTCGGCTCGGAGGGTCAGGG
>JAAESQ010000631.1 GCA_024229275.1 bacterium | reverse complement strand
TGTTCTGTCGGGCGCACGCTGTGCAACTCATTGAGGACGAGTTGGCGACGAGGAGAGGAGTGGTTGCACTCCACCCACTTCTGATTGACCGGCTGTACATGCGGGTCCAGTGGGACAAACAGCAAATTGAGTATCTTGATCACCTCCGTGCTGATCTGCGGCAGCGAGGAGACCAAGCGACTTTTTGGACAGAGAGTGCGGCCCATTACTTGCAGGGCGCACGACAGTACGAGAACGAAGCCTGTGCTCAGGATTTGTACATCCGTGAGGCGAAGGCGCGGTTCCAAGAGTATCATGAGGCGGCATCCGCTTCTTTTGGGGAAATGAGACAGCAAGTCGTTAACGTTGAGAGTGAGGCCGAGAGGCGGCATTCGCTGAAAATGCAGGAGGCCGCCTCCGAGTTTGGCGAACTGAGGCGGCGGCTGGAAGCTGTCGAAGCCAGTGAACAAGAGTCTGAGGATCGAGCCCTTAACTGTCATGTCGAGCAAAGCTATCAGCTAGGCCAGTGTCAGGCACGGGAGGAGGCAACTCGAGCAGAATTGCGGGCCGCCGAAATGGAAATAAGCGAAGTCGTGCGGCAGAAGCAGCAGTTTGAGAGCCGACTCCAAGAGTTCGAAGTCGAGGTGGCAGCGTTGCGCGGATCGTTGAGGACCTCGGAGTTCGAGGCCCGATCCGCAGTGTCGCGCGAAGAACTGGCAGCAGCTGAACGATTGAGGCAGGCGGATGAAGCCTACCAACGAGATTTGTTCGAGTTAGGTAAGGCGGCTCGTGACAGCTACAAACAATTCGAAGCGGAAGTTCGAGAGCATCGGAAGAGTTTAAGAAAGAGCTTCGCGCAAGA
>JAAESQ010000630.1 GCA_024229275.1 bacterium | reverse complement strand
TCTTTGCCACCGTACGAGATGGCCTGGGATGGACATTCGCGCGCGCATTTGCCGCACTTTTCACAGAAGTCCTGAAGACCGAAATCGATCGGTTTATCGATCGCCAATGGCAAATCAGTTGTGACGACTGCGGCTTTGAAACGTGGGCCAAGAAATGGATTGAGAACACAGTCTCCCATTCGACACATTTCACCGAGACCTGCCCATAGAAGAATTGGTGGTAAAACAACTTGATAATTCATGGCATGATGTGCACGTGCTGGATAGCCTAATTTGCGAATGTAGTCTGCTAAAATACACGCAATAAATCCAGACGTAGAATAGGACAAGAAACTCATCGAGTTACTTATCCAATCATGGCCTGTGAATGCAGCCGAAGTCTTCCAATCCTGATCGACAAGAATACCTATGGCATATTTGTGATTCAATTCAATGGGTTTGCCGTTCCACCTGCTATGGGAAAAGACGGCGTATGAGGGGAGTTCACAGATGCCAACCATATCTGCTCGAAGAAAATAGGCAGTTTCCTTGATATGCCGTGCGACCAAAGTCGGGTCATCTGGCAGAGGGGCTTTGGACTTGCCAGCAATGCCGTCGACGATAGGTGAAAGAGCCTTTGACATCGACAGTAGTGCGTTGGACAGTGGATACTTTTCCATGAAACGGCCGTATTCGTGTTGAAGTCTTTGCCCATACTCACCACGGCCGGCGCGTTGAAAACCGCCGTCTCGTTCGTCTACGCGTGCTATATTCTCTTCGTTGATCAGAGTAGTCGGTCTATCGACTCTTTTTAGAATATCTACTGGAAATGGATCAGGGTAGCTGTGGATCTCATCACGTAGATCAGATGTGAATATTCTGGACAAGTGAGACTCCTTCTATGAATCTTCGCCTGTGCGATAAGTTTCGAACCATTTCAGTATGTGTACAACTTTGGCGATGAGCTGGCTAGGGCGTCTGCCGATACTATGCGAAGCTCCGGGAATACGAACCAGCGCGGTGTCGATCTTGCGCAGTTTGAGAGCTTGGTAGTACTGCTCAGATTCCGACATGGGCGTCCGATAGTCGCGCTCACCAGTGAGCAGCATCGTGGGAGTGGTCACATTGCCGACAAGCGACAATGGTGAACGCTTCATGTAGTGATCGGCATGTTCCCAAGGTGGACCGGGGAACCAGTACTTGGTGAAGAAGACGTAGTTGTCAGCCGTGAGACTGAAGCTGTACCAGTTGATCACGGGCTTGGCGACGACTGCCGCGGCAAACCGGTCGGTCTTTCCGACGATCCAGCTCGAGAGAACACCACCACCACTTCCTCCGGTGACAAACAGTTCATCCTTGTCGATGAATCCTTGCGCGATGACGACGTCGACGCCGGACATCAGGTCGTCGTAGTCCTCGCTCGGGTAGTTGTGATGGATCAGGTTGCCAAACTCCTCGCCATAGCTCGTGCTTCCACGGGGATTGGTGTAAAGCACCACATATCCTGCTGCTGCATAGAGTTGGTTCTCCGCCGAAAAGCGGTCGCCATAGTCTGCAAAGGGACCGCCGTGGATTTCGAGGATCAGGGGGTACTTCTTTTTCGGATCGAAGCTGGGTGGTTTCACGATCCATCCGTGGATCTTGCGACCGTCGAACGATGAGTCGTACCATATCTCTTCGACCTGAGCCAGTTCCTTGTGCCCGAACAGGTCGGCATTGAGGTTTGTGAGCCGTCGTGCATCAGAACCGCGCTGACCGACTGCAACATCGGCTGGATGGTCTGGCTGGGTGTGGGTGAAAGTAAAACTGCCGTCGTCAGCGAGCGAGTACCGCCCGGCGCCGTACGGGCGGCCCAGTGACATACCACCAACGTTGCCTGCCAGCGTTTCCACCTCGCCGGCCAGACTCATGAACCCGACCTTGGTGTTGCCCTTGTCTGCGTACTGGAAGAACAGGCCACTTCCATCCCGACTCCAGTTGATGCTGCCAATGTCGCGGTCGAAGTCTCCTGAAATCAGGCGGCGAACGCTGCCGTCTCGGTTCATAACGTAGAGTCCCGAGACCTGATAGCCCTGGTATTTGTCGTCGTACCCGACAAAGGCGATTCTCTGCCCGTCTGGAGAAACTGCCGGACCGTTATCGGGTCCCTCGCGATCGGTTAAGGCTGTGATCTTGCGATCGGAGAGAGTGACCTCGTAAACCTCGTTGTTGCGGCCCTGGTACTCCCAGTCTTCATGTCGGTTGGCCGAGAAGATCAGGCTCGCGCTGTCCGGCGACCAGTCAGCGCCACCGTGGTTGAAGTCTCCAGAAGTGATCTGTCGTGGTGTGCCGCCTTCGGACGGAAGAACGAAGAGATGGGAATAGCCGTTGGGCAGGTATCCCGCGCCATCAGCACGATAGCGGAGCTTTTGAATGACGGTAGGTGGCTTCGCCCATTCGGCGCCCTTTGGTTTTGGAGGCATCGATGCAAACGGTTTGCTCGAAGCGGGTACAAACATTGAGAATGCAATGGACTTCCCATCCGGTGACCACGAGATACCGCGCGGTGAACTTGTGAGCTGTGACAACTTGGCCGTTTGTCCTGTGTCCATCCAACGACAGTAAATCTGCGAGGTGTCATCTTCACTTGAGACATAGATCAGACGGTTACCGTCCGGTGACCAGCGCGGATTGTTGTGATTTTCATTGCCGGCGGTGAGAGGTCGATGGTTGGTTCCGTCGGAGTTGATGATCCAGAGGTTTGACCGACGGCTGTCCTTCATGATGTCCATGAAGGATCGAACGTAGACGATGTGCTCTCCGTCGGGTGAGATCTGAGGATCAGCGGCGTACTCGAGTTGGAATACGTCGAGCAGTTTGAAGTGCTGGTCGTCGAGTTCAGCAGACTGCACCGCACTCACGATCGCGATACTTAGAACCAACGCCGTCAAAACCAGCTTTTTCATGCCATCTCCCTCGAAAGTGCCTACTTGGGGGGACGGCCCCACCAATTCGCTATCGATCATAGCCGAGCAGCATAAGGAAAAATGTAAGGAAGGGTAAAGGCTTCCGTCTCGTTTCGAATACGCAGAACCGATTCACTGCGACCTGCGTTTCCTGAGATTGATGGGGAGTCACACTATGAGCAATTTCGCACGTCTGTTGGTACTTTCGACTTGCGTATTGGCGCTGGTGTCATGCGGCGTCAATTCATCAATCAACATTCAGGATGGTGCAACTGTCAACGGCGACAAAATGACTGTCAACGGTGGTGTGTACATTGGTTCAAATTGCACTGTCAACGGAGGGTGTCGCACCGTCAACGGTCGTGTCACAGTTGGCTCAAACTCCAAGGTGCGCAGCCTCAAAACAGTCAACGGTTCGATTCGTCTTGATGACTCAATTGGCGTCGATGGCGACCTCGAGACCGTCAACGGACGCGTCGAACTCGGTTCCGACGTTATGGTCGTGGGAGACGTGGATTCGGTCAATGGGTCGATTTCGGTTGAATCCAACAGCACGATTCACGGTACTGCCAGAACTGTCAACGGTGACATCGATTTAGTCAGGACCGAGGTGGACGGCGCACTGGTGACCACCAACGGTAATATCAGCCTGAGCGAAGCGTCACGAGTCACCGGAGACATCATCATCAGAGGGGACAAGAAGCTAGGGCAGAAAACCCTGAAGATCAGAATCTCTGGCTCATCGACTGTTGACGGCGACATCATCGTGAAGGATTCCGATCGCAGAGTCGAAATCGTGCTCTCTGGCGGCGGTGAAGTCAGAGGTTCGACAGGCACCGCAATCGTCGAGAGACGGCCAACACCTCAGCAGGAGTAGGCACTCGTACGAGACGAGTTCATGCCTTCGGATTCGACTGGATCGTCTTCGTCGGCAGCATCAGCTTCGGACTCTTCGGCTTGAGTCGTTCTCTCGGTCAACCATTCATCGACCAAGCGAAGATCCTCAAGACCCCGTTCTCCGGCGTCGGAGAGTTCCGCTCGTGCGGTGTAAGCGAGTTGCAGGGCTCGTTCTTGGT
>JAAESQ010000629.1 GCA_024229275.1 bacterium | reverse complement strand
CTGCGTTGCGTGCTTCGCGGCGATTGTGGAAGGTAGTTCGGTCAATGAGTTCACATTCTAGTGAAGCGAAGAAGCTCTCGCAGAGCGCGTTGTCGTAGCAGTCACCGACAGATCCCATTGACAATTGGACGGAGAAATCCCAGCAGCGTTTGCCGAAGGCGATGGATGTGTATTGGCATCCTTGATCGGAGTGGTGAATCACGTTGGTTGGGCGACGCTGCTGGATGGCCATATGAAGGGCATTTACGACGAGTTCGGTCCGAGGATGGTTCGCCATCGCCCATCCGACGCATCGTCGACTCCAAACATCGATGACGACTGCGAGGTAGAGGAATCCTTCCCATGTGGGAATGTATGTGATGTCGGCGACCCAGAGCTTGTTGGGGCCATCGGCGGTAAAGTCGCGATCGACGAGGTCAGGTGCCGGACGGTAGTCCACGCTGCGACGGGTGGTCCACGTTGTTTTGCGGCGTGTCACGCCTTGCAGGCCTACGGCCTTCATGAGCCGAGCGACGCGTTTTCGACCCACTCTCCAGCCGCGATCGGCGAGTTCTGCGTGGATGTTGGGAACTCCGTATACCCCGTTGGACATTGCGTGGATCTCGGAGATGATCTCTGTGAGCACTACGTCTTCCCTAGCACGGTTAGACAGTCCTCGGTTGTACCACTCGTAGTACCCACTGGTGGAGACTTCCAGTACACGGCACATTGTAGTGATGGCATGTATGGCCTGATTCGCCCTCATGAACTTGAAGACTCCGGTGGTGCCGAATCGGTCTCCCGAGCGAACCAGGCCGCGGCTTTTGCCAAGATGTCTCGTTCTTCTTTGAGTCGTCGGTTTTCTCGACGAAGTCGACGAAGGTCCTCATGTTGTTCTGTTGTCAGCCCGTCTTGCCTCTTCCCTTCGTCCAGATCGGCTTGTCTCACCCACGTCCGGATCGATCTCGCGGAAGGTTCAAATTCTTTCTCCAGAGATTCTGGTGAACGTCCTGATCGGACAAGCTCCACCATCTGCTCTCGAAATTCTGGCGGGTATGGTGTTCGTCTCGTCATTCATTCCTCTCCTTTCGCCCCCTGTGGAGTTGTGGAAAACGGGGCCCCTTCCCCGTTTACCACAGCCTCCACAGTCTCGACGACTACGGGGACTCATCTGTGTCCGGCAAAGCGGGGTAGGTCCAGGTCCCGGTCCTGGTCCCGGTCCCGGAAACAGTGACAGAGACAGTGTCAGTCCTCAGAGACAGCATCAGTCACAGATTCAGAGTCGG
>JAAESQ010000628.1 GCA_024229275.1 bacterium | reverse complement strand
TGTGGCGTAGGCGTCTCGCCTGCGCACTGATTCTAGGAACGACTCCGCGCGGGCGAGACACCCGCGCCACAATGGGCCCTCCCAATGGGGTACTCCCTGCCAACGCTGGGCGCGCATCGTCGAGGCGGAGGGATCGCAGCGGCAGGAATCAGCGGCCGGGGCCCGCAAACGATCGCGTCGTCACAATTCTGGGTCAACACCCCTTCGGATGAATGAGGCGCCATGTCATCGCACGGACTTCGTCGAAGAGCGCTGCTGCCTGCTTGGCTTGGGAGGTATCAATCACCCCAGCACCACTGAGCAAGCGGAGAAAAGTGTCGACTTCCTTCGCTGATCCATACGCGATTCGCCAGTGATTGAAACGATCGCGACCGAACCTGCCGTTTCCTTCATTCAGGTTTGCAGCTACTGAGCTTGCAGCTCGAATGACTTGGTCTGCCAGCGACTTGAAAGGTGCAGGAACTCTTCTCACCAGAGCCAAGGTCCTCGATGCTGCTTCGAGAGCGACTGTGTAAGCGACTAGGTCCGTTCTGGGTTGCGAGTCATGCATGGTCACCTCCGGGTTGTTCATGACTCCCTCACCAGCCGCCGCGGTTGGCGGTGTCAAGGGTCGGAACGACCGGCGTTCCTACGCCGGCTTGCCCTTGACTCCGTCAGACTCGACGGCTACACACTCCCCCACATGAACGACCCTGAGTGACCATGCTTCGAAGCCAAAACGCTCCGATTGCTCAGAGCCCCTCTCTGCGCCTGAGCCCTGTCTCTGGTTCTGTGTCTGTAACCTGAATCTGCCTCTGTCTCTGTCTCTGCTCAGGGCGCCCCGGTATCGATGACGATGACGATGGCCATCGCGAGAGCTAGCCCAACGCGCTCATTCGAAGCGATTGGTGTTCAGCTTGACCAGGCCAGGCGGTAAATCCAGCTATTCTGAGAACATCTTGCGGATCTGCAACTTCGCGATCTTCCCGCTCCCCGTCCGGGGCAGTCTTTCGACAAACCGCACCACCCGAGGACACTTAAAACCCGCCAACCGCCCACGACAGTGGGCAACGAGTTCTTCCTCACTCGCGGCGCAGCCATCTCTGACCACAATCACCGCGGTGACAAGTTCACCGAGCCGCTCATCGGGCGCACCGACGACCGCAGCCTCGAGCACAGCGGGGTGTTCGTAGAGCGCGTTCTCGACCTCGGTCGAATAGACCTGCTCGCCACCGGTGAGGATGACGTCCTTCTTGCGGTCAACGATGTTGAGGTAACCCTCCGACTCAATGGTCGCCAAATCGCCGGTTTTGAACCAACCGTCGCTAAAGGCCTCCGCAGTGGCCCCGGGCAGGCGCCAATATCCGGGAGTGATCCGATCACCTTTGGCGAGTATCTCCCCCACCGCGCGACCGTCCGCCGGCACGTCGTCACCGTTCCCGTCGACGACTCGCAGCTCAACGCCCTGAACCGGGCGACCGGTCATGGAGCGGTAGCGCATCTGCTCGTCTTCGGGCAGCTGGCGCAGATGAGGCTTGAGCAGCGAAAAGGTCAGGTAAGGGCTGGTCTCGGTGAGGCCATAGGTCTGGACATACTCACATCCGAAAGTCGCAACGATGCGGCACACCAATTCAGGCGCGATCGGCGCACCACCGCTCATGATCAGGCGTAGCGACGACAGATCGAAGTCCAAGACGTTAGGCGCGTTGACCAGGTCATTGAGCATCGTTGGGATCAGGTTGGTGAGCGTGACGCCAGTCTCGGCCATCGTGCTCAGCGCCGCTTCGGGTTCGAAGCGACCGACCATCACGTGTCGCCCACCGACCTGCGTGATGGCCCACGTCGCCCATGCATCGGCGAGGTGGAACATCGGTGCAACGTGGGCCCAGGCATCTTCGCCGCAGAGTTCGAGTTCTTCGACGGTCGCCAACGCATGCGAGGAAATGTTGCGGTGGGTCAGGACGACTCCTTTTTGATGCCCGGTCGTCCCGCTGGTGTAGTAGATGTTGGCAGCGTCATGTTCACGCAGCAACGGTCGGTAGTTGCTCGTCGGTTCGGCTTTGGTGATCCACTCTTCGTAGTCGTATTCGCGATCATCAACGTGGCCGTCGATGTGGCTCCACACCACTGTGACCGGGATTCGGGTACTGCTCGTCAGTTCGCGCGCTAACTCTGTCCACCCATCGTCGGCGATGAGAAGCGAGCTCTCGGTGTCGTCGACGATGCGGGCGAGATCCGATGCGGTGAGTCGGTAGTTCAGGGGAACCAGGACCGCACCGACGTGGACAGCGGCGAAGTAAGCCTCGAGCATGCGGTGGCAGTTGCGATGGAGGATGGCGATGCGGTCGCCGGTTTGAATGCCGAAGTCGCGGAGAGCCTGCGCGAACCGTGCGACGCGATCGGCCAACTCGGCGTAGCTGAATTCATGGTCCCCGCACGACAGCGCGATTCGCTCGGGGTATCTCTCCAGGGCCCGCTTCAAGATTTCGTTCAAAAGCATCGGGACACCAGTATGCACGTTCCTGGGCTAGTGCAGAAGTCCTCGATGTTGGGCGCACGTGAGAGGAAAAACGCAGAGGCGCAGAGACGCAAAGTGGACCTACTATGTCCGACCATACGCTTCGCGTATCACGGCTACGAGATAGCACATCGCCAAGAGCAAGCTCTCGCGCTGCGCTCCCTCGCATCCACATCGAGGGTGAACCCGCGATGTAGTCGAAATCCGACGCCATGGGCTTCTGGGTTCTTCAATCTCTGCTGAAGCTGACTGATCGAACGGATCGCTGAGACTTGATCCACATTTCCTGGGTAGAAGGTCCGAGTACACGTGAAGCGGGTACTGGGGAGAGCAACTTCCGGTCGGAAAGCTTGCTTTCAGAGCTGAAGATCTCTCCACCAGCAGCGGGCCAAGCCCGGTGCGCTCAGACCGTGCCCCGCCCTTTCAGACAACTCACCTCTATCGCGAATCATCTTTGCGTCTCTGCGCCTTTGCGTTTGTTTTTTGATGCGTTTCCTTGGAGCCGTCGTTCAGCACCCCGGCCCCTCCAGTTCGAGAACCTCCCTTGACAGCTACCAGCGAGTGACGCATAGTCGCAATAATCGAACGAACGTTTGATCGAATATGATGAAAACAGCAATCCCACCTATCGAGCCAATCAGCGTCAGCACTGGAGGCGACGCCGAGGACGGTCAACACAGCAAACACTACGATGAGAAACGGGGAATCCCAACATGATCGTCATTGATGAGGAGTTCTGTAAGGGATGTCGGATCTGTTCTCAGTTCTGTCCGACCGACGTTCTCGGTGTGTCCACGAGCCTCAACCGGAAGGGCTACTACCCCCCGGTTGTGGAGCTGCAAAACGAGTGTCACGGTTGCAGACTCTGCGAGTTGCTGTGCCCCGAATTCGCCATCTTCATCGTGAACGAGTGGATAGATGAACAGGCATCCTGAGCGCCCAGAAATCCGCACCGCCTACCTGGCGAAACTGGCCGAACAAGAACACTTCATTCAAGGTGACGAGGCAGCTGCCCTCGGGGCGATCATCGCCGGTTGCTCCTTCTTCGGCGGCTATCCGATCACACCAGCATCCGAGATCGCCGAGGTTATGGCGCGCGAGCTTCCGAACGTGGACGGCTACTACGTTCAGTTCGAAGATGAGCTGGCTTCAATCTCGGCCGTCATCGGTGCGGCATGGGCCGGAGCCAAGTCAATGACCGCCACCAGCGGCCCTGGATTCTCGCTGATGCAGGAGAATCTCGGCTATGCCTGCATGACCGAAACGCCATGTGTGATCGTCGACGTGCAGCGCTCGGGGCCGTCCACCGGCCAGGCGACTCTGCCCGCCCAAGGCGACGTCATGCAGGCGCGGTGGGGAACCCACGGCGATCATGAAATCATTGCACTCTCGCCGTCATCGGCGCAGGAGTGCGCCGACCTGATGATTCACAGCTTCAACCTGTCTGAGGAGTTTCGTACTCCTGTGATCTTCTTGATGGACGGTGAAATCGGTCATCTTCGCGAACGAGTCGTGCTTCCGAAACTAGATACAGTCGAGCTTCGGCCACGCCGCAAAGCGGCCGAAGGCGAGGCGATCTTCGGCGGCGAGACCGTTCCGCCGATGCTTGAGTTCGGTGACGGCGCCTTCATACATGTGACCGGCTCGACTCACAAAGAGAACGGCCTGCGCGACGTGCAAACCCAAGACGTCCACGATCGGCTTGTGCGTCGTTTGGTGGCGAAGATCGACACCGCTCGCGATCGGATTGCCCAGGTTGAGATCGATATCGAGGAGGGCGCCAAGGTCGGTGTACTGGCCTATGGTGCAACCGCTCGGCCGGCGAAAGGTGCGGTGGTGCGCGCTCGTGCCGCCGGTCATCGTGTCAATTTCTGCCGCCCGATTACGATCTGGCCGTTTCCAAGAAGTCAGGTTGCCGAGGCCTGTGAGGGACTCGACCAACTTCTCGTTCCCGAGATGAACCTTGGCCATCTGGTGCGCGAGATCGAACGCCATGTAGATTGCGCGGTCGTGCCGATGTCGAAGATCGGCGGCGTGATTCACTCCTCGAGCGAGATCCACGCCGAGATCGAGAGGTTGATCGCAACATGCTGAAAGATCTTATCGATCCTGAATATTTTGAAGCACTGTCCAGCGAGACAGATCAGGCGCCCGACGGAGCGACGACCCCCAGCTACGGAATCCAAGATCCACTGCAGGGCCTTGACCTGACCGATGTTCAGCCGCGTAAGGCGCCAGCAAAGCATCCCCTGCTCCACTATCTGCGGCGCGAGATTTTGCCGACGACCTTCTGCACCGGCTGCGGCGGCGGCACCGTGCTCAACACCTTCACCAACGCGATCAACGAGATGCGCATCGATCCGCGTGAGATCGTCTGTGTCACCGGAATCGGATGCGCGTCGTGGATACCGAGCCCCTACTTCAAGTGCGACACCCTGCACACCACACACGGCCGAGCGATCGCCTTCGCCACCGGTGTCAAGATCATGAAGCCGGACATGAAGGTCATCGTCATCGCTGGAGATGGCGACCTTGCCGGTATTGGCGGCAACCATCTGATCCATGCCGCACGACGCAACCTCGATCTCACGGTGCTGCTGGTCAATAATTTCATCTACGGCATGACCGGTGGTCAGGTCTCACCCACGACGCCATTCGGCACTCGCACGACAACTACGCCCTACACCAACGTCGAGCACGCTTTCAAGATCGCCGACGTGGTGGCGGCCGCGGGAGCGAGCTACGTTTCTCGATGGACGACCTACCACGCTTTCCAGCTCATGGAATCGATCCAAAACGCGATCAACAAGGACGGCTTCAGCTTCATCGAGATCATCAGCCAGTGCCCGGTGAGCTACGGCAAGATGACCGGCATGAGTGATCCGGTCAAGATCCTGAAGCACCTCCGCGATCAGTCGATTCACGTCGACGAGACTGGCGACCTGAGTGAGGAAGAACTCGAGGGTAGGTTTGTCGTCGGCAAGCTCGTTGAACGTCGCCGCAGCGAACTCGGCTCGGCGCTGCGAGAACTCAATCGCCAAAGGCAAGAGCAACTGTCGCAACAGCTGAGCGATGGTCTGCGAGCCGACACTTCCGCCATGGAGACAGGCCGATGAGACTGCGATTTGCGGGTTTCGGTGGCCAGGGCGTCGTTCTGTGCGGTTTCATCTTCGGCAAGGCCGGCATGCGCGACGGGAAGAATACGATTCATACTCAGTCCTACGGCAGCGCTTCGCGCGGTGGATTGACCAAGAGCGACATCGGCATCGAAGACGGCGAGATCTACGACCTGGTCCACGAGGAGTTTGACGTCCTGGTGACCATGTCTCAGCAATCCTACGATCAATACCGGGAAGGCCTCGTCTCCGGAGGCAAGCTCTTCTATGAGTCCGATTTAGTACAGCCTGTGCCGGGAGTGGATGGTCCCATGTACGGCGTGCAGGCCACTGATATCGCCTTCAAGACTTTCGGCCGCAAGATCATCGCCAACATGCTGATGATCGGTTTCGTTAACCAGATCGCCAGGCTCGTCTCACCTGAGTCCCTGGCTCAGACCATTCGCGAGAGCGTTCCCAAAGGCACCGAGGACACGAATATCGCGGCCTTGGAAGAGGGCATGAAGCTCGCAGCGGAGCAGCTGAAATGAAGAAACAGATCCGGATCTGCGGTTTCGGCGGACAGGGCATCATCCTCGCCGGCGTCATTCTCGGCGAAGCAGCGACCCGCGCTGGATACGAAGCCGTTCAGACTCAGTCCTACGGCCCGGAATCTCGCGGTGGCGCCGCCCGATCCGAGGTCGTCATCTCGTCCGAGCCTATCGACTATCCCAGGGTGACGAAGGCGGATGTCGTCGTCGCCCTATCGCAGGAGGGCTTCGACAAGTACACGGCAGATCTGAGCGAAGACGGCGTCGTCGTTGTCGACCAAGACCTTGTCGAGGCGAACGGCGCTCAAGCCCAGTCCTTCACCGCCACCGCCGAGGAATTGGGGCACAAGATTGTCTCCAACATCGTGATGCTCGGCTACCTCGCTGCTAGGCTCGACTTCATTCCCGACGACATCCTCGAAGAGACGGTGCTCGACAACATCCCGAAGGGCACTGAAGAACTCAACCGACGCGCGGTGCACGCTGGAAGGGCGTTGCATCGGGGCAGTGGGGAGTAGCAGATGCCGGTACCGTTCGACTTTGACAGGGTCAAAAAAGTGCTCGGCCCCTCGCAGCAGTTCGCGCAGGGCGACGTGGCGTGTGCATATGGTGCGATGTTAGGCGGCTGCGACTTCTTCGGCGGCTATCCGATCACTCCGGCAACGGAAGTGTCGGAAGCCATGGCTCGCCTCCTTCCTCGGGTCGGTGGTGCAGCGATCCAAATGGAAGACGAGATCGCATCGTTATCAGCCGTGATTGGCGCCGCATGGACCGGCAGTCGTGCCATGACTGCGACGAGTGGTCCGGGGTTCTCACTCATGCAGGAGAGCATCGGCTATGCCTGTATGACCGAAACACCGTGTGTCATCGTCAACGTGCAGCGATCCGGACCTTCGACAGGTCAGCCGACAGAGCCCGCGCAGGGCGACATGATGCAGGCTCGCTGGGGCACGCACGGAGATCACGAGATCATCGCGTTGGCCCCGGCATCGGTGCAGGAGTGCGTTGACCTGACTCGCCTCGCCTTTGATTTGGCAGAGGAGTATCGCAACCCGGTCATCGTTCTGACCGATGGCGAAGTCGGTCACATGCGCGAGAAGATCCAGCTTCCGGAGATCGCTCCTGAACTGAGATCTCGTAAGGCGCCAACGACCCAGGCTGAAGAGTATCTACCGTTCTCTGCCAAACAAGGCAAGGTCCCTGAAATGGCAGACTTCGGCACCGGGTATCGCACCTATGTCACCGGCCTCACCCACACCGAGGCTGGATTGCCGTCCACTGATGACGCCGAAGCTCATACCGGCCTGGTGCA
This sequence comes from bacterium, assembly GCA_024229275.1. Classification (GTDB taxonomy): domain Bacteria; phylum Acidobacteriota; class Thermoanaerobaculia; order Thermoanaerobaculales; family Sulfomarinibacteraceae; genus JAAESQ01. The sequence goes on along the minus strand of JAAESQ010000628.1, from coordinate 10,216 downwards.
ACGCATCTGTAGCAAGATCAGCGATGACGTCGGCCGGCTAACACGTGTGGAACTCGACGTCGAAGACGGAGCGCGAATTGGTGTTCTTTCCTACGGAATCTCGGCCCGTTCGGCCGCAGGCGCGGTACGGCTGTGTCGTCAGCAGGGGGTTAAAGTCAGCCATCTGCGACTGATCAGTGTCTTTCCTTTCCCTGAAGCTGCAGTGCTTGAGTTTGCCAAGGACCTCGATCGGATCATAGTTCCCGAACTGAATCTGGGTCAGATCTGTCACCCGGTTCGCGAGGCAATGAACGGACAGGTCAAGGTCGAGCGCGTTTCCAAAATCGGAGGTGAGATCATTCCTCCGCTGGAGATCGTCTCGGCTGTATCGGACGGTGGAGAGGAGGTGCGCGGTGTTTAATCAAGCCAAGAACATTCGTGACAAATACCTCCGCAAAGAGATGTGGCCTTCGATCTTCTGTACCGGCTGCGGCATCGGCAATGTGCTGAACTACACCCTGCGCGCCATCGACGGGATCGGACTCGACATCGACGATCTGGTGTTCTGCTCCGGCATTGGATGCTCGTCACGGCTACCCGGCTACATTGACGCAGACGGGTTGCACACCACTCACGGTCGCGCCATTGCTTTTGCAACCGGCGTCAAGCTGTCCTCTCCGGATCTGTCGGTCGTCGTCTTTACCGGCGACGGCGACATGGCGGGCATCGGCGGCAATCACTTCATCCATGCCGCACGTCGCAACATGGACCTCACCGTGATCTGCATCAACAACTTCAACTACGGCATGACCGGCGGCCAGGTCTCGCCGACAACACCTTCCGGTGGTCTTTCGACGACCACTCCATACGGCAACCTCGAGCAGCCGTTTGACCTGTGTCGCCTGGCGATCGGCGCTGGCGCTCCGTTCGTTGCGCGTTGGACGATGGGCTATCCCTACGAGACGATCTCCGCGATCGATGCAGCGATCCGAACAAAGGGCTTCGGCTTCGTCGAGATTCTCGCCCCATGCCCAACCGGGTTCGGCAAGAACAACGAACAGCGCGAAGCCGTTGTCAGCTGGGATTGGTACAAGGACAACACCATCACCCGAACCGAGCTGGCGGAACTCTCACCTGAGGAGCGCTCGGCGAACACCAAGATCGTCATTGGAACACTTTGGCAGGCTGAGAAGCCCGAGTACTGCGAGCGTTGGAAGGCTCTGGTTGAGAGTTTGCAGGATGAGGACTAGTTTCGGACGACAAGGCCCCGTTTGAAAGAGAACGACATCCGCTTCGAAAGAGAGCGCCAGAACGGGTGCTCGCAATCCCCATCGTCATCCTCATCGTCCCCGTATTCCGAGAGACCCGTGACCACACGATAACGATGAGGATGACGATGGCGATGCCCGTCGAAAGAGCTCGCATCCATCGGTGTCATACGATGTGTGTGGTCTCTGAGACGCGAGACACTCCCTGGTTCTGCCTCTGCCTCTGTATCTGTCTCTGATTCCTGAATCTGCCTCTGTATCTGGTATCAGCCTTTGCCTCTGATCCTGGCTACCTAAAACTCCCACATAATCCCAATCGACGGCAGCACCGGCATCCAATGGTCATAGTCCGTCGTGGAGTCAATGTTGCCAAGACCCGTCTGCCAGAAGGAGACCTGCTTGGTCGATCTCACGTTGTCGTGTGAAAGCAAGTTGGTGATTTCGATGAAGTAGCGGAGCGTGCTGTTCTTCAGTTTGTGCTCACGGCTGGCTCGGAAATCGAGCCGCCTATACGCCGGATAACGTGCAGTATTTCGCTCACCAACTACGATCACCTCGTGCCAGGAACCGTCCGGACGTTGCACCCAGACCTCTTCAGCCGGAGTCCTAGGCCACCCACTGTGATAAATGCCGGAAAGATTCAAGTTCCAGTTACTGCCCGGCCTCCAATTGACACTGAAAGAAACAGCGTTTCTTTGGTCCCAGCTTCGTGGTTGCCAAACGCCATCGACAAGATCCTCAACTGAGGCAAACGTCAAACCGAACCACCAGGCCACCTTGCCGGGTCGTAAGCTCTTGAATATCAGCTCGATCCCTTCAGCCTCGGCACCCTCGGAGTCGATTCTGACGCGATCAGGCTCTCCCGCAGGAAAGATCTCGACCGGCTCAAATAGGTTCTCGAATCGCGGCCTAAGATCGGACATGATCTTCCGATACGCGTCGATTCGAAAAGTCATCGTGTTGGGTATGGCACTCTCAAATGACAGGACCCGGTGCTCGGCCCATTGCGCAGGGAAGAACGTGTCAATCCCGTCTTCGACCTGCAGCTCATGAATTCCTTGCGCTTGAGCAAATCGGCCCCAAGATGCTCGCACCGTGCCAAATGTCCCGAGTTCCCACACCAGGTTGAACCTCGGGCTGAGCTGATCGTCGCCCGGCGTCCATGACTGCTGATCCCATCGCAAACCGACTTCGGCAGTCAGATTCTGCAACAAGCGAAATCGGTCAGCGACATAAAAACCCAATTGGCGGCCGGAAGGAGTCTTGTCGATCTGAATCGTTGTGATGGGATCTGCGCCACTATTGAGCCACAGTGGATCTGTGATCTCCGAGTAGCTGTCCAACTCATAACTGGCTTCGACCTGGCGCGCTTCGAAACCCCACTTCAACAGGTGAGACTGCGAGGGCTCAAAGACCCAGTCTTGTTTGAGACCATACGATGAGTACTCTCGCTCATAAACAGCTTCAGTGTAGTTTTCGCCGACGCTCTCAGAGTAGCCGTCGAGTTGGCTAAAAACTTGCGACGAAGATACGGTCGTTCGAGTGTGCGTCTTCGGCAGCCAACAGGAATCTAGGTTCGCCCAAACATACAGGCTTGATGAACTGACCCGTGCATCTTCTGTTTGATCACTGTCCAAGAAGTGAAACGAGTCCTTGGCCCCCAGCACATGGGTAGCGAGCTGGTTTTTCTTGCCGATCGGTACACGCCATGAGGCGAAGAGGTCGTAGTAGGTTGGAGCGCTGAGCAGATCGAGTTGCTCATCGGTCAGGTCATACCACCAAAAGGCCCAGTGCAGAGAACTGTGCCGAAGCGACAGCTGCCATGAACCACGCCCTTCATGGGTTGTGTTTTCAGCCGAAAATCGGGTGGCCAGGATGCTCGATCCCAGCGATCGACTGAGACCATTGGGCACAGTTGTTCTGATATCGAGAACGCCACCCATTCGATCGCCGTGTTCCACTGGATAACCGCTCGAGAGCACCTCAACTCCATCAACGACTTCGGAGTCAATCATGCTCAACAGGCTGTGAAACTCTCGCAGGTGAAAGGGCTCCTCGATGTGAAGACCTTCAAAAATGACCTTGAGCTCTTCGGGAGCGCTTCCGCGAAGGCCAAAGGCTGACGACAGATCTCCAGCCACCGCCCCTGGGACGCGATGGATGACCCGAAAAACATCGTCAGAGAGATGAGGAGTTCGCCTGACTTCCTCGTGATTGAGAAACGCGCTCGATCCCACACCTTGCTCAAGCAGACCGTACCGGCTCGGAGTCACTACCACTTCCCGAAGAAATCGCGGTTGCGGCAGAAGCTCGAACTTCACCTCCGCCGTTGATCCCTCTACAACCGCAACGGAAGTCGATTCCACAGTCAGGAAACCCAGTGCGCTGACCGAGATTTCTGCGACGCCTGTCGGAATGTTTGCAATCTCACATTGCCCATCGCCACCGGTCGAGCATGCGGACTCCGAACCATCAATCTGAACGACAGCTCCAGAGAGGGGCAAACCGGTATCCATTGCCACGACCGTGCCGGTCAAAGTTCCGAAATGCGTGATTCCCGAGGCAAGCCCGATGAGCATCACGCCGTTCGAACCTTCGGTTACGGCGAGGCCGTGACTCGCAAGGAGTTCGTCCATGATTGCGCGAGGAGAGCCGCCAAGAGGTTCCGTTTCGACTCTCATCTCGGGAAGAACTAACTCACTCGAGTAGATCGGGTTGCAACCCATCGCCCGGAGGCGTTCTAGGGCATTGGCCAGACTCAAACCAGCCCAACCACCAGCTACAGATTCACCCCGTTCAACCGCAGAGGTTGATCCGCAGAGAGTCAGCCCGATGAGGGCTGCAACGAGCACCTTGCGCATCAGTGAGCCATTGTCCTCACAACGACGCTGCCGTTCTCGATCTGATGCTCAAGGCTGCAGATCGGGAGTACTAGGTCAAGGACCTCGTCCGGCCGCACGTCCGAAATGTCCCCATGTAGTGTAATACGAGCAGCGTCTTTCGCTAGCTCCGGTGTCGCCCATTCAAGTCCATAGCCAATTTCACGACAGGCCCACTTCACAAGCGCGGCGGCCGAGCTGCCGTCGAGTGTGAAGGAGGGTGCCGCGTCAAGGATCCAATTCCAACTTTGATGAGTAGGTAACAGTGGGTAGATATTAACCTCGCCGTCTCCACCCAGCATCATTTCAGAGCCGGCTTTCACTTCATGAGTCCCTGCTGCGTGAGCCGTTCTGACCAGTCCTTCTCGTACTCGCACTCGCATCCCGTCCGCGACAAGACGCACTTCAAACTGGGTTCCGATCTCGAGAACCTCACCAAATGGTGTAGCTACGACAATGCCGCCGTCAGGGGTGTCTACCTGCGAATCAACATACATGGCGCCTTGCTCGAGCCTCACTCGGCCATCTGCTTCAAATAGAACTCGTGACGAATTATCAACACGCAATGACTGCCCATCTGACAGGTGAACTGCCGCGCGACCGTCATATCCAGTTTCAATCGTGGTTCCATTAAAGACCTCGGCATAAGTTCCCAGCGAGAGTCGATTGTCATCAACAGCCCAGGTAACATCGCCATGCTGCAGAGCAACGGTAGCCACAACAAATGGTTCAACAGGAGCCCACTGCCGTTGTACGACCCAAACCGACGTCAACATCGCTCCAGCCAAAATTGCAGCGGCGGCTGCCAACCATCTCGATTTCCTTCGGGATGCTGTTCTGGCCTTCCAGTGGCTTCGCACGGAGCTACGTACGCGCTCTGCACTTGCCTCCGGTGGATCTCGACGCGGTCCAACCAACCGCAGCAGCTCTAAAGCTGTATCCGCCCCGTGTCGATCGTTGGAGATCTCAGACATTGAAATCACTCCTCACTACCGGCGGATTGACTCCGCCCATGAGCACCAAAAGCGCATCCCGATAGGCATTTCGCGCCCGAGTTAACATTGATTCAACTGCTTTGGGTGTCGATTTCATTCGCACCGCTATCTCTTTCACACTGATGCCCTCTAGGTACTTCCATTCCAGAGCCTGTCCGTAATGAACAGGAAGCCTGTCGAGAGCGACATGGATCAGGTTTCGCAGTTCCGACCTCGCCGTCTGCTGCTCCGGATCTTCTGAATCAGCACGAAGAGAGTCCAGGGCCGCGCGCACCTCCGGGAGGTCTTCCGTCAGCTCTACCTGTTGCGGAGCGCGCTTTAGCTTTCGAAAATGCAGGGCAATCTGGCGTCTGCAAATGGCGCACAACCAGGTAAAGAGCTGTGCCTCGCCCCGCCACGAGCTGAGATTGTCGATGGCGGCGCACAGCGTGCACTGAGTCACCTCCTCGACGACCTCTTCATCACCTCCGAGGCGCGAAAAGGCAAAGCGGAAAAGTGGAGGAAAGTAGCTATCAAAGAACGTGTCAAAGGCACGTTCCTCCCCCGCAAGCATGCGTTTCACGAGACGTCGTTCAACAAGACCGTCCTCGACCACGAATATTCCTCCAGTCGAAACCAAGAATACTCTAACAACCAGGCAAGTCACCGATCCAAACCTTCGTCTCAGCTGGACCGGTCTTCTATGAGATGCCAGCAGTCACGAGAATCCTTCGATAAAAGAAATAGTGAAGGATTCTGTGCTCAGAGTGCATCTGACTGGCAAAGAAAGGAGCGCGAGAGTGTCGAGGCTACAGCACACAGGTTCCTTCTCTACGCCGCCATATCCCAGACGGCCACTCCTCGCTCCGTTGACATCGGCCTTTATCTGCCTCCTCATCATTGCCCTACTCACCATTGCCTGTCCGAGCCGAGGGCAAAACACTCCTTTTGAGAGCACGAATCGGGACGGCTTTAGGTTTAACGAAGATGACTGCCCACAGAACTGCAGACTTGAGCAATTAGCAGGACCAGCAAGAGTGAATAATCACGAAGACTTCGGCCGGAAAAGCAGCACAGTACCTTTCTGGCCACTCCTCGACACTCCCCGTGTCGAGATTGAAGGGGAGTACTACTCCTCACTGATCCCCGCTTCCGGTCTCCGGTTGTAGCCGGTAGGCCACCCCCTTTTCCCCTCCCCCACAGCGGAGTCATCCGCTGTGGGGGTCCTCACATTTCTTTGCGTTCGCTAATGATTCCCTTGCGAAAGCACTGAAACAATTAGAGACTGTTGGGCGGTCGCTGATCGGAGCTGAGGATAAGTCCATATCGGAACCGGTGGCGCCCTCTTCCAGGTGGCAAACTAGGCCAATGTTCATGCTGATTGTGTGGAGGAATGTGAATGACCGGAAAGCGCATTACGATTGCAGGCGCTCTAATTCTCCTCGCCCTATCTTGGACTTCCCGCGCGTGGAGTCAGGCGCCTACCCTTGAGCTTCTTCGGATCAACACAGGCGAAGAGCCTGAGATCGATGGAAACCTCGAAGATCCGGTCTGGGAGAAGGCCACCTGGTTTGCTGATTTTCGCCAAAGCGTCCCTCATTTCGAAGCACCAGCAACTGAACCGACCAACGTCGCCTTTCTACTCGACGACCTATATGTATATGTGGCGGTTCGCTGCGATGACAGTGCGCCCGAACTGATTCGGGCTCAGAAGCTCCGACATCGCGACAATCCATCGAATGATGACCACATTCAGCTCATCTTCGATACCTATATGGATCAAATACGAGGCACGATTTTCGTCGTCAATCCTCTCGGTGCCAAGGAAGAGGGACTGGTCAATGGCTACCATCGCTACACGTGGAGTTGGGATGAGGTGTGGCGGGTCGAGACACAGATAACCGACAAGGGCTGGCAGGCAGAGTTTCGGATTCCTGTCCGTTTGTTGCGCTACAGCGGCGCTGCTGAACAGAGCTGGGGAATCAACGTCAAGAGAGTGGTCCGACGCAAACAGGAAGAGACCTACATCTCACCTCCTGCACCGCCATATGACATTAGCAGCCTTAACTTCGCCGCAACGTTGACCGGTGTGAAACTCGGCAAACGTCCGCGCAATTTACAGTTCATCCCCTATGTCTTGGGGGGAGCCCTTCAGGAGTCAAGTTCAGATACAGACGAGGATGAAAACAGCACCGTCAGCGAGTTCGGATTTGACGTCAAGTATTCTCTGACCTCCGACCTCACTCTTGACGCTACCTACAACACCGATTTCGCCCAAGTCGAGGCTGACGACGAGCAGGTGAATCTGACCCGTTTCTCATTGTTCTACCCCGAGAAAAGGGAGTTCTTCCTCGAGAATTCGGAGTTGTTCACGTTCGGCCACGGCGGCGGCCCACCAGGACACGGCCCCGAGGTAACACCGTTCTTCAGCCGGCGTATCGGTCTTCAGGACGACGAGACCGTGCCGATTAATGCCGGAGTGCGTCTCACCGGAAAGGTCGGCAAACAGGACATCGGCGTTCTCACCACACTGACCGGCGCCGTCGATGACCTGGACCTTCCCTCAGCTTGGTATAACGTCGCACGCATCCGGCGCGACCTCGGTGGACGCTCCTATGTTGGCGGTATCGTCACTGCTTCGCAGCGCGACACCTTCCGCTCGACCACCTTTGGGGTCGATGGCGCCTGGTTCATCACCAGTGACCTGTCCCTGCGCGGTGACTACCTTCGGGTAGACGCAAATCACACTGACGATGCTCAAGATGCCTACAACGTGGCACTGGACCTCACGACGGATCCTTGGGGGTTCCTATTCAGCTTTCGTGAGGTTGACCAGGATTTCGAACCTGATCTTGGGTTCGTCCAACGCGAAGGTTATCAAAAGAAACAAGCTGTACTGCGACGTTCGTTCCGTCCGGAGAAGTGGGGAGTGCGTAGGGTCTCGTTTCGCACTTTCAACAACTGGTATGACTCCCTCGAGCACGGTGTCCAAGAGAGTGCCCGCAACAACCTCAACTTCGAGCTGGAGCTCGAGAACGGTGACAAATTGCAGGGTGGTGTCACCAGGCAGTTCGAAAGGCTTTTTGAACCGTTCGAGTTGGACGATGAACTCATCTTCGATGCCGGGGACTACTCATTCGTTTCCTATGATGTGAAATATGACTCAGACAGGTCACGACGATGGGGCTTTAACGGCTCCGCAACGAACGGTGGATTCTTCGATGGCGACCGCAGCCAGCTCAGCGGCGAGCTGTGGTACGTGTTCAACAGCCACTTCAGAGTCAGCGGCTCGTACTCGAAATACGACATCGACACCAACCACGGAGATCTCGACTGGCACATCTGGTCTGCTCGGCTCAGCTACACCCACAGCAGCACGCTTTCCGCGTCGAGCTACGTGCAATTCAACTCGTCTACCGGCGCGAGAACCCTCAACCTTCGCCTTCGGTGGATCCTGCGCAACGACTCGAACTTGTTCCTTGTCTACAACGATCGTGACGAGGAGCCGGTTATTGGTCCGAGTCTCCAGGCTCGTGAGATTGCGCTCAAGGTGAATTACAGGTTCTTCTTGTAGGGCGAAGGCTGGAAGAGGGATCGCAGAGGCAGAAGGCTGCGACCGGGGCCGGAAACACCAGCACAGTCTGAACTCCAAGCTAAGGCTCAACGTAGAAGCACATACGTTGCACTCTGCCATCTGAATCTGCATCTGATTCCTGAATCTGGTTCTGACTCTGATTTCTGCATCTGTCTCTGTCTTCTGATTCTGCAATCACCGCCTCTGCGCCATATTCGATGGCGATGACGAAGGCGATGTCCGTTGCGAGTGCCTTGTCGAGCGCGCTCATTCGAAGTGGGAGGTCATCAGAGGCAGCGACAGAAAACAGCGGCAGGGGCAGCAGACCGGGGCCGGGGCCGGGGCCGGGGCCGGGGCCGGGGCCTGGACCTACCCCACTTTGTCGGACACAGATGAGTCCCCGTAGTCGTCGAGACTGTGGAGGCTGTGGTAAACGGGGAAGGGGCCCCGTTTTCCACAACTCCACAGGGGGCGAAAGGAGAGGAAGGAATGACGAGACGAGCACCATACCCGCCAGAGTTTCGAGAGCAGATGGTTGAGCTTGTCAGATCAGGACGTTCGCCAGAATCTCTGGAGAAGGAATTCGAACCTTCCGCGAGATCGATCCGGACGTGGGTGAGACAGGCCGATCTGGACGAAGGAAAGAGGCAAGATGGGCTGACAACGGAACAACATGAGGAACTCCGTCGACTTCGTCGAGAAAATCGACGGCTCAAAGAAGAACGAGACATCTTGGCAAAAGCCGCGGCCTGGTTCGCTCGGGAGACCGATTCGGCACCACCGGAGTCTTCGAGTTCATGAAGGCGAACCAGGCCATGCATGCCGTCACTACGATGTGCCGTGTGCTGGGAGTCTCCACCAGCGGGTACTACGAGTGGTACAACCGAGGGCTGTCTAACCGTGCAAGGGAAGACGCAGCGCTCACAGAGGTCATCTCCGAGATCCACGCAATGTCCAACGAGGTATACGGAGCACCCAACATCCACGCAGAACTCGCCGATCGCGGATGGAGAGTGGGTCGAAAACGCGTCGCTCGACTCATGAAGGCCGTAGGCCTGCAAGGCGTGACACGTCGTAAGACGACATGGACAACCCGTCGTAGCGCGAACTACCGTCCGGCACCTGACCTCGTCGATCGCGACTTCACCGCCGATGGCCCCAATAAGCTCTGGGTCGCTGACATCACATACATCCCCACTTGGGAGGGATTCCTCTACCTCGCTGTCGTCATCGATGTCTGGAGTCGGCGAGTCGTTGGATGGGCGATGGCGAACCACCCTCGGGCCGAGCTCGTCATCAATGCACTCGACATGGCCATCCAGCAGCGTCGGCCAACCAGCGTGATTCACCACTCCGATCAGGGATGCCAATACACATCCGTCGCCTTCGGCAGACGCTGCCGGGATTTCTCCGTCCAATTGTCAATGGGATCTGTCGGTGACTGCTACGACAACGCGCTCTGCGAGAGCTTCTTCGCTTCACTAGAATGTGAACTCATTGACCGAACTACCTTCCACAATCGCCGCGAAGCACGCAACGCAG
>JAAESQ010000627.1 GCA_024229275.1 bacterium | reverse complement strand
TCCTGACCGATCAATTGAAATACAGAGAGATGTTCCTGGTCAGCGGCAGCATGGCCTTTATCGCTCTGGCGCTCTACGTTGTCGTGTCCCTGTTTGTGCGCAAGCGCGAGCCAGCAGCGGTCGCAGTCGATGGGGCGGCGCCCGCCGAACAAAGAGACGAGTTCGCGTGAGGGCCGGAACTCGGACGGCGTTCAAGCTGTGCCGCGGCTCCCTGAGCCAGATGCTGCGGAGTCTCACCAGCCGTTTCAGTCTTCTGTGGGCGCCACCATCGCGTAGTACTTCTTGACGTACCCTGGCGCCTTCCAACTGCAGATGGTGCCCTTCGGAATGAAGAAGGTGTCGCCCTTCACGAAGCGGTTCACAGTACCGTCCTCTTCCGTGATGACGATTTCGCCCTCCAACAGCTGGACGAACTCGTGGCAGGGAAACGGAGCCATCTTGCTCTCGAACGGCGTGCTGTCCCACAGACCCACGAACATGTCCTCGGCGTCGTTCGTGAAGTAGATGTAATCGCGCTGAGTGGGCTTGTCGCCTTCGATGATGAGTGGATCCGTTTCCTCCAGTAGGGTCATCTGCTCGGGGGTGACGGACGGATCGACCGCCTTGACCGCCCCCTCCGCGGGCACGCCGGTGGGGACCTCACGGTTGGGATTCAGGTAGGTGATGTAGAACTTTCGGAGGGGCTCCTCCTGAACCCAGCTCACCGGGGCGGCGTTCCGGAAATAGACGCTCTCGCCTTCCTCGTAGGTGTCCAGGACGTTGTTGTCGCCATCCACCATCTTGAAGCCGCCTTCGAGGAGCCAGATGAACTCGTCGCCTGGATACGGCCCAAAGGCCTCCTGCATGGCGGATGTCGTCCAGACCCCGACACTCATGCCCAGATCTTCGTCGTCGTAGTAGACATGAAGCGTTTGCGTCGGGAGGTCGGAGGCGAAGTCCTCCGGGTCACATTTCATCTCCGGCATGCCGGTGTCTGCGGGGCCGAATCGCTCCAGGCGATAGACTCTCTTCTTCGTACTCATGCCAATGCTCCCCTCAATCAATCCACAATCCCCACCGATTTCATCTAATCGCTCAAAACCTGTTGTGCGGCATTCTTGCCATTGATACCGGTTACGCCGCCGCCCGGGTGGGTTGCTGCGCTGCACATATACAAACCGTCGATCGGCCCACGGTATTGTGCATATCCTGGAATCGGGCGCATCCACATGAACTGGTCAAGCGCCATATCACCATGGACCGGACAGCCCTCAGGCAGAGTGTAATTCTGTTCAAGTTCCAAAGGAGTGATGAGCTTTTCATGCAGAATGCACTCGTTGAAATCGGGTGCATAGGCCGACAACGTATCGACGACCAACCCGCCCGTTGTTTCCCGAAGCTCTTCCCAGTTCCCGTCACGAAGTGTGTATGGCATGTATTTGACCGTCGCCGACAGAATGTGTCTGCCCGCTGGAGCCAGTGATGAATCGGTGAGCGTGGGTATTTGAATGTCCAGATAGGGTTGGGTCGAATGATTTCCGTATTTGGCTGCATCGCTGGCCTTCTGCAGATACTCAATTGTGGGTGCGATCTGCACATGGCCACTGAGACGTTGTGAATCACCACCGATCCCGGAGAAGGTGGGCAGACCATCCAGGGCGAAATGCATGCGTGCCATGGTGCCCCGATACTTGATATTCCTGACGCGCTCGATGAATTTCGCATCCAGGTAGTAGGGGTCGATCAGCTTCAAGAACGTCGTGCGCATGTCTGCGGCCGATATGATGGTTTTCGCCGAATACCGGTCACCATTGACGAGGGTCACCCCTGTGACTCTCCCGTCCTGGAAACCAATCTTGGCAACCCCGGAATCCGTCAGTATCGATGCTCCCATGCTTTGTGCGGCATCTGCCAACGCCTGGGTCAGTGCACCCATGCCTCCTTTGACCTGACCACTGGATCGGAACAGTCCATTGTTGCTGAGTGACCAATTCCGCAGGAATGCATACGCTGTGCTGTTGATTTCCTGTGGCCCAAATGAAGTGTTCAAGATGGCAGAAGAAGCGATCGCCCCAATGACATATTCCGATTCGAACCATTCGTTGAGCACATCTGCGACCGACATGGGCAGTAGGCGCACGACTTGAGCGATATGCCGCCACCCCAGGCCGCGCACCGGGTTGATGAAACCCTTGAAGTTCGTAAGGTCGAAGAATCCCAGATCAGGTACATCCGGCGGGACGAGATGATTCATCTCGGCGACGATCCGACTGATTTTCTCCATCCGCTCGATGAATCTGGGATACGACTCCGCGTCTGCGGCTGAAAACTCGGCAATTTCCTGCACGGTGCGGTCGGTATCGTGCCAGAGGGTCAGGTTCTTCCCATCATCCAGAAGCGAGACGATCAGCGGGTCGGCGGGCAGTATTTGCAGGCCGTGTTCAGTCAATTTGAGATCGGACACGATCTCGGGCGAAAGCGATCCGGAACCGTCTGCGAGGGATGAAAACTTGAATCCGGGGAAGAACTCCTCTGTGACAGCCGCACCACCGACGACCTGACGCTTTTCCAAAACCAAGACCTTGCGGCCTGCCTTCGCCAGGTATCCGGCAGCGACCAATCCGTTGTGCCCTCCGCCAACCACGATCACATCAAAGGTCTTTTCTCTGTTGTTCTGCACGGACGTCGATTTTTCCATAGTCCTAAATTCCATCTTTCAATATTTCCGAAGCGGCCAGGCGTCCCGGTGTTCCCATGATTCCGCCACCCGGATGGGTGCCGGAGCCGCACTGATAGTAGTTGCGGATGGGAGTCCGGTATGTTGACCAGCCCGGAGTTGGACGCATGAAAAAGAGCTGATCGATCATCAGCTCCCCGTGCGAGATATTCCCCTCTGTCATCCCAACGGTCTGTTCGATATCCCAGGGGGTGATGACCTGTTGGTGCAGGATCAAATCCTTGATGTTGGGTGCAAACTCAGCCAGTGTGTCGATGACAGCCTTGCCAAAGGCATCCCGCTGTTGGTCGCGATCTCCATGGCGCGGCATGTTGTAGGAGGCGTACTGCACAAAAATCGACATGACGTGTTTGCCTGGAGGCGCCATGCTGGGATCAACCACCGAGGGGATGAGGCATCCCAACAGTGGTCTTTTTGAGAAGCTGCCGTACTTGGCATCATCGTAAGCCTGTTCCAGATAATCCACACTTGGGCAGATCTCCTGCATGGTCCGGATCAAGGCTTTGTCCTGCATGGCCGGGTAATCGGGCAAACCATCAAGCGCCAGGTTGACTTTGCCTGACGAGCCGCGGAATTTGAAATTGTCGATGGCAACAACCAATTCAGACGGCAGTTCCTTTTCATCCACCAGTTGGCGAAAGGTCACCCTGGGATCACAGCCTGAGATGACGGTCTTGGCTGAGATCTCATCCCCGTTATCCAGGGCCACCCCGACGGCCCGTCCATTTTTTACGGTCACTTGCTCGACGGAGGTGTTACATCGAATTTCTGCACCATGGCTGCGTGCTGCGCTGGCTATGGCTTCACTGACACCGCCGGTACCACCCTTTTGGATACCCCAAGAAGATGTTGCACCATCCAACTCGCCCAGGTAGTAGTGGAGCAGCACATAGGCGGTGCCGGGCGATTTGGGACCGAGGAACGTGCCGATCGTGCCGACCTGCGCGATGGAAGCGATGAGCACATCGGTCTCGAACCACTCACTCAGAAAATCGGACGCGCTCATGGTCATGATTTTGGTGAGCCAGTAGAGCTTTTCTTTCCCCAGGGATTTGAAGTGTTTGCCAAAAGCGCTCATGGTCCGTAGTCCACTGAGGCCGGGGTTTGCCGGATCCGGTGGAATCATGGTGAGGATCGGTTTCACCGCCCGTGCGAGTTCGTACATCATATTGCTGAAGACGGGGTAGATGGCTGCATCTCGTCTCGAGTGCCGCCGGATTTCATCGAGGGTGTCGTCTTCATCAGGGTAGTTCGCGAAGTAGTTGCCGTCTTCCGTGGGTGTGAACGAGCCCTCCAACGGAAGGATCTGCAACCCATGTTTTGGCAATTCCAGTTCCCTGATGATCTCCGGAGGCAACAGGCTGACAACATAGGAATAAACGGTGTATGTGAAACCCGGGTAGATTTCTTCGGAAACAGCCGCTCCACCAACAAGATGGCGCCGTTCCAACACCAATACCTGCTTGCCAGCTTTGGCGAGATATGCAGCTGCGGTAAGACCATTGTGGCCGCCGCCGATGATGATTGCATCGTATTTATTGGTTTTCGTGTTCATGAAATCACACCTGTCCGTACGAAGTCTTTCGATCAGGATTGAAAAACGGCATCTTCACAACAGTTGCCCGTGCCTGTTTTCGTTGAACATCGATGGTGACTTCCATATCGACCTCTGTGCCGAGGTTTGCAAATCGACTTTCGAGCCGCGCTATAGCGATGTATTTCTTCAGCAGAGGCGACCACGTCCCGCTGGTTGCTCTGCCGATTTGCCGACCTTCGGAGTAGATGGGCACAGCTTCCATCCACGCCTCATAGGGCAAATAGAGCGGCATTCCGAACTCGGCATAAACGGCTCCCAGCGATTCGAGATCGACTTCAAGACCAACTGTGTTCCAGGCCAGTCCCCTCGCAAGCTCATCCTGCAGGGCTTTCTGGCCGATGAAAAAGTCTTTCTTCAATTTGACCGCCCAGCTGAGGCCCAACTCGAGGGGAGAAGATTTTTCGAAATCGTAGACAACCAACTGAGATGGGTTGAAATCAGCTCCTGTTAGCAAGAGTCCCGCTTCGATACGTGCCATCTCGAGGGCGTAATCGCCAAAGGGAATCAGCGAGTAATCCTGGCCGGCTTCGAACAACGTGTCCCACAATTTGATCGCCCGATGCGGTTCCACCCAGATTTCATATCCCAGATCACCCGTGTAGCCCGTCCGCGATATTTCTACCGGAAGGTCCGCCAATTTCGTTTCCATGATCCGGAAGTAACGAAAATTGTCCAAATCGGCGTCAGTCAGGGTTTTGAGGAGTTCCCGGGAGAACGGTCCCTGCAATGCCAGGCAGCCCAACCCAGTCACATCTTCGATGACCACATCCAGATTCGCCCTATTGTCTTCCAGCCAGAACAGCCAAGGTTCTCCGGTGGTCAATCGGAATGAAGTTTCATCCAATCGGGAGAGCAGGCCATCATCCATGATCTTGCCCTCGTCATCACACCAGGTTGTATAGAGAACCTGCCCAACTGCACAGCGAGAAACATCCTGGGTGACGATTCGATCCAGATAGCGGACGACGTCCGGTCCGTGGAAATGGTATTTGGGGATCGGCGACATATCGAACACACCACAAGCTGTGCGAATCGCAAAATACTCCTGGATGTGGTCCGGGGCGTACATATCCGCCAGGAGCCAGTTCTGCCAGAGACTCCAGTTGTACGGCTCACATAACTCTGAAGTCCGCTGGTTGAAGGGGGTCAGCCTCATGGCAAGATCCTTTCTCTAAAGCAGATTCAATCATAGTCCTGTTTTCGTCATCTGTAGAAGCAGTCGTCTTCTCCTCAATTCATATTCGTGGCACGACCACGAGACGGTTTCACCCGAGTCGGATAAGCTGTCGTCAAAGAAGGGAAATGAGAATGAAACAAAACGTGATTGTGTTGGTAGCGCTCCTGCTCTTCGCGGCGGTGGCCGTGGCCGAGGGGGAGAAGATCGGGGCGCCCGCCCCCGTCCGTCTCGACGCCGACAAGCTAGCCGGGCTCGGCCTCGAGGAGTTCGAGCCCTTTCCGAAGGAGATCGTACTCTCGGGTCGTTCGAAACACAGCTATCACACGATTTTCAGTGGCGAGGAGGTCGTCGTCGAGGTGTACGAGGCGGAGCCCGCAAAGCTGAAGATCGACGAGCCCTGGCCTTACGACGAGTTCATTCTCGTCCTGAGCGGGAAGCTCGTCCTGACCGACGCGAGAGGAAAGGTGACGCAGTTCGTTGCCGGCGAGTCCCTGGTCGTTCCAAAGGGCTTTGTCGGAATCTGGGAGATGCAGGGGAACTTCCGCGAGCTCGTCGTGATCGAGAAGACAGCGTATGACAGCGCCGAGGAATCCGAGTGACCACATCGCGCCCGTGAACAGGGAGATTGATGCTTCCAATCTCGAGAGGATGAGAACATGAATTCGAGAGACCGTGACCTCGGGATGGATCGCGCCATCTCCCGCAGAGATCTCCTGCAGGGGATGGGCGCAATGGCGGTCGGTACGCTGTGCATGTCACCGGACCAGATCTTCGCGCTGGAGAACACTGGAGGGGCCGGCTATTCACCGGCACTCACGAGGTTTCGGGGAAGCCACCCAGGTTCATTCGGGGTCGCCCACAAGCTCGCGCTGACGGGTCGGCGCGATTGGGGGACCGTCCGGGAGGCCGACGACGATACATATGACCTCGTCGTCGTGGGGGGAGGCATCAGCGGTCTGGCTGCCGCGCACTTCTTCTTGAAGCAGAAGCCGAAGGCGCGCATCCTGATCCTCGACAACCACGACGACTTCGGCGGCCATGCCAGACGCAACGAGTTTCAGGTCGGTGGTCGAACGCTCATCGGTTACGGAGGCAACCAGACCCTCGAAGCACCATCGGGATACTCCGATGTGGTCAAGGGCCTCCTACGAGATCTCAGAGTCGACACCGGAAAATTCGACACCGCCTATGACCAGAAGTTCTACAAGCGCCACGGACTCGCGGCCGGGATCTACTTCAATCGCCGGGACTGGGGAGTCGATCGCCTCGTTCTCTTCGATCCTGGGAACTTCGCGAGTTTCCTCCCCCTCGCGCCGTCTCCGCTCCGACCCAAGGAAGCGGTGGCACAGATGCCGATCTCAGAGGCAGCGAGGCGTGAATTCCTCCGTCTGCTGGTGACCCGGAAGGACCAGATCCCGGAAATCCCGCCCGACGAAAAAGTGGAGTATCTCTATTCCCTGAGCTATCGGGACTTTCTGAGCAAGCATCTGAAGATCAGCGAGCCCGATGTCTTCGCCGTCCTGCAGGATCTCACGACCGACTCCGGTGTGGGCATCGATGCCACCCCGGCCTATGACGCTCTCGACTACGTGGGTCTTCCAGGCTGGGATGCCGCAGGGCTCCCGGATACCGAGGAGTCGGAGCCGTACATCCACCACTTTCCCGACGGCAATGCCTCGATCGCTCGTCTCCTGGTGCGCCGGTTGATTCCAGCGGTCGCGCCCGGAAACACGATGGAAGACGTGGTGACGGCTCGATTCGACTACTCCAAGCTCGACTGCGAGAACTCACCCGTTCGATTGCGCCTGGAGAGCACCGTCGTGGGCGTCGAGCACGATGGAGATCCCAAATCGGCAAAGCGGGTTCAGGTTACCTATGTGAAAAACGGTAGCGCCTCTAGCGTGCAGGCACGCTCCTGCGTTCTCGCCTGCGACAATGCGATGATCCCGTACTTGTGCCCTGAGCTCCCCGCCCCCCAACGCGAAGCTCTCGCCTTGCAGGTCAAGACACCGATGCTCTACACAACCGTGGCATTGCGCAACTGGAAGGCATGGAAGAAACTGGGTCTCGGAGGCGCAGTCGCACCCGGGAGCTACCACATCAATGCGATGCTCGATTTTCCCGTCAGTCTCGGAGACTACTCCTTCGCCAAGAGTCCCGATGACCCGATCACCGTCCACATGGAGCGTTTCCCGCATCGATCCAACAAGGGGCTGACCTTGCGCGAGCAGAATCGAATTGGGCGGCGCGAAATGCTCTCCACCTCCTTCGAGACCATCGAGCGCAGCATTCGCAGCCAACTGGCCGGCATGCTCGGCAGCGGCGGATTCGACCCGGCCCGGGACATCGAAGGCATCACGGTCAACCGTTGGCCCCACGGCTACTCGTACACCTGGTACAACCCCCTCTTCGACAAGGTCTATTGGGACGACGATGACGAGCGCTATCCCCACATCCGCGCCCGCAAGCAATTCGGCCGCATCGCGATCGCGAACGCTGACGCAGGTGCGAACGCCATGCTCGAAACGGCGGTCGAACAGGGCCACCGTGCAGTCACCGAATTGGCCTAAAAACGGGCCGTACCGGTCCGGCCGCTCATCGCGCTACGGGAAATGGACCCCCGGCCGGGACCCCTATCTGCCTGGAGTAGATGAGTGAGTCCTTCAGGCTCTCCTAGTTTCCGGCGCCCGTAGGTGACAATGTCTGCCTGATGACCATTGGGGTGTGGTGTCAGCGCCAACGGAAGCGGCGGGCAGGTGGTGTATGATCGGCAGACGGAAACAGCGTGTGACCAGACATTTGCGTAGCCCTAACCCTTTCAGCATCCCTGTGCTGTTCCAGACACACGAGGTAACACCATGAAAAAAGACCTGCAACTCGTTGGCAAGATGGTACTGCTCCTGCTCGCTCCACAATTGGCGCTGGCCCAGTGGACCGAGGGGCAGGAAGAGCAGCTGGTCATTCGTGGCGGTTGGTTGTTTGACAGCGTCAGCGAGGAGCGCCGGCCCAACACGGGCATCGTCATCAAGGACGGCAAGATTGTGGAAGTCGATGCCGATGTCCAGCAGCAGGTTCTGAGCACGGCTGAGGTTATCGACCTGGCCGAATCCGACACGATCTTGCCAGGGCTCATCGACCTGCACGCACACCTCAACCTGGACCTCGTCGATAACGGCCGTGTGGAAGAGGTCGTCTACAACGGTATCGTCTTCTTGGCGAACGGTGTGACATCGACCTGGTCCGCCGGAGAGTTTTATCCCGAGCGAGTCATCACTCAACGCGATCGGATCGATGCCGGTGAATCAATCGGGCCACGACTGTTCGCATCGGGCCCATACTTCGGCGGGTTCCGCTGTGAATACAACGTCAAGATCGCGGCGGATGAGTGCATTGCTTGGCCCAACAACATCACCGAAGACGAAATCCGCAGCGAAGTGGATGCCTGGGCCGAGCAAGGCGTCATCAGTATCAAGATCAAACAGGCAACGCCGGGTGAAATGAAGGTCCTCATCGAACAGGCGCACAAGCGTGGCATGACGGCCGCAGCCCACCTCGCGAATTACGACGTCGAATACGATGTGGGGTTGCGGGACGCGATTCTCATGGATCTGGATCGCGTTGAACACCAGCTCACGCTCGGAAGTGGTGGCCCGCGCAGCTCGGAAATGCAGCACATGATCGATCTGATGCTGGCGCACGATGTCTACTACGTTGCCACCCTGCAAATGTACGGCGGTATCAACGAGCGGCTGGCACATCCATCAGAAATGCTGTGGACTGACGAAGCGAAGTATTTCACACCGTACACGCAGGCCTTACTCGAGAAACGTGGTCCGCCTCCGCCCGAGTCTGACGCCGAGGAATTCGCGCAACGGGTGCTTGAACTCAAATCACTCTTCGATGCCGGTGGCGCCCATCTCCTGGTTGTCGGCACGGACGAGCCCGTCTATACGACTCTGCTCCCTGGTTTCGCCTATCACCGCGAGTTACTCGCAATGACCTATGCGGGTATTCCGCCAGCTGCCGTCCTCAAGGCTGCCACCATCAACGGCGCGAGAGCTTTGGGTGTCGATGCACGCCTCGGCTCGATAGAGGCCGGCAAACTCGCAGATCTTGTCGTCGTGCGCGGCGACCCCCTCGATGACATCAAAAAAGCGCGAGACATCAAGTTTGTATTCAGAGACGGCGTTGCCTACGACCCGGTAGAACTCCTGCAGTCTGCAGAAGGGAAGATCGGCCCGGCCGGCCCTGAGGATCACGCCGACTGGGAGCTCGAGATCCGGCCTCTGAGGAAAGACGAAGGGAAGTGACCATGTCGATCAGCTTGCGACCCGTGAGAATCCCCTTATTCTGCCTTGCGGTCGTGGTGTGCGCTTCTCCGCTCCTGGCCGCTCCCGGGAATCCGAGCAAGCCGAACATCGTCCTCGTCTTGATGGACAATTTCGGTTATGGAGAAGTCGGCGTGTACGGTGGAGGTGTGCTGCGAGGAGCGGCGACGCCCAGAATCGACAGCCTCGCCAACGAGGGTTTTCTGTTGACGAATTACAACGTCGAAGCGGAATGCGTACCTTCGCGCGCGGCCCTGATGACCGGGCGCTATGGCATTCGCACCCGGCTGCAAGAAGACGAGCTGCCTCCCCGAGACATCTGGTACGGCATCACCAAGTACGAACACACACTGGCGGAGATGCTTTCGGATGCCGGTTACGCGACAGGAATCTTCGGGAAGTGGCATCTGGGAGACACCGAGGGCCGTTATCCCACGGACCAGGGCTTCGATGAGTGGTATGGAATCCCCAGGTCATCGGACCGAGCCCACTGGCCGGATAGCACCATCTTTGAGGAGGGCGTCCACCCGAGTGCCGTGTTCACCTACGTCATGACGGGAAATCGGGGTCAGAAGCCAATACAAGGAGAAGTGTACGGCCGCGCCAAGCGCGCGACGATCGATCGCGAAATCACCGACCACGCCATCGACTTCATCAAGCGCAAGGCCAAGGCCGGACAGCCTTTCTTCGCCTTTCTCCCCTACACGCAGACGCATGATCCGGCCGACCCCCATCCCGACTACAAGGGCAAGACCAAGAACGGCCCCTTCGCCGACGTGTTGGCGCAAACGGACGCCTATGTGGGCGATCTCCTGGATACCATCGAAGAGCTGGGGATAAGAGAAGACACCATCTTCATCTTTACATCGGACAACGGGCGCGAAGGCGTGCCGGGATCGGGCGGGTTCACCGGTCCCTGGCGAGGTAGCATGTTCAGTCCTT
>JAAESQ010000626.1 GCA_024229275.1 bacterium | reverse complement strand
TCGGCCACCAGTCGGCAAAATGGATAAGCGCGATGAGAAGAAAGGTTGTCCATCACGTAGTGCAGCGATTCGGTGGGTGGGAATTGACCCGCATGGCGCCGGAACACCTCCACCAAGGTATCGGTTTTGTGATCGCCATGACACTCGAGGTACACCGTGCCGTCGGCGTGATTGAGGAAGGCGAGCACGTCGAGAGTCCCATTACGGATGTACTCGAACTCCTCGAGGCGTTTGCTCATGGCGTCGGTCTGCAGATCCGGCGTGAGTCGCTTGAGGATCTGGATGCCGGGGCATTCATCAAAGAAGAACAGGTTGCGCGGTGGGTTGCGGTATAAGCCGATGAGGTGCTCCATCTTGGGGAAGAAGTCGGGATCGGTGATGTGAAGGAAGTAGCGGGACTGGTGCGGCTTCAAGCGGTTACTTTGCAGAATGCGATGCAGGGTGGATTTACTGGGGGACGTACCCAACCGATCCGGCTCGGCCTTCAGACGATAGGCAGCCCACCGAAACGTCCATCGTCCACAGCCGGGTAACGGCTGGGTTTGGCAATAGAACGCCACCATTCGCAGCTTGGCTTCCTCCGGGTACCAGGGTGGGCGCCCCGAACGCGCACGATCGCGGACTTCACCTGTTGTCTGGCTGCGTCGAATCCAGCGACGCACAGTCCCCACCGAGTACTGCACCAGGAGGGCGATGATATGGACAGGCACCCGGGCATGGGTCAAAGCAAGCATCGCTTGTCGACGGGACCGCCTCGAACTCATCGCGGTGGACTCGCCAGTGCCATGGTGAATACAGCAAACCCGATCCTCTGCGTGCTGTCCGCACAGCGGTGCGGGCACAACGCGGAGGTTGGCGTCAAGAACGAGCGTCCGGAGTTTTTTTTAGTGACTCGACCAGTTGGAGGAGCGTGTTGTTGATGTTGGCCAGTCCGAGGTTGTTGATATGCCAGCGGACCGTTCGAGCCGACAACCGAGCCTGGGTCCGTTCGTTCACGCGCTCCGCCACTACTTCGCTCGAGGTGGAATGCCCGGTTACGATCCGGGCAACCACTTGTTGAATGATCTCGGCCTTTTGCTCGGGACCGACGCGGTAGTCGCGTTTCTGGCCTTGTCGCTTGTCGACCAATGCGTCCACCACGTCGTGGCTCACCAGCTTTCGGCTCAATTCACGGCAATGCGCGGCACTCATTTCCAAGACCGAAGCGGTCTCCTGCACAGAAAGCAGGCCGGCGTTCAACAGCGACAACAAGACCGTCCTCGCCTGAACGGTGTGGGCGAGGGGGATTTTCAGCGTCGCATTCGGTCCAAAGTCCACAATGCGTCCATCGGCCTCCCGGCGGGCGGTGATCGGCGATGGACTCGGTGTTGCACGGATAACGGACCCCACTTCGGACCAACGGCGGTCGCGAAGGGCAGGGAAGCCGTCACGCAACACGAGGCGCACAACCGTCTTGACCGACTCCTCCGGCATCTCCACCATCGCGGCCACAACGCTCCGTCGTGCCCCCAACAGATGGAGCGCAAACGCCAAGACCCGCATCAACAGCCTGTGTGGGAACACCTGTAATGCGCGGTTGATCCGCTCTTCCGACTTCTCCGGGGAGAAATCGACATCTCGGCAATCCATGATCTGCCCTCCGTCCTCTAATAAACCCATCGATTCGTCAATAACAGCCCTTTATAAGGTCGAATATGGACGATTATAGCCTAATTATGGGTTTGTTGCAGACGTTTTGACAAAGATATTGTATTGCCGAGAAATAGGTCAGAACTTATGGGACGGCCTACTAGTAGCCCGTCCCATAAGTTCTGCGCTGGATTTTGGCAGTTTGAGTTCTTCATGCTGCCATGTCTTCGATCAGGGGTCGGTGTTCTTGTAGGGCTGCAGTCAGATCGGCGGCCGCTTGCTGTGCTTTCTTCTTTCGTAGCGGCCCTTCTTCTCGTTGGATGAGGTCAGCGATCGTCTGGGATTGTGACGATACCGTTGCCGCGAATTGTTTCCAACAGTCCTTCGAGACTTCCGAGAAGTAGTCCCTGAGAAGATTGGTCAAGAGCATCATCTGCTTGGTCAGGATCCGTATTTCCATGGTTGCGGCCGAACGGTGGAGCATCTTTGTGAAGCGCTGCACGGCCTTCTCATGCAGCCCTTTGCCGTCGTATGACCAGTGGAAGGGGTGGGCCAGAAGCGTATTCCAGTCGGCCATGAACGCGTCCAGCGCCGTCTTGATCTCGTCCGGTGATGCAAACGATTCGCTGAGCACCTTGCCACCCATGATGCCGAACCAGATTTCGACTAGGTTGAGCCAGGAACCATGGTAGGGAGTGAAGTGAATGACGATCCGTTTGTCTTCTCGGGCCAGCCATTCAACCCGCTCGGCCTGGGTGGGCAGGTTTTGCTCGGTTGGGCACTCGATCCCGCTGAGCTCGGCCACCAGTCGGCAAAATGGATAAGCGCGATGAGAAGAAAGGTTGTCCATCACGTAGTGCAGCGATTCGGTGGGTGGGAATTGACCCGCATGGCGCCGGAACACCTCCACCAAGGTGTCGGTTTTGTGATCGCCATGACACTCGAGGTACACTGTGCCGTCGGCGTGATTGAGGAAGGCGAGCACGTCGAGGGTCCCATTGCGGATGTACTCGAACTCCTCGAGGCGTTTGCTCATGGCCTCGGTCTGCAGATCCGGCGTGAGTCGCTTGAGGATCTGGATGCCGGGGCATTCATCAAAGAAGAACAGGTTGCGCGGTGGGTTGCGGTAT
>JAAESQ010000625.1 GCA_024229275.1 bacterium | reverse complement strand
TGCTGGAGTGGTTGAACAGGGCTGCCTGCTAAGCAGTTGTCCGGGGTAACCTGGACCGCGGGTTCGAATCCCGCCCTCTCCGCCATCGACATCAGCGACCGATGACCGCCTCCTGGCGGTCTTTTTTGGAGATCCCGATGGCACACCATGTCCGGACCAGGATTGCGCCGAGCCCGACGGGCGACCCCCATGTTGGTACCGCCTACGTCGCACTCTTCAATTACGCCCTCGCCAAGCAGAACGGCGGCGAGTTCGTACTCCGCATCGAGGACACCGACAGAGTGCGAAGCCATCCCGCCAGCGAGGGGATGATCTTTGATGCGTTGCGGTGGCTGGGGATTGAGTGGGACGAAGGCCCTGACGTCGGAGGACCGCACGGTCCGTATCGTCAGAGTGAGCGCTCAGAGATCTACACCGAGCATGCGCAGCAATTGGTTGATTCCGGTGCTGCCTATCCGTGCTTCTGCACCAAGGAGCGCCTCGACGAGTTGCGCGCCAAGCAGCGTGAAGAAAAGGCGCAGCTCGGGTATGACGGCCACTGTGAGTCGCTGTCGCCGGACGAGGTGAAGCAGAAGATCGCGGCCGGTGAGCCGCACGTGATTCGGCTGGCGATGCCCGATGATGGTGAGTCGGTCGCGACGGACCTGTTGCGCGGCGAGATTCGGATCGAGAATGCTCAGGTTGACGACCAGGTGTTAATGAAGTCTGACGGCTTCCCGACCTATCACCTCGCCAACATCGTCGACGACCATCTGATGGGCATCACCCATGTGGTCCGAGCTGAGGAGTGGATCTCGTCGTTGCCGAAGCATGTGCGGCTCTATGAGGCTTTCGGATGGGACCTGCCGGTCTTCTGTCATCTGCCGCTGTTACGAAACGCCGACAAGTCGAAGATCTCGAAGCGCAAGAACCCGGTGAGTCTGAACTACTTCCGTCAGGCCGGCTTTCTTCCCGAAGCTCTGCTCAACTACCTGGCGCTGATGGGTTGGACGATGCCGGACGAGCGTGAGGAGTTCACCCTCGAGGAGTTCGTCGCCAACTTCAAGCTCGAAGACATTCGCCTCGGCGGCCCAGTCTTCGACCTCGAGAAGCTGACCTGGTTGAACGGACGCTTGATGCGCACACTGGAAGTGAAAGAGCTTCGTCAGCGGATCTGCGCAGAGTACCTCAACGATGAAGCACTCGACGATATACTGACGTTGGTTCAGGAGCGCATCGACACTTCGGCCGATTTCTTTGCCTACTCCCAGTTCTTCTTCACCGCGAATGTC
>JAAESQ010000624.1 GCA_024229275.1 bacterium | reverse complement strand
CTGGCAATCGAGCTGAGATCGGAGAGGAAAGAGGATCTTCAGCGACAAGAAGGTAGTGCGAAACGCGATTGAGACGAGAAGAGCTGAAGCAGGCAAAAAGAGAGCGTGAAAACGACAGAGAGGAAACTCCGGTTAATCGGTTTTCAGGTTCAAGTGAGCATGGTCTCGCTAATCGATGAGCATATGGTCTAGATAAATGAGGGACACGTAGCTGAGGGATGCAGGTGAAGAGATCTTTCATAGGAAATAGCCAGCTGATGGTTTCCCGTTTCCGTTTCCCAACAACTCTATATAGAACGTGAAAGGGAAACGGGATCAGGAGCGGAGACGAGCTGGTAACCCTGATGGGTTTTTATCACCCGGCCTTCCTTTTGCAGCTGAACGAGCATGTTGCAGACGGTTTCCGTACGGATTCGACAGATTTGACGAATCTCGGAGACTCTGAGCGGTACTTTGGCTTCGCTTAGGGCATCGTGGATCTGCTCTCCGGTGGGAGAGCGAGGCGGCTTTGGAGGTGGCGGACGTTCGAGCAGGCATAGGCCGATCTGGTCATCCGTTCCCTGGAGGGTCAAAGGGAGGTCGTTTTGTCCTGGGGCGGCGCGGTGCTCGACGGTCAGAGTGAGTTTTTCGGCCCGGCGTTTGATATAGAGGTTACTATCGCCCCAGGCGTGAAATTCAGAGGAGCCCCGAAGGGCTTGACCGGCTCGGATATGGTGAGCTGCTTTTTTAGCATGGTGTACGACGACTACCGCAAGTTTGAAGAGCCTCTGGAGAGAACGAAGGTATCCTAGAATCGCGGCGACTTCAGAAGAAAGATTTTCGTCTATGCGGTGCAGACGAACAAAAGGGTCGAGCAGCAAGAGCTTTGGACGAAGTTGGTCCACGGTATCGCGAAGGCGTTTTTGGTCATCGATGTTGTCGAGCCGGAGCGAAGGGGCGGTAATGACCTGAATGTCGAGTTGAGTAAGGTTGAGCTGGGAGAGGCTGCAGATGCCTTCCAGCCTTTGTCGTACGACAAGAGGAGCATCTTCGGCGGCATAGAGCAGCACACGACCGGTCTGGGCGACGGGGAAGTGACGTAAACAAGGCGAGCCGGAAGCCACTGCAACAGCCATATCAAGGACAAGGAAACTCTTGCACGATTTGGGCTCGCCCCCGACGATTCCGACAGCCTGGTCGGCCCACAGCCCTTCGATGAGCCACCGGGGGCCGGCCCCCCGTGAGGCGTCGAGTTTATAGGCGGGTTGAACGGGCAGCAGTTTCATGACCGTGAATGAGCCAGAGAAGGCGCGCTGGTTGTTTGGCGTCGCGGTGCCGTCGCGTTGGGCGGCTTGAAGACCTCGAAGTAGAGCTTCTCGTCGATCTGCGGCAGTTCTCGCTGAGCGGCTGCGGCAAGAAGTTCACCGCAAAAACTTGCCAACACGCGGTAGTTGCCCAAGGCATGCTCGGAAAGTGTGACAATGAGCTCGCGGGTCATCAGCGCCGGGTTGCCTGCGGTAGCAAGCAGATGCTCGAGAGATACCCGGAGCTCAGCGGGTTCGGCGTATTCGAGCTTGAGCCTGGTACGGATGCGGCTTCCCAACGGCAGGAGATCCTCTCGCCTCAGCTTCTCCTCAAACCTTCTGTCCCCCGAGAGCACCACCGTGAGGATCTGCCTGGAGTCGAAGTGGGTGCTCAACAAAAGTCTGAGTTCGTTGAGTACTGCCGGCGTCATCTCCTGGGACTCGTCCACTAGAAGCACAGGACGAAGAAGCGTCGTCTCGATGTGCGCCTGCCATCGGTCGCGAAGCACCTTGGCTCCGGCCCAGCGGTTGTGGGGACGAAGCGTCACAGCAAACACCTCACCCATCTCCCGGTAGAAATCGGCGACATTGGCCTGGGGTCGCGAGACCGCCCCCACGGTCAACTCTGGCTGGTTCGATAGCTGTTCGGCAAGAAGCCTCAGCGTTACGCTCTTTCCTGTGCCGGGATCACCCACGATCAGCGCAAAGCCGCCTTCCAGGGCAAGTGCATGCTCGATCTTCCATAAGAAGCTCTCCACAGCTGGGCTCAGACGTATTGCTTCAATGGGGAGTTCCGGCGAGAAGGGGTTGAACTTCAATCCGAACAGTTGCAGCAGTTTCTTATTCATCGTTTTCCTCCTTGGGTAGATAGGCGGGTGGTAACCCCAGAGCCGAGTATTCGGCAAGAAGTTTTCGAAGAAGCGGCGCCGTGCCCGAGGCGGGTGGAGGTCCACCGTTGTCCACAGGTTCAAGCCGGCGGCGCTCACCCTCCGCATTTCGTGTCTTGTTTAGCGGATAAAGCGTCGCGAGAGGCACCCCGGTATGCTCGTCGACTAGATCGATCGAGCTCATGTCCCAGCGCGCATAGCGAACCGAGAGCCTCTCCAGGTGCCGGAAGCGGGAGGGTATCTCATAGCGGATGCCTTCCACGGTAAGGGTACCGTCGCTTCGACGCTGCTTGCGAGAAGCCTTCATCTGAAAGCACCGACGGAGCTCATCACTGCCGGGGCTGTCGCGAAGCACGTTTTTATGTTCGAGGAACCGCTTGAGCGGTGAGGTCCCAATTTCGGAGTGAACCGCTCGGTTGTACTCCATCGTCACGAAAGCCAACGTGGCTTCATTCAGCTGCTGAAGTGTCAGATCCTTAACTCCTTCGAGCATCGGCAACAACCTTCCCTCGATGAGAGCCCAGAACACCTCTTGTTTGGCATTTTGGTAAGGCGAATAAGGAAGAGTGAGCTCTTGGATGATGCCGAGCTCTGTGAGACCTTGCTCAATCTCGGCGGCGGTCTCGGCCCCTCCGTTGTCATTCATCAGCGCCCGGGGCAGCCCCCATTTCTGAAAGGCCTGCGACATTCCGTGGAAGTAGTTTTCGGAGGTCTCAGCCAGGTACCACTGGGCATGACAGCCCAAGCGCGAGCAGTCGTCGAGGACACCATGAAGTTGAGGTATGAGCCACTCGCCCTTCCGGGTAACGATCGGAAGCGAGCCGGAATGAAAGTCTGAGTGCCAGAGCCCTCCCACGTATTCTGCTTCGTAGCTCCGGACTTCGAGACACTCGAGACGTTTTTCCGCGAGAAGGGCTCCAGCCGTATGCCGATGCCGCCTCCTGCGTTGACGATAAAGCCCTTGGGACTTCATCCATCGCCGTACCACTTCGTAGGAAGGCACGCGTCCCAGTTCGGGCTGGGCCTCCGCCAGCGCTCGCACGTTGTCGCAATGAAGGCGGTAGCTCCAGCTCTTGTGCTCTCGGTATTGCGCACGAAACGCCTGGCGAACCAAAAGCCCAAGGCTTGGATGTTCACCGGCGTCTTTTCGACGCCGGTTCTTCAGTTCCGTCACTGGATCGCGTGCTTCACGAGCTGCGTAGTACCAGCGCTCGATCGTCGATAAGCCAAAACATGTGGGAGCTCCTGTTTCGGGGTGTCGGTAAGCCTTGCGCGCCAGTTGTTGAAGTTCTGCGCGCAGTTGTCCCGTGGGCGGTGGGGCCGCCAACAAAGGACCGATCACCGAGAAACGAAATCGTGCCCAACGCTCGCGGGATGATTCATCTTTGTGGCCTTTCATGTCGGATTTTCTCCTCAAGAGAGGGTATACCCGATTTTGGCCACGAAATATATTTTATTATTATGCGGGTGGCGAAATAGCCATCGCGCAATTCGACCCCGCAGTCAGTGGCGTTAGTAACCGGAGAACCGCGAGAAGCGCCTCTGGCTTGGTAGGTTCTCCGAAACGTTCGAGCAACGACGCTGGTAGCTTCGAGCTGTCCACTGCCGGCACGAAACGGGCACGTACTCCCTTCCACAACTGCGTACGTGTGAAGTTCTCCTGCCACCACTCCCGCCAACGCTCAAGTGTCTGCTGGTTCACTCCCACAAACTCCCGTATCGCCTTGGCTCGCTTCTCGGTGATGCCGTGGAGCATTGCCGATACGAGCACAACTACTGCTCCGAGGTAGACCCGCCGGCCCAAAAACCGTAACGAAGGTGGGGTGGTTCTCCGCCGGCAGCCTTCCTCGGCACAGCAGAAGCTCTCGCGCATGTTGAATTCAATGGGCAAGTCGTCTGGACCACCGCGTGGCTGTCGCTCATACCGGGCGCTGTGCAGC
Source organism: bacterium (assembly GCA_024229275.1). Lineage (GTDB taxonomy): Bacteria > Acidobacteriota > Thermoanaerobaculia > Thermoanaerobaculales > Sulfomarinibacteraceae > JAAESQ01. The sequence goes on along the minus strand of JAAESQ010000624.1, from coordinate 884 downwards.
TTCCCGCCGCAAGAACACCCGGCGCCCCGATACTGCTCGGCTAGATCACAGTCAAACTGCAGAAGGCTGAGGAAAAAACTTGAGTTTTGAAGAATTTTCTGCCACAAATGGTATCTCCTTGCTTGTTTTTGCTAACAAGGAGACAGCCCCCTCCGGTCGCTTTTGTCAAGTACCGTGAGGGGGTTGGCAATGCTTCCCTCATTTAGCTCGACCCAAAATCAATGAATCACCATCAGCAAGCAAGGTGATTCTGAGGAGCGCCCGTGCGGTGAGCGAATCAAAGGAACGTACCCAAATGAGTCGCACTCCTGAATCATCCGTGGCCACGAAGGCTACTTTTTGACCATCCGGGGAGACGACCGGAGTCGCATTAGGGTGAAGTGCGACTGCATTCTCCGGCGGCAGAACGGAGAACTTCTGCACCTGTACATCCGCAGGGCCGCGCTGGAAAAAGGCAACCGCCGCCAGGGCCAGGCTGCCGATCACCGCCGCCGCCCATAAGAGGCGTTCGCGACTCTTCTTTCGCCGGATAACCGGTTCCGGCGCGGCTACCGCAGACGCGCCCTCGGCAACCCATTCCAGCTCAGCCGTCAGATCCTTGGCTGACTGCCACCGCTCGTCCGGATCCTTCTCCAAACAGCGCTTGACGACGCGATCCAGTACAGGCGGCGTCATGGGCTGAAGCTCCGACATCGGCCGTGGCTCTGCCGACATGATGGCTGTGATCAGGCTCGCCTGGGTTTTTTCTTCGAACGCCTTCCGCCCCGTGACCATCTCATGAATCAGCGCGCCCAGCGCGAATAGGTCGGTGCGGGCGTCGACCTCCTTGGCCTCGAGTTGCTCGGGGGCCATGTACTGAAAGGTGCCCAGGATCGCGCCCTTGT
>JAAESQ010000623.1 GCA_024229275.1 bacterium | reverse complement strand
TCGACTCTCCCGCGATCCCAGGCGATTCCGGCGGCGGTGTATTCAATTCACGGGGTGAGTTGGTTGGCCCCCTGTTTGGCACTGATGGGTCAAACTGCTATGCGACCATGAATTCGGAGCTGCACAAACTTATGGGAGTTCTTAGCCGATGATACTTTCCAAGCGAAAGAAGACACGAGCACGGGACATCGCTCGAAAAAACTGGGAGCGAGCAAAGCGACAAGACGGGCTCTCGCCGAATACACGGCATCGGTACGCATGTCGATGGGCTCAAGATGAGATCATCGCTCGACGACTCGAATTCGGGTCAAACGGGTTTTCGAGCGTAGTGACGTCGATTTTCATCTCGCTGGCGATCCGATTCGCCATGAAACTTATCACAAAATGGCTGGAAGAGGAGTTTGCAGATGAGCAGCGTTAAAGAAAACAAGGCATTTCAGACTATCGTTGGAGCGGGGGTGATCTACATCGGCTTCGTCCTTTGGCGGGATGGATGGGTCGAGTGGGCATTCTCTTCCCAGCCGCAGGAAGGATTCGGGAACGGCCAGTTACTGGTCGCACTGGGTGCTGCCATCTTGTCGTTCGTTCAGTTGGTCGGCATTGTGACTATAGGCATCGTCAGTGGCGTCCTGCCGCATCTCGATGGCCTTGGCGACAAAGCAGCCGAATTGATCCGAAGGGGCTTAGCGTCGGCTAGGGGAGCCCTGAGCGACTATCGCAACAGAGACAAGCCAGAGAGAAGTTGGGACTGGAAGCCACTCGCTGCGATCATCCTGGCGGTCGTCCTGCTGCGGGGAGGCGTACTACCAAAGATCGTGAGCGTTGT
>JAAESQ010000622.1 GCA_024229275.1 bacterium | reverse complement strand
GTGCCGACCTGTTCGCCGGCCCCATCCAGCAGCTCTTTGCCTGGAATGACGAGAACGGCCCAGCCACCGGGCTCCAAGCACGGATCGCCAGCATCGACCTCATTGACACGCTTGCCACCGTGCGGCTTGAACTCGACAATTGGACCGGTTACCGGTTCACCGACTTGTTCACGCTGCTAAAGGTCGACGGGGAGTGGAAGATCATGAACAAAGTCTTCCATCTGCACCCCTGAAGGATGGTCTTCGATCCGGCCTTGCAGCTCAGCAAGAACGTTTTCGTACACTTGGAGAACCATGTTGCTCCTACCGCAGTGCCTCTCGGCAACTGACGATAGAGGGACTTGCCCCCTCCTAGAATCGCAGCCTTGCCGGCTGCTCTCATAACGCCAAGGTGTGATCCGGAAGTGGGTCGATTTCGACCGAAGGCGGAATTGGTGCATGAATCCCACAGTTGGTCTTGACTCGCCTGGGATGGATCTTCATGCTGGGTGCATCATAAACCCCGATATCCAACGGTGATGACCGTGACCGAACCCCATAAACGAGCCAATCGACATCCGAAATACAAAACCACGTATCGCGTCAAAAACTGGCCAGAGTATGATCAAGCGTTGCGGGATCGGGGTGACATCACGCTGTGGCTGAGCCAAGAGGCCATCGAGGCCTGGACAGCGGCGAAGACCGGAAAACGCGGCGGGCAACGAGTCTATTCGGATATTGCCATTCAGACTACACTTGCGCTTCGATTGTTGTTTCACCTGCCCCTACGCCAGACCGAAGGAGTTCTCCGCTCCGTCTTGACGCTGATGGACTTGGTCCTTCCCTGTCCGGATCATACGACACTCTCGCGACGCAATGCCACGGTAGAGATCAGACAGCAGGTCGATCGTGCGCCACAGGGACCGATATCCCTGATCGTTGACAGTAGCGGCTTGAAGGTTTGCGGTCAAGGTGAATGGCATACCAAGAAGCACGGCGAGAAGAAGCGCAAACGCTGGAAGAAACTGCACATCGGCGTCGATGACCAGGGCTGGATCAGTGCGTCCTCTATGACCGATAGCCACGAGCAAGACCCGTCGCAAGTGCCGGTGTTGTTAGCTCAAGTTGATCGGGAAATCGACCGCTTCATCGGTGATGGCATTTACGATCAGGAGCCGGTCTACGCCGCAGTGGAGGCCCATTCCCCGAGCGCCAGCGTGATCATTCCGCCCCGGAAAGACGCCGTGCTAAGCACCCGGGGCGCGACCTCACCGAG
>JAAESQ010000621.1 GCA_024229275.1 bacterium | reverse complement strand
TCACGTCTGGAAGATACTCCGCAGCTTGGGCTGGACACCCCAGAAGCCCGAGCAACGAGCGCGAGAGCGCAACGAAGCGGATATTCGGCGGTGGCGCAGGCAGGAGTGGCCGCGAATAAAAAGGGGGCGAAGCGCAAGCTGACGCCCATTGTTTTCTTGGACGAAAGCGGCTTCATGCTGCAACCGGTGCGGCGACGCACTTGGGCTCCCTCGGGGCAGACGCCGTTCCAAGACGCCTGGGATCGACACGATCGACTTAGCGTGGTCGGCCTCATTGGCGTTTCTCCCGTTCGTCACCGGCTATCGCTCTATTTTCAGTTCTTGCTGAAGAACGCGGACACCGACCAGATGGTTGAGTTGCTCCGGCAGTTGCACCATCATTATCGCCGCAAAGTGATTGTGGTTTGGGATCGTCTAGGCGCCCATCGCTCGGCGGCTGCATATTTCGAAGAAGAACGTCCGGATTGGTTCGAGTTCGAGTGGTTGCCGGCGTACGCCCCAGAGTTAAATCCGGTGGAGGAGTGCTGGAACCACACCAAGTACGCCGACTTACCCAACTTCATTCCTGATGACCTCGACCACCTGCAAACTGCGGTCTGCGAATCGATGTTGGAACAACGCGAAGACCAAACGCTCATGCGTTCCTTCTTCGCGTACGCAAAACTACCCCTGTGAACACGATCATTGGCTACGCAAGGGTCAATAGATTGGTTTCCCAAAGGAGATCTCTTTCTTGATCCGGAGCGTATCACACGCGTCCTCGGTCTCGAATAAACGCGCGCGGATCTTGCCCTGG
>JAAESQ010000620.1 GCA_024229275.1 bacterium | reverse complement strand
TGCATGGCAAGAAGGTGGATGACTACGTCGATGTGATTCGCACAGACGACATGCGCACACGCTTCATCTATGACGACAAGACGAGTCTGGATCTTGGAAACCTGGAGTTCTCCTTGTCCAGCCTGAAGAAGCGAAGCGATGACCACGCGGCGCAGTATCAACAGCTCTACGATTGCTCGAGGCGGCAAGTCGAGCAGATGGAAGGCTCCACAGAAATCTTTGCGGAAGTCGTCGCAGAACACGTCAAAGATGAAACTGTGCAAATGGCCATCAACTACCGAACCTCTCTACTGGGAAAGAGCCCCTACTCGACGAGCAGCTTCTACATCATGATGCTGCACATGCAGGAAATGTGGGGGAGCTTCACGGCTCCCGGCGGAGTGGGCGGGCTCGTAGAGCCTCTCGAGAAGTTGATGCTGGATGTCGGCATCGAAGTGATCACAGGAGATCCCGTCACCAGCTTGGAGTGCAGAGATGGAGAGATCAGGATGGCCGTCCTGCAGTCCGGGAGGAAGATATCGTGCAACCACTTGATAAGTGATATCTCGCCTCATGATCTCTACGGCAGCTTGCTCTCAGATGAGTGCGGCGCGAAGTCCAGAGAACTCTTGGGAGAAATCAGGTACACACCGAGTGTGTTCTCGTATCATTTCACAACACGTCAGTGCTATTCCGACCTACCGTCCATGATGGTCGTCTTTCCTGGTGATCCCAGGAAGTTCTATTCGCAGATCCATGACGAAGGGGTCATGCCAGACGAGCTATTGCTTGGTGTCTATCGCGGCAGCTTCTATGACAGCAGCTTCTCTTCGGAAGGCGGGGACCATTTCAGCGTCTACCTCTTGGTACCGAATCTGCAATCCGACATTCGCTGGGAAGAGGTGAGCGCGCCGCTGGTCGAAGACATCGTAGCGAGACTCGAGGAATACCTCTTGCCGAACCTGTCAGCGAACATCCTCGAAGGGTTCCATCGGACCCCACTGTACTTGAAGTCGGAATACTCCCTGCCCTATGGAGCTGCGTTTGGCCGCCAGGTGACGAAGCTGGATCTCGGAAAGGAGTTCTTTCCCAACGAGGATCCCGATCTGAGCAATTTGTACCTGGTGGGGCACAACACGATGCCAGGTCCGGGCTTGAATGCGGTCTTGCTGTCTGCCCAATTCGCAGCAGCCAAGATCCCTGCTCCGGCTTGAACCATCTTTGGCGGTGAGCGCAAGACGCGAACCGTGCTCTACCGGACGGCCTTCCATGTTTGCGCGCGGATTGAACGCACGAATCGCCCGCCACGCGATCAGGTTGGCTGGTTGCAACGCGATTCGCTTGCGCCAGCGCTGCTGCCGGTGCTGCGCGCGATGGCCGACGCAGTACCGATGG
>JAAESQ010000619.1 GCA_024229275.1 bacterium | reverse complement strand
TGGCCATCAACGTGGTTCCCATCAGCCTGCGCCTGCTCGGCTTCTTCCCCGACAACGGCAGTGAGGCCCTTTTTTGGATCATGCTGGTGGCCGGATTTTTCGAGACCATTCTCTTCCTGGTGTTCGACGTCTGCTGGCGCTCTATGATCGCGGATCTGACCGAGCAAACGGAACTGGAGACTGGGCGTCGCAACGAAGGAGTGATCTCCTCCGCCATCACTTTCTCTACAAAGTGCGCCGACGCCCTGGGTACGGCGATTGCCGGTGTTCTGCTGTCGCTGATCGCGTTCCCCACCGAGACAGCTGTCGGCGACGTGCCGCCGGACATTATCGCCAAGCTGGGGTTGATCTACGGGCCGCTGGTTTTTCTGATCTGGATGGGGGTGATCCTGTCCATCAGTCGCTATCGCATCAGCCGTTCACATCACCAGGAAACGCTGAAAAAACTGGCCGGGGACTGAGCAGTGTCTCCTTGCCGAGACCGAGGTGGGTGCGATCCTCGTGATGGTAGGCGATGTAGTCTCGAACGAGTCGAACAGCGTGGCTGGCCCAGCCTGGTCAGGCTTCCCGAAGAGCGACCCAGAAGCCTCGGTCTGTGTCGTTGAGGCGGGGTCTTGGTCTCTTGTTTTTCATGGTCGTCAACTGCTGCCGCAGGGCGAGATTTTCCAGGAGGAGGTCCGCCCGCGATCGGGAGAGCGTCCGGACTACGTGAACGACGATCGTGACGATGACGGCGAAGAGTCGAGGGAAGGTCATCCTGCGATTCCTCCACCCTGTCCTCGGCTTTTGAGATGCATAATAATCGCTGCTATCGGCAAAGCGTCATCGCCGTGTCTCGAGATATTGCGCTGTCGTACTCCGACAAATCGCCATTTTGCTGTGAGAATATTCGGAAGAAATCAGATTGTAATTGATCCGCGGTAAGGCTATGCCCGCAGTCTTTGATCCTCACGCCGACGAGCACCTTCTCTGAAGTCGTTACCGGCACAAAGTTATAGAGGTAGTATTGGGAATATTCCTCGTACCCTGAATACTCGAGATTGAGATGCTTAGCCCATCTTTCCAGGGTACTTGGATTTGAGGGAGTGTTTTCGTCCCACGCAGAGTACGTCAGCCCATGTGTTGTGTCTCGTAATCCGTCAATAAACGTTGCCGGGGAAGGAGTGGCAAATTCCAGGAAATTGATACCACTTTTACCCGTTTCCCGATCGTTAAACCACAGCCCTTTATCCCGCTCGCCCTGGATGTGTAAAACAGACGGCAATGTGCCAGGTGTATTCTCTTTGAAATCGACAATTCCTTTTCGTAACGTTGAACCTCCCGTTACGGAAATGGCTTTAAATGTATAGGCGTCATCTATGCTGACATCGGTTAGATCGACCGGGCCGCCGAGTACGTACGAGAGTAAGAAGATCGCCCCCGATGAATGACCAATCCCAAAATGTTTTCCGGATCGATGTTGATATCAGACGACGACAGTAACTCTGTTAACAACGTATCAACGAACGCGTAATCGTCACGCTCTGACTCAAAACCTTCATGCCAGAACCACATGCCGCGTGCTCCACCTTGAGCAACTTCCTGGGGAACTTCCGGTTTCTTCTCGGAAAATGCAGACATTTTGATGGTGATGAAATCGTCTTTATACGAATCCAATCTCGGTTTCCAATCCAAATAACTCTTTATGATTTCTTCGGTGTGACTGGGACGACACATACAACCATGAAAAAACAGAACGACTGGATAGGCTTTGTTCTTGTCATACGAGGTGGGAAACCTTACGGAAAAATGCCGATCGTAGCCATTGATATTGATGCTGCCACATTCGTCTGATCGAGCTCCAGGCTCGAAAACACCAGTATGGCGTCGTCGGATTGTTTTGCCGGCTCAACCATCCCGTTGCCGTGTTCGTCGGACGGCACTTGAGTGCTAGCCAGCGGCAGCGTTGTGAATCCTGAAAGCAAAATAAGGGTAACCGCTATTTTCATATCTTCACCTTTATTTGAATGGGTGCAGGCCGTCGATGTCCGATAGCGATTTGCTCTTCCTCCGCCACTCGAACCTACCATGATCCTGGTTCGCTATGGGGGACATGAGCGCCCCCCCCCCTTTACAATGATTGCCGTTGGGGGCGGAGTTTAATCCCGTCCGAATGCCTCCGGGTCATGCGAAGGGCCGGCGGGTTCAACGCGTGGCACAGCAGGTCTGGCCTGCGAGGTAGCGGGCGAGATTGGCCTCGAGCTTCGGGAGTGCATCCAGGTTGCCGTCCCAGGTCATCATCCGGATCGCCTGCCTCTGGAACCTGACGGCGTCAGCGAACAGACCCGCCTCCGCGGATGCCATGGCCAGAGTTTCGAGGCGACTCGGCGTTGTCCCTGCGCGCAGGGTTCGCTGGGCCAGATCGAGGGCACGCTCTCCGTTCCGCACCTCGGGGTCGTCCGCTGTCGCGAGCAGGCGGGCCAGGGCGTGCAGAAGCTCGACGCTTTCAGGCATCTCCCTCCAGCCCTCCTCGAGAAGCCGACCTGCTTCCTGCCAGCGTCCCATCGAGGTGAGAGCCTCGGCCTCACCGCGACGGGCCCGGGTATTCCTCGGGTCGACCTTGATGACCTGGCGGTACAACTCGTATGCCTCTAGATAACGACCGAGCTCGGCTTGGGCGGAGGCAAGATTGAGGCGGGCCGCGACGAGACCGGGATCGAGGGCGAGCGCCATTCGGTATTCCTCGGTCGCGCGATCGAGCGATCCGTTTCGAGCCTCAATGACACCGAGGTGGTGGTGGACCTGGGCCTCGTCCAAGGGATCGAGATTCAGATCGAGGGCCTTGCGGTAATGGCCGCGGGCCGTCTCGAGCTCGTCCAGGCGGAGGTAGGCGACCGCAAGTTGGATCCGCGCCCCTTCGCCTTCGAGACCCAGAGCGCAGAGCCGCTGGAGGTCCTCGATTGCCTCTCGGTTGCGGCGGAGGTTGAGGTTCACGCCCGCCCTCGAGCGAAGTGCCCTGACGTTTCCGGGATCGATTTCGAGAACCTCTGAGTATCGATCGACCGCCTCGCTCTGGTTCCCGGTTTGCTCGAGCACGTAGCCGAGCATCAGGATGGCTTCCACCATCTCCGGCGTCAGGGCAAGGGCCGCATCGACCGCGCGGCGCGCCTCGCCGAAGTCGCCCTGCTGGAGGCGAAGGCCTGCAACTACGAGGTGGAGGCGGGCGCTCACCAGCCGATCGCGAGCTGAATCCTCCTCCGATTCGTCCAGACCCGCCGGCTCGCGGGTCAACATTTCGACCGTCTGGTGAATCCTTGCAACGGCCTGTGGTGAATCGCCGAGGTAGGCCGCCGAGAATAAGACAAGGCTACGATCGTCGTGCTCCTCGGGTTTGGATGCCATCTCCAGGACGACGTCCGCGATGTTCTCCGTTTTCAACGGCTCGATCGCACTCCGCAGCGGGTCGAAATAGCCGAGCTCTTTTTTTCCACGCTGCTCGAGGTGGAACCGCGCCGCCTCCATA
>JAAESQ010000618.1 GCA_024229275.1 bacterium | reverse complement strand
CGCGTAGTGACCGCGTAGTTTCTCGTTCAGCTTCTGCTGTTGCTCTTTGAGTGACCAGTGCCGGTGGTCCCGACACCACGAGTCGATGCTCCGCACCGCTCGGCTGAATCGGTCGGATGCCGTCTTGAGTTTGACGACCCAATAGCCCTTCAGAGATCGAGCCCAGTAATGGGTGAACCCAAGAAGGTCAAACGCACCAGGACCATCAGCAGGTGAGCCTCTCTGCCCCGTCGAAGACGGCGGACGGAAAGGCACGAGCTTGGTCTTGGTTGGGTGGACCGTCAATCCGTACTTGCCGAATCGCTTCGGCACGACATCCATGACGCGTTGGGCATCGTGATAGTCACGGAACCCAATGACAAAGTCATCCGCATAACGGATGAGATAGGCACCGCGTCGAAGGCGGGGCTTCACATCATGCTCGAACCAGAGGTCCAGCACGTAGTGCAGGAACACATTCGAAATGATGGGTGAAATTACTCCGCCCTGTGGCGATCCGGATTTCGGGTAGCTAACGCAGCCGTCCTCCATCACACCAGCCTTCAGCCACTTGTCAATCAGGCGTAACAACACGCCGTCGCGCACCCTAAGTCGAAGAAACTGTCGTAGGTGGCTGTGATCCAAATTATCGAAGAATTTTCGGATATCCACCTCGTACACCCAGCCGCCCCGAGGCCGACAGTTCATCGTCTGGTCGCGGAAAGACTTCAACGCGTCGTGTGCCGATCGCCCTGGACGGAACCCGTACGAACAGTCCAAGAAGTCCTGCTCATAGATCGGCTCCAATAACATGACAATCGCACGCTGGAGGAGTTTGTCCTCCAGAGTGGGAATTCCGAGCGGGCGAGTTTCGGTACTCGAACCGCCCTTGG
>JAAESQ010000617.1 GCA_024229275.1 bacterium | reverse complement strand
GCTTCATGTAGTCCCGGTACTCCTGGCCGAAGCGAGCCACATTCTCCGCCTCCTCAACCTTGGCAGTCGCAGTCAGGGCTAGAGTAGCTACGCCGGCCAGTACGAGCGTACTGATCGACACAGACGTAAGCGTCCGCTCCTACCAGGGACTCGAGGTGGCTCGAACCGGTCCGCATGGCTACCGAGACGCGAGAAGACCGACGGGGTTGGCGGCGGAAATCTGACCGACGGGGGAGAGTCGGATTGGTGAGCGAGGCACGCCCGTGAAGTTAGGTGAAGTTGGGCGAGGCCGGTGGGGTGGGTTGATGCGGTTAGCTACCGCTGCCGTACAGATTTTGCCAGCGGTCGGGCAGGAGTTCGTCGAGCCGGCTCTGCTTCCACCCAACGGCCAGCTTCCGGAGCACATCGGTAAGATATGGCAAAGGAGGCACTCCGTGCTGGGCACAGGTACGCATCAGGCTATAGAGCGCAGCGGCTCGGCGGGCAGCATCGTGCGAGCCCGCGAACAAGTAGTTCTTACGCCCCAGAGCGATGTCGCGCAGCTGCTGCTCGCACAGGTTGTTATCCAGGTTCAGGCGTCCATCTTCAACGAACTGGCTTAGCGCCGTCCACTGATTCAAGAAGTAGCCGGTGGCCTTGGCCAGTTCCGAGCTCGGTGGTTCGTTGGCCAGCGTGGAGAGCAGCCAACGTTTCAGCTTTTCCAACACCGGTTGCGAACGCTCCTGGCGAAGCGACGCTCGCTCGTCCGCTGAGAGGTGTCGAGCGTCGGCGAGGTGCTCGATCCGGTACAGGCGTGCGATCAGCTTCAACGGGTACGCCACCCGGCAATCGGTATCCTTTAGGGCCACGAACCGCCGCCGGCCGTGCGCCCAGCACCCAACCTCTACCGCAACGGCCACCTGACCATTGAAGAGCCGGTCGAAAACACTTGCGGCGTCCGCCTGCACATAGCCGGTACGACCGGCCAAAAACTCCCAAGGGCCGCTCGCACCTTCGCCGGTCGGGGTGTAGCGGAACACCACGTCGAGGTCATCGCCCACGTAGCACCACATGGTGCCACGCTCGATGTTCTCCGAACTGCTCGGATCGAGCACTTTCAAACCCGTGGCATCGGTCCGGACCACGTAGGCTTGACGAATACGCTCCGCCAGTCCGTCCGCCAGGGGCTCGATTCGCGCCCCGACCTCACCTATCCAATCCGACATCGTCGAGACCGGGATCGTAACTCCGCTACGCTCGTAGATCCGGTGCAAGCGGTGAAGCGGACAATGATCCGCGTACTTGCTCACGACCACGTGCGCCAACACCGACGCGTCTGCTGCGCTCCTCTCGATGAGCTTCGATGGACCCGGGGCTGTCGTCACACCTTGCTTGCATGTACCGCAAGCGTACTTCTCCCGGTGATACTCGTGCTCGACGAAGTGTCCCGGAACAAACTCCAGCGAGCGCGTGATGTCCTTGCCGATGCACTGTTGGTCCCGACCGCACTTGCCACAGGTGCGCTCTTCCTCGGGAACCTCGACATGGTGCACTTGATGCTCCACACCACGGATCTGCATGCTCCCGTTGGGTTTGCGACCTTTCTTGCGGCGTTTCTTCTGGCCTTTCTCGGCTCCTTTGATCAGCTGGTCGAGCTCTGCGTCCTCCCGGTCTTCGGCTTTCTGATCGATTTCCTCTTGCCCACCGAGTTCAGCCAACTGTTCAAACAGCAGAGATAGCTGCGCTGAGTCCATACGCTCCGAGCGCTTGCCGACGCGTTCCTGCCGAAGCTTCGCCACCAGAAGCTCGAGATCCCGATTCTGCCGAAGTACCGCATCGAGCGCCGATACGAAAAAATCGAAGGCCTCATCCACCTGACCTTCGGCCAGCAACGCCTGTGCGGTCTCACGGACATGCCCGAGAGGCGATGACGCTCCATCCCCCGGTGGGTCGGACTCTGCGGACACGGCTTCGTTGCTCAATCGCCCGCTTTCCTCTTGCCCCGTCGCTTGTTGTCCCGGTCTCGTTTTTCAAACAGGTGGAACAGTTGCGCATTGATGACCATCAACTCAGCCACGCCTTGCTTGAAGGCCTTACCTTCATTGACTCGTTCACGGATAAACTCAACCCGAGCCTTCGGGATGTTGTGCACACGTTTCTTGCCCTCCGACATGAAGGTGAGCGACCAATGGGGATGGCCCTCGTCTCGAGTGCAATGGCAGTTCGGAGACCCGCAGCGATAATGGCTCTGCGCTAGAGAACCAGGCATTGCTTCTGGAGGGAGACTCAGAAGGGCGAGAAGTTTGCGCTTTCGAGCCTGCAGCTGCCGGACGTCTGTGTTCGTAGTGTGCTTCTTCATCTAGGCGTAACACTACCGCTGATTCGTCCTTGTGTCAACCCTAAAATGTTGTTTTTTTGATGCGGAAGACGATACCAGCGCTGACGCCGGCGAGCGCCCCGTAGATCCAATCCCTCGAGCATGAGCCCCAGTTCCCCGGCATCGACCTCAACATGCCGACACCCTACCTCCGGCTCTGTAGGGAGCTTGAACGTCCCCCGCTCAAGACGCTTGTACACCAGCAAGTACCCGGTGCGGTCCCATACTAAAAGCTTGATCCGGTTCCGGCGACGGTTCAGAAATACAAAAACATGTCCGTTCATGGGATCTGCACCTATCAAGCTACGCGTGGCCGCTGCCAGACCATCGAATCCGCGACGAAGATCCACAGCCTCCGCCGCGACATAAATTCGCACCGACGAGGGAAGCGTCAGCATCACGCCCCCTCTTCGAGCACTCGCAGTACCTTCTGCAGCTCCTCGGGCGCGAAACCATGAGGCACCCGCACCGATCGACCGTCTGTGAGCAAGACCTCGATCTTCTCACCTGGATTCGAGCAAGCCTGAGCTTCCACCACACGCACCTGATGAAAACTCAAATCCTTCCTCTCCTGCTTCTCCAACCGCGATGCCCACCGGGATATCCGTTCTCCGCGTAATCCGTAACGTCCCGCGAATTGAGATTGCGACTCTCCACTCCTCAGCCATGCTTCGACAACTACTCTCCCATCATCCGCTCGCCAGCGTTTTCGCTCGGCGATTCTCAATATCCCTTCGTCGGTCTTGTTTTCCATCCGAACCTCCTTTGGCCTCCATAACACGGGCCTTCAAGAGGATCGCTCAATTTCGTGTCAGATGAAACATGGGGAGAGCGGACGCTTACCCCGCACCGATCTTCTCGGTGATGCGGTAGTGGG
>JAAESQ010000616.1 GCA_024229275.1 bacterium | reverse complement strand
TACGTTTCTTCCTCTGCTACGCTTCCATCCAAACAGCTACCAGAAAAAAACTACCAAACCCAGCCCCCCCAATGACCCAAGCCCGCCGCAACCTAATCAACCTGTCGGACACCCCCTATAGACTCGAGAATTGGGTCAGACTCGAATTACTAACGAAACCCCGTCCAAGGGGTAGACCAAAGAAATGCTCGGAATAATTCGAGTCTGACCCCAATTTCTTTTAGTCTGACCCCAATTTCTTTTACGATGTCCAAGCTGTCGTCGGGACGAGTGGTAGGGTGGCGTCAGACGAGTTCCAAAGCTGGAATCAACATCAATGCTGAAGTTCGGTGTGGTGCCGACAGGTAGTAGAACAGCTCACACGCCACGGCTGGCGCGAGTCTACCAGAGCTTCGCGGTGTCGAGTTTCCGCTGCCGGTAACCTACCACTGCTCTGGATGACCCAAGGTTAGGGGGATCCAAGGCCGCATGTTGGACACGCTTGTTATTGCAATGCCTCGTACTACTATGGTGTCACCCAGTGCCACGGATGCACCCAATGCGCGCTACAACGACTCTCAAGCTTTCAGAAGATCTCAAGGCTCGAATCGCTCGCCTGGCAGAGGAGACAGGACGTTCTCCTCACGGATTCATGATCGACGCGTTAGAGCGCCAGGTACTCTGCGAGGAGCGATGGCGCGATTTCGTCAGCGCCTTCTCTCAATCTCCATCCACGGATGCGACATGGCTGTCGAACCACCACAGGGATGTATCCCAGCCCCGTACCGCCGGAGAACTCCGGACAAGACCGTACTCTATCGGGTGGTACAAGCGCACTTCGAGACCTATCTGTGCCGGTGCGGCGAAGACAACTGGGATGGCAGTGCGGTGCCGGCCCACGTCGAGCGGGAGTTCCGCCGTTACCTGGACTGCGGTA
>JAAESQ010000615.1 GCA_024229275.1 bacterium | reverse complement strand
GGCCTGCAATTCGTGCGGTACGCCGATGATTTCATGATCTTCGTGCGTAGCGAACGCAGTGCACAACGCGTATTTGCGTCGGTCCAGCGTTTTCTCACGCGGCATCTGAAGCTTGTGGTAAACGAGCAGAAGAGCAGCGTGCGAGCGGCCCAAGGTTGCGAGTACCTTGGGTTCACGTTTGTCGGTAAGCGTGCGACGATCAAAGTCGTTCCGAAGAAGCTGAAAGCCTTCAAACGCCGCGTCAAAGAGCTCACCGGCCGCAGCCGGGGTATCTCGATGAAGCGTCGTTTGACCGACCTGAACCGCTATGTGCGTGGTTGGATAGGCTACTTCGGTCTGGCTCGCCAATTCGACACGTTCGTCGGTTTGGACGGTTGGATTCGCCGTCGAATTCGGATGTGCTACTGGAAACAGTGGCGCTACGCCCGCACAAAGGTTCGACACCTGAGGCGGCTCGGCGTGAATCTGAATTGGGCGATCAAGCACGCGATCAGTCGCAAGGGCTATTGGCGGATGTCACGGACACCTGCCATACGCACCGCGATGTCGACAAAGTGGCTGACGCAACAAGGGCTACTTTCGTTAAAGCAACTCTGGGGTGCGCTTGCTCCTCTTCGCGGAACCGCCTAGTGCGGATCCGCATGCTAGGTGGTGTGGGGGCCGGGCGGGGTAACCCGCCCGGCTACCCGATTTACTGCGCTTTCAATGTGTGCACTGGCAGTGCGGCCTCCATACTGTTCTCTGACTTCCGCAACCTTCTG
>JAAESQ010000614.1 GCA_024229275.1 bacterium | reverse complement strand
GTGGCATTCGCCTCTGCAAGTGCCCGATCCGCTCGCACCTGTTCAAGGTCAATTCGCCTTTCCGGTGGACTCTCAGTCTGCGCACCGACCGAAAGAGCCAGCAGCAGCGCCAGGACAACGAGGCAGAATGCTTGTCTTCTCATTTGTAACAGCCTACCTGTTCAAGCAGTTGGGGTCGAGGGGGGAAGGCAGATTCAGGACTCACTCAAGAAGCACTCGCCAGTCGACTTGGCATCACCCAGCAGGCCGTTTCCAGAGCCGAAAAATGGGGATCGAACCCGACGATCGCACTGATTAGCCGCTGGCTCGCGATCTGCGACATGAGTCTCGAACTCTGCGTTAAACCTCGATAGAAGGCTACGTTGCTTCCAGGCTCCAGACAACGAACAGCGCAGGGGTCAGAGGCTCAACAAGATTGACACTCCCCCACCGTTCCATGAAGAAGGGCTCCTTGTGAGCACCGCAAGCACAATGACTACTGCGCGAATGGTAGGAACCATGGAGGCGTTGCGTGGAGGCATGCCAGTCTTCCTCTCAATCAAATACGAGATACGACAGAAGCGATCTCGCTCCACCGGGCTCCTCATGAGGATGCGCGTAGCGCATCCATAGCAGCGGGTGCCGCATTGGCCCCAACACTCAGCATCGATCGAACTCTGCCAGAGCTTTCAGGGGCCAATGCGGTACGCGCTGCTAGACGAGCAACTTGTCGGTTTGGCCCAAGAAGAATTCCTCCGTCCAGAGTTCCAGCGACGGCAGTTCGTGTGGCCTGACGAATCGCTGTACATCCCTTCGGGCCTGCATCCAGTCAATTTCTGCAATCCGCGCGCGGAGGTGCTCCATGCACCAGGCGTCATCAGTGGTCGGCGATTGGCCCTGCCACGGCCCCTGCTGATCCAACGCGGAGGAGAGCAACATGTGGTTGACAGGAGTCCGCCGTGCCGTGTACCAGATGAAGTCGTACCAATCACGGCCTTTCAAATAGTCGCGACACAGCAGGGCGTGGATCTTGCCCGCAAACAGGCTAGGAAGGTCAAAGATGCGCACTGCAGTGGGGAATGGAAAGTCCAGAACCGGCATGTCGTACGATGCCCCAAGCGGCGGATTCGTATCCACTTCCAGCTTGATGCGAAGTTTCCGCATACGACCGCTCCGAGGCCGGTAGCCAAGCTTGAGCAACTTGCCCACTGAGTCATCCTTCACATATGCCTGCTGGACCGCTGCTGCGTTGGCCTCGGAGCGATCGTCGATCTTCAACTCATACCCAAAGACCGTGAGTTCTTGGCTCACTCGATCGAGGTAGGAAGCAAGTTGGAATGTCGAATCCGGCGAATCGAGGGCGAAGTCCATGTCTTCCGAGAACCGGCTGAGGCTATGAAATATGCGTAAACACGTGCCGCCCTGGAATCCCGCACGCCCAAAGAAGTCTGTCCTCCCCAGGCCGGCAAGCATGATCTCCTGGGTGATCTCTCGCAGTGCCTGCTCTTCCTCAACCGTGGACCTACATGAGAAGGCGTCAAGTCGCTCCTGGATAATCTCGATGCTCACAGCGCAAGGTCCTTCCTGAGTCCGGCCAAGAAGCGGGACACTCGTCCGGGCTTGTACGCCGACATGACTTCATCGAAACGCTCCCCAGTCAGCTCGGCGAGAAGATCGTGATCGACGCGCAGGCTCTCCACCACTGGGACCACAGAGTGCCAGTCACTCCGCTGGGCGTAAACATGGTCGGCTAGCGCTTTGAGCGGAGTTGCCAGAAAGAAGGCGTCCCCACCCTCTTCGGAGACCCTGCGCACCCCCGCCAGGAATCTGTGCTGAGGAACGCGAGTGAAGCTGAACAGACCTACCGGTGTATCGAACGTGCGCGATCGTCCCAAGGCCACACTAGTGATCGCGTGAACTGCTTCAGGCATCCACCCATGGTGTGACAATGCGGATTCTAGGCTGATATAGCTTGGACCGTGAACGCGCTGGGCTAGCTCCAAGGGGTTGACCCTGCCGTGCGTATATCTCTCCGACAGACAGTAAAGCCCCCTGTGGACTCGCCAGACCTCGTGATTGGCTACCGCCCTCTTGAGCAAGGCGTCCAAGCGGGCGCCACGATTCCCAGCCCAGAGCGCAGCCTGGTCTCTTGTAAAGACACCCCTTTCAGCCCCTGTAAGTGCGAATTCCGTAATCGTCTGCATCTGCGCCATACTGTCACATTATGACAGTACTTCGCAAGTATTCTTCTCGTGAGGTTTCGAACTCCAGACGTCAGAAACCGATAGTTCCCTTCCACGCCATCAACAAACAGCTTCCAGCTTCGCGGACTCTCATTTCATCATTCACCGCGCCCCTTACACATCCCACCGCGCCCGCAGCCCGAGAACTAACACCCGGCTTTCATCGGGATTCCGGGCGGGATTGAATACTACCTGGAGATCTGGCATCAGGGTAAAGTTTGGCGACAGCTGGAGTCGATACGAGGCCTCGAACGCATATTCGTCTTGGAGGCCTTTGCCAAAGGTCTCTTCCGAAGGTTTGCTCCAGCCAAGACCGAGGCTGAGTTCGTCGTATCTGTTCGTGATTCCAAGCCCGATCGATACCGACCGCTCGGCCGGTACGCCCGCTCCACCGTTCGAGGCGCCGGCTCGGAGGAAGAGCAAGTAGCGTTTTGCAACCTGCGTGTTTGCGGTCAGCAGCCAACCGTTACCCTGTGTAGCTCCGGCAGCTGGCCTGGCGTCCTTGTGCCAATACGTGAGCTGTACCTTGTCGGTCTTGCGTTTGGCGAAGGAGGGCGTCCAACCGATCTCTGCTTGTTTCAAGAGTTCTCCAGCATCAAAAGTGTCTTGATCGAAGTCGCCGCTCGCGGCATTGCCGTCATAGAAGACGCCGCCCAGCCATACGTTCTCACTCACGAACCCTTTGACACCTGCGCCAAGCGCACCGACACCTGTAGTTCCGGCGGTTGGGTTGTAGACAAAGGCGCGATTGATGAATCCCCGCGCAAAGGTCTGGTATGGATATGGATCCAACAACGCTGCGAAATCGAGTCGGCCGCCGATGAACCCTGCCCGCCCCTTGGCGAAGATCTGAGTCCAGCTGAACACCGAAAGATCAGGGCTGAAGGCACGCGAGTAAGCAAAACCCGTGTTGCTGGGTCCAACGCCCAGCTCGGAGCTGAAGTCTGATGGTCCTATCGGACCGATCTTCCTCCGGTACTCAAACCGGAATGCGAGACTGCCGGTGTTTTCGGTTCCCCGTCCTACAGCGATCCAGCTCCCCTGAAGTCTGTAGATTCCACCGGCAGCGGTGTCGTCTTCTTCCAGACCATCGCCCGAGTACTGCCCAAGGACGGTGGCATTGAAACCAAGGCTCAGTCCATGTTTCTCTTTGAGCTGTTTTTTCCAGTCGAACCACGGCCGCAGAAGATCATGAAGAACGGTGTACCGGAACTCTCGCATTTCATCCTGCTTTGAGAGTTCGGCCGCGACGCCGTTGGGCCCGCCGATGGACGGCAGCTCACCAAAGCCGGACTTCGATGCCGGTCGGTTCTGCGGGCCTGTCTCTTCGGAATCGGTAGCCAGAGCGACTCTCGATGTCAACACTAGCAACGAGACAGTGAAGACGAGAGTCAGTAGATGTTTGGGCAAGTTCAACATGTCGATTTTTCTCCCGATTGAGAAGCCTTGTGGGTGATTGATTCTGTGCACGGCGGTCGAGGGGAGCGATCGCGCCATCGTCATCGCCATCGCTATCGTCATCGTCATCGTATTCCTCACGCGCCTCGATCCACACGATGACGATGAGGATGACGGTGACGAGGGCCATTGCGAGTGCCTGTCACGGGCTCTCCTTCGAAGCCGACGATGCAAAACGGAAGCGGAGTCCTCATATCGCCATCCCCATCCCTATCGCCATCGTTCCTCACGGGTGCCAGAGTTTCGATGGCGATTCCGACCTGTCACGGCGTAGTCCTAGACGAAGCTGGATGGCGAAGTCGATGGCGAGCGCAAATTCTCAGCCCGATACGATCCCATGAAGCCGACACTCCTCATAACCCGCGGAACCTCCCTGAACCTTGTCCCCTGTTCCCTGCTTCTCTCTACTCCCATCTACTCCAACACCAACAACAACCTCAGGTTCGCAGCACTCGAATCCCCTCTCTCACCGAATCGGTCGAGAGTGATGTGGCGGACGTTCAATCCAAGACTGAATGTCCCAGTCAGCCACCAGTTGAGGCCTAGCGAGAGAATATCCATCTCGCCTCCTTCAATCGCACCATCGGTAAGATCCAGGCTCGAGAAGCGGATGGCAGCTTCCCATGTGCCGATGCCGCCCTGATACACCGATTGCGCGATCGGTACGCGATCAATGACGCCGCTCCTTTTGTTGTAGGGTCTCATTTCACCAGTGAGGATCCAATTGGCGCTCAAGTAGAAGCCGTCAAAGGTCGGATTTCCGAGTTCCGGCGCATCCACCTCTTGGCGAAAATACTCACCCGTGAGCCAAAAAGGTCCCCCGCGCCAAGATGCCTCCAGGTTGTACAAGGTCGCACTGTCGGCCTCTAAGACTCCAGTATCCACAAAGAGGGGTGACTGGTTGATCTCGGGCTCAGTCAGGAAACGGAGACCCTGCTTGGCATCTGTGTGACGAACACCCAAACCAAGGTGCAAGAGCTGGCTCTCATCGTCGCTGAGGTACGGCAAGACAGTCACTCGACCGATGACTTGGGAGGCGCTGTTGTCGGAATCGCCAGTGATGATCGAGTCGTTGAAGACTCCGCCGGCCCAGGTCATCCGTCGCGAAAAACCAGTGCCGCTGAGCACGACACCGAAGTTACGGGACGGCGCCAGCGCATCCGCAACCGCACTGCGTTCCTGCCAAGGTAGGTAGACCATTCCCGCGAGGCGTTCCATCGAGATCGGCTCTTTCTGATTGCCGACGGCCAACGACAGCCCTTTGCCAAGCGGGATGTCCAGGCGATAGTCAAAGAATGTAAAGTCATCACTTTCCTCTTTGTCGAAACCCTTGCCAAATGCGTTGGTGGCGCCGGCTATCGCAAAGATCCAAGGCTTCTTGAAATTCAGAGTGCCACCGACCCCGGCCCGAAAAGCGCGGATCTCACCACCGTCGAACTCCGTGAGATCACCTCCGCCTTGGCCGGTGATTCGATCCACCTGCTGAAGACTCGCTGCATCTTGCGACAGCCAATGCGTCCGATCTAGGGCCAAGCCACCGACGAAGATGCCGGAAATCGCCTTGCCCTGCCAGGCGTTCCATTTCGATCCACTTGCGTAATCGAGGGGCAGAGCGATCGGCGGTGGTGTATAGGCAAACCACTTCGACTGCTTTTTCTCAGAGACTTCGGGCGAGCTTTCAACCGCTGCAGCCAGGTGGTTTTCGATGACTTCACCGTTTTCAACTGCGAAGTGAATGTGCTCCTTGGTGTCGAGAAGCACACTGAAGTCCTGCCGCGGGTCTTGGTCGAGGATCAGGAAGCTCGGTCGCTCAGTGAGCACAAGTTCACCGATCAGAGTTCCCCCCTCGGCGTCCACCACGAGGTCGATACCGTCAGATGAAATCTCATCCTTGCTGACGATCTGGAGCATTCCCGCCTCGATCAAGAGGTTGACGATCACATCCTCTGTGATGCCCTGACGGTCGAAGATCTTGACATTGCGGAGCAGAACCGTGTCGCCGTCGCTAGATTGGGCTGACACCGTTCCCGCGAACCCTGCAAACATTGCAATCATAGCGATCGTGGTGCAAGTGTTTCTCATCGCGATCCTGTTCAAGTTCACTGCAAGTACTCCCTCGTGTATCTCGCGAAAGCGGTTACGAGCAAAGGGTCTCAGCTGACAGATTGCGGGTCACCCCCGTCTACAAATAGCGGAGACACCATACTGGCACCGTCCATCCCCTACCCCGCAACCTGCATCCCGCTTCTCACCTCTCCTCACAACACACCCCTCAACCTCACACCGACAACCCAAATCGAGTCTTCGTCCTGGTTGTTCGCCGGGTCTTTCAAGTACTGAAGGTTTGGCGTCAGGGCGATCGCCTTCGATACCTGCCACCGGTAGAACAGCTCCGCCGTGTATTGATCGTCGAGACCTGGTTCCCATGTTTTCTCGTTAGGCTCGCCCCAGTTGAGGCCGACACCCAGCAAGTTCTTGCTCGGATTCGGCTGATAGCCGAAACCCACGCTGACCGATTTCTGCATCAGACTGCCGCCGTCTGAGGCATAGCCGGCCCGCACGAAGGGCATCCACTTACCGTTGATGTATGTCGTGTATGAAAAGTTCGCCCCCCAACCTGACGGCGTACCCACCTCGGCCATCTCGTCTACGTGCCACAGGGTCAGGTGCACGTTGTCGAGGTAGATTCGATCCTGCGAAGTGGTCCACCCGATCTCGACGGACTTGAAGTACTCGTTGTCGGAGAAGAACGAATTGACGGTCTTGCTCGGGTCTGTCGGATCGGAATTGAGGTCGGAGAGGCTACCGATGAGAAAAACACTGTCGGAGAGCATGGCGCCCGCCGCAAATCCGAAGGCGGCATCGTTGGGTACCGCCAGGGTCGTCGTCCCTGTGGAGAACGCAAAGTTGAGGAATCCGGTCCACGGGCTCGCCAGCGCGTACACATCGACGTAGTCCGTGGCGTCGAGAAAACCGCCGAGCAGCGTGACCCGACCATCTGCGAGGCGTTGCCGCCAGTACAGATTGGTCAGGCGCGTGCCTTGATCCGAGAACGGAGGCTCGATCAGCCCGATGTAGCCGAGGTTGAAACCGAAGCCGCTGGGTGGGACGTCGGTGTAGGCATGGCGGTGCTCCACCTTCCAGATGATGGCGCCGGTGTTCTTCGTCCCGCGACCGACAAGATCCCATGATCCGAAGAAACGAAACATTCCACCTGCGGAGCTTTCCTCACCGGGGCTCTGGTCCGCTTCGAGATAGGCGGCCGAGTAGTCGATGCTGAAGGAAAAGTCGCTTCTCTCGGCGAGCCCGCCCTTCCATTCGAACCAGCTTTTGAAGAGGGAAGGCCGCTCGACTTCTGCGTCACTGCGCAGCTGATTCTCCACCGCGTCGGGACCGCCGAACGCGGGGCTTCGACGGCCCGCATCCTGGGATTCCTGGGCTGCCGCTGAAGCGACCAGCAGCACCGACATCCAGCAGGTTGCCATGATCTTTCGCGCTTTCTTCATTTCAACTCCAGCGTGCTTTCTGTGGGCTCACACGTCGCTCCCAACAATGAACACGAGGTTTTCCATAGAGCCTCACGACAGCCCGGTGTGCTCTATCGCGACTGGAAACGCTTCCTCAATTCGTCAACGACCTGATAGCGCTCGTCGGCATCGACAGGATCGTCTTCTGGCGCGAAGCCTTCCCAGACCTCGCGATAGACCCGCATCTTGTTGCGACCGTAGACCTTCTCCAGGTCTTCGTTGGAATAACCCATCTTCCAGAGCTCGTCGGTGACGGCTGCGAGGATCTTGGAGAACTCGCCGCAACCCGAGGCACCCAGGTTGAATGCGTTGACCATGTAGCCATCATCGGCGTACATCGCGGCATTCTTGGCGACGAAATCCATCGTCGGTTCGGTGGTGAACATGTCATCCGACGCTATACCAACGTGATCGACTCCGACCAATCGCACGTAGTAATCGATCATCTCGGCGGCCTGTCCGGGGGTGATGTCGTCCGGCCAGATTCCATCCATCATCCACTCGGTAAAGGTCGGCGAGACATAGCCCCCCGATTTCGCCGCGCGAAGCGCCTCTTCGTCCGTAATGTTGCGGTAGCAGCCCCGCTTGGTAGCCTTCGGTTCATCCTTGTAGAGGCCAATCGGAAGTGAATGGGTGAAGACGAAAGGCATGTCCGGGTACTTTGATTCCATGTAGTCCATGATGCCGTCGGTCGTCTTCGGCCCCATGTGACTCAGATCGACGATTATGCCGTACTTCACCATCTCATCGATGATCGCGAGGCCCCACGACGTCACACCGGTGGCGTTGCCGTTGAACTCTGCCAACGAACCGGATCCCGCCCGGAACAGATCGTTGTAGGTTAGGATCATGCTCCCGATACCCATCTCCTTGAGGGTGGCGACTTTCGTGAGGTCGCCATTCAAAATGGTGGATGTCTGTGTGTTCCAGATGACCGCAGTCGTGCCTCGGATGTGGGCCGTCTCTATATCGCGGATGCTCCTCACAAAGGTGAATTTGTCCGGTGTCTGGGCCATCGTGGAGCGCCATCTGTGGTGCTCGGATATGAAATTCTCGAAGGTGTGTGAGGCTGCAGCCAGCGTCATGCTGTGGCCGGTGATTCCCGCGTCACGAGAACGCTGCAAATAGTCGTGGAGATGGGCGTCTTCCGTCCATCCCGCACCCCCTGGGCTCGCGAAGAAGCCGACAACGATGGTGTCTTTGACGAACTGTTGGGCCTTCTCCGAGGCGGGCCAGGTTTTGGATTCTTCACCCGCGAAACCAGAGGAACCGAAAGACGTTGCCAACAATGCAAGCGCCAAAACGAGTGTCTTTTTCATGAGATGATCTCCTTTTGTACCGAGGCATTTCAATAACTGAAAATCGCCGATCTGGCGGATTCATTCCACGACAGGCCGATAGAGGTAACTCTAACTTGTAGCTCCGTGTCCTTTGATTTGAACCAGCTCTCGGTCCTTATGGCGCCGGTGAGTGACCGTTTGGCCTTCGACCTCTCAAACACTATTGCCGTCCTTTCCAAGGCAGCTTGACGACCGGACCAATAGTCACCCGAATTTGATGATTGGCGCCGAAGGCACTGGGGGACTTGATGAAGTGCCAGTACTGCGCACTCATCTTCCACGGCCGGCCGCCCCAGATGGCGGTCTTGGCGATGCCGCCCCCCAGAGGCAATGTCCAGGCGTCGCCGCTGTCGGCGTTGTGGTTGTAGGACCATGCCGGGGAACCGGTGATCTGCCAGCCGTCTTTCAGGTTGAAGTTGTAGATATACTGCCCGCCAGTGGTGCTGGTATCGAAACTATCTTCGCCGGCGACATTCCATTGGTGCGAAGCGATGATCCCCACGACCCCCCATTTTCTGACCAGGAAGCCACCGAGCTCGGGTCCAAGCAACCACTGATCCAGACCGAGGGCATCATCGGTCGCAGTTGGGATCGTGCCAGCCATGCCGGCGATCAGGACGTTGAGCTTCTTGCCACTCTTGAAGCTGAAGCCGAAGGATGCATCAAACCCGATGTCCCCCAGTTCCAGTCCCTTGGACTCGAAGCCACCGCCCGCTGCCGGAACGGCCTGGTCGAAGACTATGGGGATGGCCGGCCGCAAGAAGAAGTTCGTACCGCCACCGAGCGGATACGGCAGGCTCGGTTGGAAAACCACCTTCAGAGCCGATTGATCACCGGTCCCAGGCAGATCACCGTCGAAAGTTATGAAATCAAAGTTGGTATTCAAGGTGCCCATTGGCGTATTCGGGTTGGCGAGCTCAGCAGCGATCTCCGCGGCAGTAGGCTTTGCCGCCCCACCTTCCGACCCTGGTTTTTCGGCTGCTGCTGTCTTACCAGCAACGCCTTTTTTGGCCCGAACCTCGTGCCACAGGTCGGTTGAGAGGTCATGAAAGCGGTACAGGTCAGCTTCAGCCGTATGACGTTCGACCTCAAAACACGAAACCTCTTTCAGCTGTGTGATGCAGATCTGAGTCTCACCCTTGACCTCCCAGGTCCTCGGGAAGGACGCACCCCACTCATGAACCACACCGGTCCCGTCGGCGAAGTACTCGCCCGTGGCCACTTCTCCACCCTTGAGCTGCCTTTCCACGGTCAAGCCCGAAACGAGCTCACGCAAGGTTTCTGCGCCGGTCACCGGTTCCCACTCGGCGCCCTGCGCAGCCACCGGGAAGACGAGCACCAGCGCCACGACAACTGGAAGAGGATACCTGCTGACTGACTTCATTCTGTCCTCCTCGACCTTCACTTTCGGACCAATCGTTCAGCCGGTCGTCGAGCCGGTGTTCCCGGTTGGTTCGTTCATGTTTTTGCCGCAAAGAAAGTCGTTGGCGCCCTGACCGAAACCTTGGATGAAATCCATGTACGTGACCATGGAAATGTCGAGCCTCCGGACATCCTCGGCTTCGTTGACCTGAACCGGCCCGGACCACGGGTTGGGTGAGCTCGGGACCAGAACGATGACGCGGCCGTCGTCCATGCGTTCGATCTCGAGCGCGACCCGATAGGAGGCCCCAATCTGGATCATCACCGGTTTCAGGTCGTGTGTGTCGCCTTCCTGGAGACCGCCGATCATGCCCTTGAGGAGCACATAGCCCGGCACCTTCATCAGCACCTTGGACTCGAGGCCCTCGACAGATGCACGAATGAAGGCGGCGCGCGCCACCAGTCCGGCCGCAAAGCAGAGCAGTACCACGGCGGCCACCGCGATCACATTGGCCAGCGCCACACCACCGATCGTGTCAGCCGGCAACCACGCCGCCATCGGCTCGGCCACCATCATCATCAGCCCGGCGGCCTTGGCCAGCACCACGATGAATACGACCACTGGAACCAGAAAGACGAGGCCGCCGAGGATCGTGGTCTTGAAGAAATGGATACCGCCGTTATTAGAGCTCATGACGTACCTCCGTCTGCTTTCAGGCTGTCGAGCGAAATCCGATGTTTAAGGGCCGAGACGCCGTCGATGCCGACGGCCTTCAGCGTGACCAGCGTTTCGGGCTCGGCATTCCAGTCGATCTCGATCATCCCGAAGTTGAGGTCGACGTATGGTCCGGCCACCCGGCAGGGGTTCGGCGCTTTCGGGTACTCCTGGTTGACATGTGTCAGACCGCTCGAGGTGAAGTCGATCAGCGGATAGGGACCTTCGTCGGTCTCGGAGATCTCGGCGAAGTGCACGTTGCCGCTGAGCAGAATGACTCCTTCGGCGCCGGTCGTTTCGATGAGGTCGAAGAGCCGGCGGCGCTCCAGCGGGTAGTTCCCCCACTCGTCCATGCCTTTCTGGTCGGCGACGATCTGGGTCGAGGAAGCGACGAGGCGGAGGTCGGCGGGCTGTCGGAGCTGCTCCTCGAGCCACGACCACTGCGCCTCACCCAGGAGGCTGGCCTCGGGATCCGAGTTGGGGGCGTACTTGCCCAGACTGCCGCGGGCGCCTTCAGGCCGGTCGGCAAGCACGGCTGGGCACTTGAAGTAACGGGTATCGAGCAGGATGACCTGCACGGCCTGGCCGGGAGGTCCGAACGTTCTTGCCGTGTAGATGCCCGGCGTCGTCCGACGCTTGGAGTCGGCCGGTTCACCATAGAAGTCGAGAAAGATCTCCTTCGACACTTCTTTCAGCTCAAACTCAGCCCCGGCACTGTGGTGCCCGCAGTCGTGGTTGTCCCAAGTGGCCATCACAGGCACATTGGCAACGAGATGCTGCCAATCAGGACTCTGGCCGAGCTTATTCCACTCGGCCCGCAGCGAATCCGGGGTTACGTCAAAGACCGCTTTGCCGTCGAAATCGCCGTAGATCGCATCACCGAGCGACAAGTAGAGATCGGGCTCGGCAGAAACAATCGACCGAAAGATTGTCTGTTCGGTCCACTGAAAGGCGCAGGAGCCGAAGGCGATGCGCGAGATCGTTGGCCCTTGCTCCGCAGTCGATCCTGAATCCTGCTGCCCAGGAGTCTGGTGAGCGCGATCGGCGCAACCAATCCCAAATGCAAGCACTATGAGTACTGCGAAAGCATGCCGCATGGCTGTCGCGACCTCCTCCTCGATATCTCCGGCACCAAGCAATCCACTGTGACTTGAAGGTTGTGCCTGGGCAGGCGGGGCGCCGGAGCGCCCATCCCGCTGTCAGTCCGCGATCGCGTCAAACTCTTTCAAAGCGGCAACGACGCCCTGTCCGTATTCCAGATCCGCCTTGGCCCTTGCTGTATTGAGCTGTTCGTAGATAGTCACCATGGCAGCGGCTACCGGACCTTCTGTCACTTCCATCATGTTGTGCAGCCAGACCATCTTGGTGAAGATCTTGGCAGGCAGGTTGATGACTTCCGCCATCGTTCGGCCGGTGGAAACGAAGGTCGCCTCGTAGGTGTCGACCAGCTCCGCAATCACCGCAGCCTTTTGTTCCGCTGCATCGATCTTGCTGCCGCTGGCGCCCGCATCCTTCATGGCTTGAACCCGTGCGGCCACTTCTTCCTTCAGTTTCAACGCGGCCAGGACGTTCTGTGAGCTGGCTTCGACGTTGTTGTAGAGGTCCATCCAGAACTCGAAGCGTTCATCCGCCTGCGCCTGGGTGTACGGCTCGTTGGGATTCATGAAGAGCTCGAACTCCCGGGTTTGATTTGCCCCGTCCACGGTCAGTCGGGCCTTGTATCTCCCGGGTTTCGCAATCGGTTGAATGGCCGTAGGCGGCCGGCCCGGAATGGCGCTGGGCAGCGGATAGCGCATGTCCCAGACGAATCGGTTCAAGCCGGCGTCGAAGGAGTCATCTCCCTCTGCCGCGTACTTCAGGGTCAGCGCCTCCTTGCCATAGGTGATGATCTCGTTTCCACCTTCGTCCAGGATGGTGATGCTGACCTCACCAGCCCCTTCGCCGAGCCGGAAGTACATCATCGGCCCCAGTGGTTTGGCGTCGCCTGCGTCGACGAATTTCCGTTTCTTCTCGCCGTTGACCACCCCAAGCTCGTAAAAGGTGTGGCCGGGCCGTAGGTTCTGCACGAAGTACTTCTTCAAACCGCCCGGGTCGCCACCGGGGGCGTAATTCATCCACCAGCTGTAGCCGAAGCGGGTATGGTCCGCTATCTCGTACAGGTGGGCGGCTTTTCCGGTCAGCTCAGCTCCCTGTTCGCGCAGCGGAGTCACGTCGTCCAGGATCCAGAAACCGCGGCCGTTGGTTGCAACCACCAGGTCCTTGTCCTTGACCGTCATGGCCACTACCGGAACATGTGGCATGTTCAAGCGAATGCTCTGCCAGTGTTGGCCGTCGTCCAGGGACGCGAATACGTCGGTCTCCGTGCCGACATAGAGCAGACCCTTGCGAATGGGATCTTCCCGGATGGTGTGAGTGGTTTGACCGTTGGGGAACGCATGGCTCAGGTCGGTCCAGGTTGCGCCGAAATCGCTGGTCTTGAACAGGTACGGCTCGTAGTCGTCGGCGGTATTGAAGCGGGAGATGGCGACGTACAGCGTGGCCGCATCATGAGGAGACACCTCCAGCTCCCGGATATGGGCATAGTCGGGCAGGTTGGGGATGGTGACGTTCTTCCAGGTCTCGCCGCCATCCTTGGTCAGGTGAATCAAGCCGTCGTCCGAGCCGGCCCAGAGCACACCTTCCTGGAACGGGGATTCCGCCAGCCGGTGAATGGTGCTGTAGATTTCCTGGCCGAAATACTCCGGCAGCCAGGGTGTGCCGGTGATCACCTGCTTGTCTTTCAGGTCACGGGTCAGATCGTCGCTGATCGGTTCCCAGCTCAGGCCCTCGTCCGTTGACTTGAAAACGACGTTGCCCGCCGAGTAGATGGTGTCGTGGTCGTACTTCGAGATCAGGAACGGGGTGTCCCACGGGAATCGATACGGCATCTCCGACGCGTCCAGACCAAAGATCGGCTCCGGCCAGATGTTTCGCACCTCGTTCTGGCCGGTCTTCAGGTTGTTGCGCGTGAACGCGGCGCCGCCTCCCATGGGTGAGCCGTTGGAGACACTAAAAACAATGTTAGGATCATCCGGATCGACGATGATATCGCCGGTCTCGCCATTGCCTACCAATGTGGTTTCGTAGCCGGAGATCCCACCCCAGCGGGACGCGCTGGGCACCTTGTAGGCCAGAATGTCCTGGGCTGTCCCATACACGTTGTAGGGGAAATCATCGTCGGTGGAGACACGGTAGATCTGCGAGGTCTTCTGTGTGTGTTGCGTCGACCAGCTCAGCCCGCCGGTCAGCGTCACCTGCACGCCGCCATCGCAGGTCACGATCATCCGGTTTGCGTTCCCCGGATCGATCCAGATGTCGTGGAAATCGTCCTTGATGCCGGGCTCGACAACCCAGGTCTTGCCGCCGTCCCTGGAGGAGAAGATCCGGTTGTTCGGGCTCCAGAGTTCATCGGCATTGGACGGATTCGCGTAGATGTGGCTGTAGTAGAACGGCCGGCCGATGATCTGGAAATAGTCGGATACGAAGGCCCATGTCTCGCCGAGGTCATTTGATCGGTAGAGCCCGGGGCGCGTTTCCGAATCGATCAGCGCGTACACCCTCTTGCCGTCGGCGCCTGACATGGTGATGCCGATGCGGCCATGCCTGCCTTCCGGAAGGCCCTCGCTACGGGTGATTTCAGTCCAATTGTCACCCCTGTCTGTCGACTTCCACAGGCCGCTTTCCGCACCGCCCGTCTTGGGCCCCCAGGCCTTACGCTCGAATTCCCAGATCGAGGCAAAGAGCTCGTCCGGGTTGGAGGGATTCATCACCAGGTCGATGGCGCCTGCGGTTTCGCTCTTGAACAGGATCTTTTCCCAGCTATTACCACCGTCTGTGGTTCGATAGACACCGCGTTCAGGGTTGGGGCCAAACGCGTGGCCATAGGCCGCCACGTAGACGAGATTCGGATCGGTCGGATGAATCCTGATCTGAGCGATGTGGTGAGTTTCCTCCAACCCCATGTGCGTCCAGGTTTCACCTCCGTCCACGGATTTGTAGACGCCGTCACCCCAACTGACGTTGTTGCGCATCTGCGGCTCACCCATGCCGACATACATGATGTTCGGATTGGACAACGAGATCTCCATGGCGCCCACGGAGCTGGTGCCGAACTGACCGTCACCCACCGGAATCCAGGTCTGGCCGGCATCCGGGGTTTTCCACAGACCTCCGGACGCCCCGTGGAAGAACACGTTGGTATCGGTCGGATGCCCCAGCACCACCGAGCCCCTGGTACCGACAATGGGACCGATGAAACGCCAGATCATGGCATTCGTATTCGGCGCCTGTTTTTCGGGCGCCGCGACCCTGGGGATTTGTTTCTGGCGTTCCGTCTGTTGGGCCGAGGATACGTTGTGGGCAATGGCGAACAGGGTAGCTGCCAGAATGACTGTCAGATTATTGACTCTCATCTCGTCACACTCCGATCTCTGAGTAGTTCATAGTTTCGATGCTGATCAAAACGGCGGCGGGCGGCGATGGCACAGGACACGCAGTCAACAGAGATCCGCTCGATGCCTGTATTTTCATTACCTTCCTCCATGGTTGTAGTGTCAGTTTCAAACGCGCGGGATTCCGAATTCCTTCCCGAATGGCCTCGGTGCCGCGAATAAGGACTTGCTTCCATGCTTCGACATCGTCACTTGTCTCAACAGAGTCGATCAGAAACGCGTGCCATCGCCCATGGCTACGACCTCTTCACCGGAGTCAAACAGTCGACTCGCCTGAACGACTCTCTGTTGAATTCACTCCGACAATTCCATACCCAGGATCGCGCATTCCAGTTGGAAAGACTTACCATTTCGTGCCACCACGGGCAGGGGATCTGTGTGCTCCAGCCCGACTGATGGCGAAGAATCAGGGCGAATGGGGCGAGCCAGTCTGGTGCTACACTTGGCGCGATAGTTCAAAAACGACAAAGGCTTGAAGCGATAGCTCACCCATGAATGCCATACCCCTCATTCGAGCTCGATACTTGCACGCGTTTTCAGCTGCGGCAGAAAAGGTGGGTCTTCGTGCGTTAATGCTGTGTCAGGATCTCAAAATACCCGAAGGCGTGCTCGAAAACGCCGAAGCCCTCCATCCTGCTTCTCAGCTCTTCGCATTCGCCGGTCAGGCAGCGAGGTTGACTGGGCGGATCGACCTTGGACTCGCCGCTGGCCGAACAAAACTCGACAACCATGGAGTATTTGGGGCACAGGTAGCTCGGTCGTCGACCCTCAAGCGAACTCTCGAGACGTTCTGCGCTGAGGCCCAACATGAGTACTCGAGGGCGGTTTTCTGGCTCGGGCAAAGGGGAGAAACACACTGGTTCTGCCGCGGACCGATTGATGGACCGCCTGACGAGCGACGGCAGGTTGAACTCTATCTCGTTGAACTGATGCTACAGACAGTCCGCACGAAGGTTGGGCAACGGTGGTACCCGAGCGAGATATTGCTCCAGTCCGAAGAGCGAGACAGGCTCCGGAATGCGGAATCCCTGTCCTCAGTCGACGTGCGGTTCGGTTGTTCAGTGCTCGCGATTCCCGTTCCCCGCACCATACTGAGTCGAAGTGTTCCGCGCAGCACTTGCGAATCGTCGACCTCCGTCGGGGCGACACGGGTGACGGAATCTGAAACACCGGCTACCGACTTCGTCGGTTCATTGCGACAAATAGTCGAGACGTACCTTTCAAGCGGGCACCCGCGAATCGAAGAACTGGCCGAGGCGACTGATACAAGTGTTCGCACACTCCAACGTCGACTGGCCGCGGTCGGCCTGAGTTACTCCCAAGTTGTGGATGAGGTTCGATTGCGGAAGGCTGTGCCGCTGCTGAAGGACCCCAATATGTTGATAACCGACATCGCATTCGGACTGGGATACTTACATCCCGCGCACTTCTCCCGCGCGTTTCGGCGATGGGCCGGTGTCTCGCCGTCCGAATACCGTGCCGACGTCCTTACTTGTTGAGGCCTGTCTCCTCCCGCCTACAACCAACCACAAACAGCCCGAACGCTAGATTCCTTGGCCGCACAGCTCCCGACGAGGCTGACTTCCAGACCGCTCATTTCATCATTCAGCCCTTCCCTACTCATCTTTCAGCGCGACAACCGGGCTGACGCGGGTTGTGCGACCAGGAGGAAGGAGAGTCGCAGCGGGGCGTTGCGCTGGGTTGCCTTGGCCCTGACAAGGATCGCATAAGCTCGCAAGCTGTTACAGGCGTTTGCTCAAGCAAGCATCTCCCGGTTAAGGGAAAGGTCCGGCTCTTCAAAATGCACTGCGACGACATCGATCATGCGCTGCTCGACATGGCTATGCCAGGACAGAGTGGTTCACTCATGCACAGCTAATGGGCGAACTCTCGAGATGACCCCGTGATCCGCACACAATGACCAGAAGCGCTGGATAGCTTCCATCTCCGGCTCGCCGATTCCGTATTGGAGTAATGACCCGAGGTAGCGAGCTGCGAGGCTTTTCGGCCAGCCGAGCGACTCGGCGTGGCGATCGACTATCTCCGGGATGCGGTTCTTATTCGTTCTTCGCAACCGGGCGAGGAGTTCGGGAAGATGGCCCAGTTGGGTTCCCGGCCGTGTCATCCAAACGGCAAAGACGAATGGCAACCCGGTGATCTCACGCCACGCAGCGCCGAGGTCGAGCTGGAATGGAAAAGTGCCCGCGTCGGGTTCAGTCGTCACCACTTTGTCGCCGATCAGGAGAATGGCCTCCGGAGTCGTAACCTTGGCGCCAACCTCAGAGATCAACGGCAGAATATGCGGCCGTCGTCCGAAAAGCTCGGCGAAAACGATCTCCATCAGTGCTACGGAGGTGTGGCTGTCGGTATCGACTCTCACGGTTTCGACATTGGCCAGATCGACTTTGCTAAATACTCTGACTGTCAGCGTCTCCGCTCGTGAAGCAATTCCACCGACCGGGACTATGCGCAGTAACTCTGGAGCGAGTTGGAAGTCGATCGTAGGACACAGAGCAATGTCGAGTTCCGATGAGAGCAGAAGCTGGAGCAATCGGCTCGGCACAGCTGCCCGCACCTCAATGTTGCCTTCGTTCTCAAGGCCATCTATGAGCGGCAGGGCATTGAGATAACTGACGGTGCCAATTCTGTACATACCCTCAGAGAACGCCTTTCACGACTGTTTTGCGGACACGACCGGACAGTTTGCATGCGGCGGATCACTCTACCATGCAGATGGGGCAACGGGCACAGGTCGCCGTCGATTCCGAATCGCCACCAACCGGGCACGCTTCAGAACTATTTCTTTTCTTGCTGAGTGCTTGAGGTACTGCATGCTGGATACTCCGGATTGCCATCGGCCCGGTCGCGGATGTAGCCTGATCCCACGGAAGGAACACGCAATGAATGAAGCTCAGGACGATCCGAAATCCATACCCATCCCACGGCAGGTCTTTGCTAGCCGAACGCTGAATCTCCGTGCCATCGAGGCGATCGGCTATGACATGGACTACACACTCGTGCACTACAACGTCGAAGCGTGGGAACGGCGCGCCTATGATCGTCTCAAAGAGCTGCTCACTGCGCGGGGATGGCCGGTACAAGATCTTGAGTTCAAACCCGAACTCGTGATCCGCGGCCTGATCATCGACACTGAGCTCGGCAACGTAGTCAAAGCCAATCGCTTCGGATACGTCATGCATGCCTTCCACGGCACACGGCCCATCGACTTCCACCAGCAGCGGGAAATCTACAAGCACACTCCCGTCGATCTCGGTGATCCGAGGTTTGTCTTTCTCAACACTCTTTTCTCGCTCTCAGAAACCTGCATCTACGCCCAATTGGTCGATCTCTTCGATGAAGGCCACATCGAGGGAGTGCAGGGCTACAGACATATCTACCGAACAGTGCAGCAACTGCTGGACCAAACGCATGTCGAGGGAGTGATCAAGGCAGATATCACCGCCAACCCTGAGCGATTTGTGGATCGCGACCCTGAAGCCGCCTTGGCATTGTTGGATCAACACCGTGCGGGCAAACGTCTCATGCTGATTTCGAACGCGGAATGGTCCTACGTACGAGAAATCATGGCCTATGCATTCGATTCCTTCCTTCCCAAAGGTCTTACCTGGCGAGACCTCTTCGAGCTGGTCATCGCTTCAGCTCGCAAGCCGACGTTCTTTGAACATCCTCTGCCGCTGTTTTCGATCGAAGACGAGTCCGGCCTGTTGCGACCTGTGGCGGGAGGCATTCCCGGCCCAGGACTCTATGTTGGGGGCGACGCCACCTGTGTCGAGGAATACCTCGGACTCTCCGGATCGCAGATCCTTTACGTTGGGGACCATGTCTATGCCGATGTTCATATTTCCAAAAGCGCCCTGAGATGGCGAACCGCACTCGTGCTGCGGGAATTGGAGGAGGAACTCGAGGCACAGGGAGCTTTCCGTGATGCCGAGACCAAGTTGGCGAGATTGATGGCCCGCAAAACTGAGCTGGAGCAACAACACGCCAGCAAACGGCTTGAGTTGCAGCGAGCCCGACTCAGTTACGGCCCTCAACCTGCTGTTGCCGCAGAAACCCTCGAGAACCGGATGGCGGAGATCTGGAAACAGATGGAGGCGCTCGACGCCAAGATCTCTCCCCTCGCCCGGGACGCCGCGGTGATTTCGAACCAAGCATGGGGCCTGCTGCTGCGAGCGGGAAACGACAAGAGCCTGTTGGCGAGCCAACTCGAGCGTTCAGCGGACGTCTACACCTCGCGCGTGTCGAACTTCCTCCATGCCACCCCTTTCGCCTACCTACGATCGACACGAGGCAGCATGCCACATGATCCGGTCTACGTTCTCGACCCTAGGGAGAGAATGTAGACCGTCACGGTGTAGTCAAAGACGAAGCCGGACTGAACAACTCAAGCATCTCAAACTATCGAGAATCCCGCCTGGCCAAGCCATCTTCTGCTCCCGTCCTCTTCGACGAACTCCGTGCCTCGTAATCCAAATCGAGATCCAGAGCGTCAAACACTCTGATCGTGACGTTTCGGAGATGCATCTCCGTTCGAGCCAACGATTTCTTGACGAATCACGACCTTGCAGGCAGGAGTCGAGTCATCCAACAGGTGGACTTAACTACTCGAAGTGAAAACTCTGGAGTTTCCTGACGTTTTGGGGTGTAGGCGCGCGAGAGATTCGCCATTCCGATTTCAACGGAGAAAAGACAACGGTGCACGGACAACGGACAACGCTAGAGGCGGCGAATCTTACTCTTCAGGATATACACCTGGAAAGCAAGGCTTGCCTTCGCCATCAATCTCCTGAGTTCAGCTACCGGAACGCCACCAACGCCGTCGCCGCCATTGTCACCGTACAGGAAGCACACGACCTTAGATCGCAAACTCACCGGCAGAACGACACAATCCCGCGGTTCTTCTCCACCAAGTCCAAGAAGCAAATCCAAATTACGCGGCATCGACGGCAACGGACCCAGCCAGAACGCCTGTCCTTGCGAAATCCCCGAAAAGATCGAGGGTTCTTCTTGCGGAATCGAAATGGCGCGAATTGCTGCCTCTTCGACTCCTTCACCCTCACCTCTCCATCCGATGATCTGGTCCTTGCGAACGATCAGCAACATCCGCCGCCGCAGGTACGGCTCACAGAAATGCAGCAACGCGTCGGCAATCTCGTCCCGCATTTCCGCATTTTGCAGCCCAACGGAGGCTGTCATCATGCGATCATCTATCGATTGCTCAGCAACATCCGACTGATCTTGGTCAGAAACCTCCTCGGGCAGCTCTTTCGGAGTCTCCACGAGGCTTGTCGGTGGCTGTGTCGGAGCGGCAAGAATATCCTGCCCCTCTCGCATGGAAGGAAACTCCGCCAATTCCTCATCACTCAGCTCGAGCACCACAGGACGATCCTGTTTTGTCTTCAGAACAGGCTGAGTCTCCTCCAGTTCCGGGTTAACCGCAGAGCGTTCAGGAGTCTCCGGCCTCACTGCTACGGTCGTGTACTCGGTCTCCGCGTCTCTCTTTCGTTTCTTCTCAGCGATCCCGGCAGATTCTTGCGCTTCGGCAGAGGCCCCGGCTGCAAATCTCCGAATCAGAGAAGTTACACGCGTCGGAAGATGTACTGCGTAGAATCGAGCCAATGCCTCATAGAGTCTGATTTCGAGACAGACATAGGTACTGACCATGCAATCGGTCAGGAGATTCAGTTCATCCTCGATGAGAATATCGCCGGGGTTGAGACTGGCGATCGCCAGTTTCTTCCCCTCGATACGGAAGGGAACCACTCCAAAGCGAGTCGCCACTCGTGGCGAAATCAATCGAATGACATCGTCACCGGCGCCCAACAGCGACGCTCCAGCAACAGTCTTTGTGTGGTAGAACTCACCAAGCGCACGAAGCAAACGGCTCTCACGAACCACTCCCATGTCGAGCAGTGCGGTGTCCAAACGTCCACCCATCATGAGTTGGTGTTCCTGCGCCGAAGCAATCGCCCGGGCATCGGCCACGTTCTCTGCTACCAGGAAACTGCCGAGACTTGCTTCGTTCATCAGTGCTCCAACTCAATCAACCACAGCTTCAACACGGTTCCTCAGGATACCATTCGCATGCCCCCTCAAATTGAGATGAGAGGCACAAAACTCAAGACTTACTTACATTCCGGGTTTCTTACACCCTTGACGACACAACCAGGCAACGTACCATGGACTCCGAGCGCATCAACTCCAAGACTCCAGCCCTTTTTGCGGGAACCTTTCGAGTTGACGTGCGTAATTATGGGCGAACGTAGGACCGAAGGAGGGCGCACGTGAAAACCAAACAACTCATCGCTCTGGGCACCATTCTGCTTACGAGTTTCACCATCGCAGCCACGGAACTGGAAGTTCCGGCAACACCGTATGAGATCCCATC
>JAAESQ010000613.1 GCA_024229275.1 bacterium | reverse complement strand
CTCCGCTCAGGGTGACAGTTATTGAGGTTTGGTGTCTTTCCATGAGTTTCCGCCGCGAACGCGGAGTAGCAGTGCTCTGGATGACATAACTGAGAGTTTTGCAAGAGGCTCACGTATCACATAGCAACATTATGCTGCCCAAAGTCACAACGTAATGTGTGGCACCAAAGAAACCATCCTCAGGGGTGGCACAGCGCGAAACTCCAACCCGGGAAACGTCTTGTCGATCAGGAAATCTCTGACAGTATTGTCAGATGAACACCCCAGCGAGATCCTCGAGAGCCGCGAATCCTCTCACGTTTGCAGCGCTGCTTTTGGTAGCGTCAGTTCTTTGCCCGCCCGCCGTGGCAGTGGACCTGGAACCGGGAAAGGTCGTTGAAGTCCCGTTCCCGGAGACGGATCTGCCTCCTTCTCTGTACACCTTGTTCACAGGCAATAGTGCACAGCCCACATTGACGTTTCGGCTTCCTGATAACTACAGCCCGGACCGCAAGTATCCTCTGCTCGTCTACGTGCCCGGGTTTCACGGCGGGCCGAGCGGAAATATCGGCAACGCGCAGACGATTGCGGGTCCCTACGATTGGGTAGTTGCCAGCTTGCCCTTGTTCAAGAGCAATCTCGACCGGGAGGAAATCGGCAGAGGTGTCATAGTCAGCTTTGAGGACTACACCACGATTTCGACTGCCTACGAGACGATTCTGGGAAGATTGTTCGAACTCGTGCCTAACCTCGATCCCGAGCGGAGCGCGATGGTCGGGTTCTCGAATGGAGCATTGGCCATCGCGGTCTTGGTCTCCGGCCATGATGAGTTCGTGCTCTCGCATTTCAAGAGCTTCTGCCTTGTCGACAATGGAATGTTTCATTTGACCGACCTCCACAAGAAGCGCGCCCGTGACCGTCGTTTCCTCGTTCTGGCAGGGGACGACAAGGAGGACATGGGGCGCGATTTGAGGATTCGTGGAGGCCGGCTGCTTGAGGATTCATGGCGCTTGCTGGGAGTCGATCTTGAATTTCGGGTCTTGAAGGACACAGGGCATGAGTTCCGCGATCGGCAGATGGCGATTGTCGGGAGATGGTTGCGCGACGAGGAGTTTGAGGAGGGGAGCTTCGTCTCGATCCCTGACTAACCTCACTCGATGAACGAATCGAACGCTATCCGTTTCGAATGAGCGCGTCTCAGCAGGTACTCCCAATCTCCCTCGTCATCCTCATCGTTATCGTCATCGAATATGGCGATGGGAGGCTGAGTTAGCTTCCCAATTTGTTGACCCTGGATCCATCTCAGGGCCCTGTGTACGCGCGCGACTTTTGCGCGCCCCCTCCAACGCTTGCATCTCGTGTAGTTAGCCAACTGCGAAAGCTCCTGCTTTCGTAGGGGATGGGTTTATATAGGTGCCTGGCACTAACAAAGTTGACTATGTTGAGTCGAATCAGCTCCGATGCCACGTTCACAAAGCGCTATATTGCGCGATCCCCTACCTGTTTCACAAATCAACAGATGTGTACGTGACACCCAGACAGAAATACCGCCAACGAACTTGAGAAAGCCTCCGTGCGTTTATAGTCATAGAGCGCTGAATCTTGGAACTAGTGATGAACGAGAATTGAGGCATGATAGGGGGCACTGTGACTGAGGATTCGAATTTCACCGATGCGCCGCGCGGTTATCTGTCCGCTGCAAGCAAACGGCGATTCACACTCACAGCCGGCATCCTCGGTGCCGCGTTTCTCCTCGGGCAATTCCTCCTGCCGTTCGCTCTGATGGCATGGTTCATGGCAAGTGGTTCGCATTCCTTCGAAGTCGACTTTGCTCGGCGCAACCCGAAATACTTCACGGTCTGGGATGATGGATTCTTCTTCGTCGAGACAGAAGCGAGTTTCGGTGATGAACAAAAACCCTCAACCCTTGTACGAACGCATCTTGAAGACACAGCTGACACTGAGCCCAAGGCCAGCCTTGAAGGCACACCTTACCTTTTGGCCGGCAATGATCGGTTGTGGTTGATAGCGAAGAATACCTTTGGCTATTTCCAGAAGGACAAGTATGTACACATCAACCAGCCGAAGATGTTGGCCGAGATTTCGCAACCGTTCCTCTTCGAGGGAAGGCCGGCGGTTCTGGAGCGGTGGCCGAATGAACTCGCGCTGGTCGTCTACGACGGAGAAGTCTGGAATCCCACCGCCAATCTACCAATCGTGATGCCGGAGCCGGACTGCGGCTGCGGCCTTCATTGGGCCAAGGCGGTGGCGGACGAGAAAGGTGTACATCTCTTCCTCGAGTTCGGGTCGTCCCTTTACTACGGCCTCTGGGATCCTTACCTGAGTAGCGAGCCGCAATGGGAACTCGCAGCCGAAACAGGTGAAGACTGGTCGCCGGTGTTGTGGCGTGGTGAACCTGCGGTTCTTGGTGTGACCTCCAGAAACGACGGGGGAAGACTGGTTGGCACCCGACGTGGCAGCGAAGGATGGAAAGAGTTTCTGAGCCACGGCAAACACAATTCTGACCTCGTGACCGCCTTTGCTACCTCAGGTTCGGATTCGCTGATTGCCCTTATAGGGACATCCTATTCCAGCTCAGTCAAAGTGCTCGAAATCACAGACGGCTCCGTTCATCGCGAATCCTGGATAGGCGAACAGCCAACGGAATTCGATCGCTTCCCCAGTTTTATGATCGTCATCATGGCTGCACAGTACGGTGGGACGATCCTATTCCCGATTCTCTTGGCGGTGATTCTCTCGGCTTTGATGCGACGTCACAGAGTCGACAGGTTCCACAGCGGAGAACAGGAGATCAACCAAGCTTCACTTAATCGTAGGGCGTTGGCTCAACTCGTAGACCTTGTCATTAGCGTCGGGCCTGTAGTTGCCGCCATCGGACTATTCATGCGAGCTGCCTGGTCAGGCGTAGTTGACGAACCAGAGGAATTCCGAGAGGCGGTTGTCGTGTTCTGGCCGGTTCTGTCTGCTATGGCTTGGGGGCTTTTGGCCTCCCTGTTCTTTACTTTCTCTGAAGGTCGCTGGGGTATTACTCCCGGCAAATGGTTGACAGGGATCAGAGTCCTGGGGACCGATCTCCAACCATGTGGATTCGGCCGCGCTCTGGTTCGCAATCTCCTCAAGTGCATCGACGGTTTCTTCAACTTTGTCGTCGGCATCATGGTGGTGGCTCTCAGTGAGAACTGGCAGCGAGTCGGTGACATGGCGGCGAGGACAGTCGTTGTCCGAAATTCCTCTCGCTAAACCGAAATCAAAACACCTCAGAATCCACGTTCGAGGATTCTAAGAAGGCAATTCACCACAAGTGCACGGCACCTGCCGTACCTTGCTTCAACCGGCTTGGAGGTTTTCTCTAGAGTTCCTCTTCTTGATAAAGGCAACACTCCATATATTCCTGTTCCGCACATTCACGGCACCCCTCCGTGTCTCCCCCCTCTGCCAAGCAAGCCTCGAATTCGAATTGGGCAATATTGTTGCACGCTTCGGGGCAACCACCACGCTTGGGAAGGTTGAGGGGCGTGGCCGGCGCCTCTCTCCGAACCGGGACGACTTCGTCGCCTTCAGCGATTTGTCCTCTTTTTTTCAGGACGCGAACGATCTGATCCTGCTCCTGTTGTGAAAGTGATTCCCAAAGTTCGCTCCTCACCTCGTAATTAGCCATTCTCTCGTCTCCTTTCAAATATCGAAGTACAGTTTTAACTCCAAACAAAAAGGCCGGTTGTTCATGATTTGAGTGTGCCGACGAATCCAAAGCACGACGCAACTCCAAGCGATACTCGATAGGCGTTGAGTCTGATTCCTACTAATACAGAACAGCTACTTCTGTCTAGATAGTAGCAATATATGCGTTATATGCAGATTTGTCACATAGCTGCCAGATGTGGGGTGTGACTATTTGAACTAGGCTTGGATGCTAGGCACTGACAATGCTTCGTCAAATCGGAGTTCTCCTAGCCGCAGCCCGTCTTAATGCCTGGCACGGAAAGAGTGCAAGAAATCTGAGTCGAGGCAGATCAGGTCAGGTCTGAAGGCAGGGTGACGGTACTGTCCTGACTCAACTTGAACAGCGCTGTTCGATTCATTTATCTGTTGAGTCGATGCACCACTTTACGCCGCCGCGGGTTGCGATGTATATAGGTGCCTGGCACTAATAATGATGTTTCTCGGCGTTGAGAGTTTCGGTGCCATCCACCTCAACCCCATATAGGTTCCAGACACTCTAAATCCTGTTGATCTTCACATCGGCACCTAAGGACAACGTTTCTGAGCACTGTCATGCAGTGTCGCCTGGCGCCCGAATTGGTAATCGACATCACAGCCGATCGAGCGATCCGATGTCAGCGTTGACCAATGCTCAGTTTCCCGAAGGGGGCCACAATGCCCGTGCGGTACACCATCGGTCTGATCCTACTCTCTGTTAGCTGGCTCGCTCCGAGCTATGCTGCTGATTGGTATTTCTGCGATTGCGAATCGGGGGCCGATCCTGACTGCGTCGTCGGTAGCGACAGCGGCGATGGAACCGCAAGCGTTCCGTGGCAAAGTTTTGAAAAGGCCCGGACAACTTTCGGTTCGCTTGCTGCAGGCGACGGGATTCGCTTCTGTCGTGGTGGTGCCTGGGCGATCAGCGGGGGCACCCGCTGGGTCAACACATCGTGCCAGGCTGACCTTCGCTGCGTTGTGGGCGACTACACACCTTGGTGGGGGACCGGCAATGAGGGGCGCCCCCTGCTCCGCCGAACTGACGGATCGCACGGCTTTGCGCTTGAGGACGGCGGTAACGCCGAGCACGAGGAGGGGTACCTCTTTCAGAACCTCGACCTGCGCTCAACCACCGGCACCGGCAACGGCTTTTTTCTCTATAACGACATCGACGACGTGGAGATCGACAACGTGTCCATCGACGG
>JAAESQ010000612.1 GCA_024229275.1 bacterium | reverse complement strand
TGGGACCGAACTCAACACCGAGTCGAGTGACGAGCTGAACACCGCACTTCAGGTCGCTATCGACCGGGCTGCGAACCTGAACACATTCATGCGGCGATACGCAGAGGTAGTCCGAGTCCCGGTT
Source organism: bacterium (assembly GCA_024229275.1). Lineage (GTDB taxonomy): Bacteria > Acidobacteriota > Thermoanaerobaculia > Thermoanaerobaculales > Sulfomarinibacteraceae > JAAESQ01. The sequence goes on along the minus strand of JAAESQ010000612.1, from coordinate 21,851 downwards.
CCAGTCAAGCAGGCCACGAAGCTAGGTCCTGTCGTCGAACGTGCCGCCCGGCTGATCGAACCGGAGTGCCACCAACGTGGCATTCTCGTTGTGCTCGATGTCGATATGGATGTGCCCGCGCAAATGGTTGATGTCGCCCAGTTCGAGCAGGTCTTGACGAACGTGTTGCGCAATGCCATCGAAGCAGTCGATCAAGATGGGAGCATTCGGTTGGCTCTCGTATACGATGATGGAAGGGTTGTATTTGCGGTTGAGGACAGCGGTCTCGGATTGTCAGACGAGGCGCAGGGTAAGCTCTTCAGCCCTTTCTTCTCGACCAAGCCCAATGGACAAGGTGTAGGCCTCATGCTGGTGCACGAGATCTTGACTCTTCACGGCCTCGAATTCGGAATCGACTCGCCGGAAGACGGTCCGACAAGGTTCTGGATCCGGTTTTGTGAATGATGAAAGCGGAAAGCTGAGACGCAGGACGGCTATGCGGGTCGAACGGCTATGCGGCAGAACAGCATGAAAGCTCGGAGAAGGGGAAATTCTCGGGCAGGGTATTAGGAGAACCGCTGCGCCGCGTTCGCGGTAGTTTCTCAAGGCATGACAAAGCCCCAAGAAGGTTGTCATCCTGAGCGACGCGCAGCGGAGTCGAATGGATCTCCCGTTTCAACTATGAGCGCCTTGATTGCACCGAGGTATTGGGCTGCCTATTGCTGAATTAATGGGGAGATCCTTCGGCTGCGGGACGTCAAACGTCTCTTCGCTCAGGATGACAGACTTGTGGCGTATGTTGCTGAAAAAATGTCACTTGTTCGTACTTGTCTTTGGGAGAATCTACCGCTGGATTGACCTTGGCGACCGGAATTCGATTTCGGACAACGGAGCACGGACTACGGTCCTTAGATCGGATCCCTCATCGTGACAAATTCTTCTGCGGCGGTTGGATGGATTCCTACCGTCGCGTCAAACTGGGCTTTTGTTGCTCCGCATTTGAGAGCGATCGCCATTCCCTGAACGATCTCGCCGGCATCCGGGCCTACCATGTGAACTCCGAGGACACGATCGTTCTCGGAATCGACGATGAGCTTCATCATTGTTTTCTCTTCACGACCTGACATGGTGTGCTTCATGGGTCGGAAGGTCGATCGGTAGACAGAGATTGTGTGGTTCTGGCGGGCTTGTTCCTCCGTCAACCCGACCGTTCCGATATTGGGCTGGGAAAACACAGCAGTTGGGATGTTGCTGTAGTCCATGGCTGTTGGCCGATTGTGAAACAGGGTGTCGACGAGGGCCATGGCTTCGCCGATGGCTACGGGTGTGAGGTTCATACGATCCGTGCAATCGCCGACGGCATAGATGTTTGGTACGCAGGTGCGTGAGTATGCATCGACCACAACGGCGCCCTTGGTGTTGAGTTCTATTCCAACCTCCTCGAGTCCGATTCCCGCCGTTCTAGGCACACGTCCGACGGCCATTAGGATCTGGTCAACATCCGTCGTCGATCCGGTGCTGTCGTGTACCTTGAGGCCAGTAGTGCCACGTTTGATCGCGTCCGGACAGCACTCGAATCGAAGATCGATGCCTCTCTTCTTCATCTCTTCAGCGAGGGTCGATCGGATATCGGCGTCGAATCCGCGCAGAAACATCGGTCCGCGATAGTGCAGTGCGACTGCTGAACCCAAGGAGTTGAAGATTCCAGCGAATTCAACGGCGATGTAGCCGCCACCAGCGATCAGCACGCTTTCCGGCAGTTCCTCAAGTGCGAACGCCTCATCAGATGTTATGGCCAGTTCTGCGCCGGGGATGTCGAGTCTGGAGGGGCGTCCGCCGGTTGCTACAAGTATGTGTTCAGCAGTGTAAGTCTTTTCTTCGATTTCAACGGTGTGCCTGTCGAGTAGTCGTGCACTCCCTCGGTAGAGGGTCACTCCTGAGTCGTCGAGCAGCTTGCCGTAGATGCCATTGAGCCTCTCGATCTCTCTGTCCTTGTTAGCGATGAGCTGGCGCCAGTCGATGTGGCGAGCACCAACGCTCCAGCCGAAGCCGCCGGCATCGTCGAAGGCTTCGCCAAACTGTGCGGCATAGACAAGCAGCTTTTTCGGCACGCATCCGACATTGACGCAGGTGCCGCCGAGGCGACGGTCCTCGGCGATGGCCACTCGGGCGCCAGTAGTAGCCGCCATTCGTGCTGCGCGTACACCACCAGATCCAGCACCGATAGTTAAAAGGTCATAGTCATAACGGTTCATATCGAACTCCTCAGGGCGCGATCAGCTCCAAGAGTACGCTACCTCGGCGGGATCGCGTATTCTGTGTGGCCGGAGGGCAAAGGGGTGAAGACAAACGGAGGTTCTGTTTGAGTCACGCTGGTGAGATTGCTGCGGTTGCCACAGCGGTTTGCTGGACTCTGACAGCGCTTGCATTCGAGTCGGCGGGGCGGCGCATTGGGGCTGTGTCGCTAAATCTGATTCGACTCATGCTAGGTCTGATCTTTCTGACTGTGGTCTGCTGGACGAGATCAGGAATGGTGCTTCCGTTCGATGCAACGGCCCACGCGTGGATCTGGCTTGGGATTTCGGGTGTCGTTGGCTTGACGCTTGGAGATCTCTGCCTGTTTCGAGCATTCATCCTCATCGGAGCTCGGTTGTCGATGTTAGTCATGGCGTTGGTTCCACCGATGACTGCCCTACTTGGATGGATGCTGATGGGTGAGGTACTGGACACGAGGGAACTCGTCGGAATGGCGTTGACGGTCGGAGGGGTCGCGTGGGTGGTGAGTGAACGCAAACCGGGACGAAATGGTGGTACGGAGCAAAAGAAGCATATTGGCGGCATCCTCCTCGCTGTCTGTGGTGCCGCTGGCCAGGCATCAGGTTTGGTACTCAGCAAGATCGGTATGGGGGATTTCGATGCGTTTGCCTCGACGCAGATTCGGGTTCTTGCCGGGCTGGCCGGATTCATCGTGCTCTACTCACTGATTGGTTGGTGGCCAAAGGTTGCTTCTGCGGTGCAGGATCGTGGCGCGATGGGCAGGGTTTCGATAGGAGCATTCTTCGGTCCATTTCTTGGTGTGTCGCTGTCCTTGATCGCGGTACAGCTGACACAGGCCGGCGTAGCCGCGACGCTGATGTCGCTGGTTCCGGTGCTGATTATTGTTCCAGCGGTGCTGCTGTTCAAAGAAAAGGTTTCGCCGCGAGCGATAGTAGGATCCGTAATCGCGGTATTGGGCGGCGCTCTGCTGTTCTTGTAGTGCAGTCGAGGGCCCTACGATTCAAGTCTGTGATGCAGTTAACTCTACCCTAAATTGAGCGATTCTCACCGGCGATCTGCACCAATCTCTTGCGCCCTGGACACTTGCGCCAATGCTCGACGTACCGAAGGGTACGCCTGCGCTTGTCGCAAGCACCAGAACATCAAGGTCTTGGCACATCTCATTCGGCAGAATCGCTCAGTTTAGGTCTACCTGTTGTCTACGAATGCGCTATAGTGAGGCCACTGCGTACAGCGCACAGGCTGTCGGTCGGACTCGACAGACAGTCTGAACATCACAAGAGCTCGAGGTGTCAAGCGTGAGCAAAGTCAGGCAGATCACCGATGAGTACCGGCTGCTTGGGGTCCTTTCGACAGCACCGCAGAGCACAGTATTCAAAGCGGCGCATCCCGAAACCGGTGAATTCGTAACTATCAAGCTCATCAATCCCCTGGGGCCGGTGGCCACAGCGGCTAGCCGCAAGCGTTTTGAAGAGAATATGAAGCTGCTGCAGAAGGTCGCAATTCCCCAGATTCCACCTCTGCACGATTTTGGGTTCACTCCCGACGAGAACGCATTCATGGTCACTGGACTGATCGAGGGGGAAGGTGTTCACGCGACGGGGGCTCAGGATCTTGGCGAGCGATGCGCTATGTTGGCAGACATTGGAAGAGCTCTTAGCACACTGGCGAAGAAGAAAGTCTTTCACAACAACATCTCTCCGGCAAACATACTGATCCCAACCGCTGACGATGGGCCTGCGGCCGTCGTCACGGGTCTCGGTACGGCTTCGTTCCTTACACCGGGTGAGAGAGTGGAATTGCTGACATTGGCCCCGGATTGCCGACGCTATGCTCCACCCGAAGTGAGGGTCGGTGATATTGAAGATGGAGCCGAGGCGGCGCAGGATTCGTATGGTTACGCAGTACTGATCTGCGACCTCCTCGGTTTGTCTGTCGAAGGATTGGGAAGGCCCAATTCGGAGATCGCGATCCCTGCTCCCGTTGTAGGTGCGTGGAAGGACGTTCAGACGCTGGCCAAGGTGCTAGTCACGGCCCTGGACGCGAACCCGAAATCACGCAAGGTCGCCTTTGATCGGCTTGCCAAATTATTAATGGCCGGGGCGAAAAAGCTCCAGGGCGTGGGGGGAATTGATCTCGGAAGTCCAGCAGCCGAGGCGGAAATTGGTGTGCAGTCAACCGATTCCGCCAGTGTAGATGCAGCTTCTGCGAGTGGATCTGCGCCGGCCCCTGCGAGAAGGCAGGATCCTCACAAAACCAATCCGGCGTTAGATGCCGACTCGTTCGAAGAGGCGACGCCTCAGCCGCAGGAAGCACCTCCTGCTGCACCGCCTCCGCTCCCACCTGACCCAGTTGTTGCCCCGTCACCGCAACCAGTGCCAAAAACACAGGTCATCCAACAGCCCTCCCCTCAGGCGCTGCCGGACATTGAACCTGAGGTAGCTCCGGCACCGCAGCCTGCCCCTCCATCGCCAAAGAGCAAGGCCCCGTTGCCAAAGTGGGCTATTCCTGCGGCTGGAGCGGCTGCGATCATCGTGGTGTCTATAGTCGTGGCGTTGATCGTCACTCCGCTTGTAACCCAGCGACGATCCGCTCAGGCAACTCCGAGTCCGGTTCCAATGCCAACAAGAGTTCCGATTACTACCGCAACCACTGGACCCGAGAGCATCCATCTGAGACTTGAGGAAGCAGAGCTGGCAGTGCAGAACGAGGATGTTGCTGCCGCGCGGGTTGCTCTCGAGGATCTCACCGCGCTTGAGGTAGCGTCATTTACAGCGACAGAGCGCTTGCTCCACGAACAGTTGCAGCGCGCGGTTGAAGGAATTGACTTTCGGCAAGCCGTCGACGAGCTGCGTCAAGGTATGAAACGTGGCGACATACCGATGGTGCAGCGTGCGGTTGCGTCCCTCAGCGAGGCTGATCAGGACGAGCTGAACTCCGAACCAAGCATTGGTCGCGAGATCGAGAAAGCGCGGCGAGTGATGCGTGCATACACGATGCTGCAGAGGGCGCAACGGTCAGGGGATGCTTTCCAGGTCATCGGACGGGCCGACGCGATGACCGCAGTTTTGCCCGGGTATCGCAGAGCTGCTCAACTTAAGACTGACGCAACTGCCAGGATTCTCGGACAGGCAGAGGCAGCGATTTCGGCCCGCAGGTTCAGTGATGCCATAGAGACTCTGGAAGCTCTCGAGAAAGCATGGCCCGGCCGCGAGGGTGTGCAGGAAAGAATTGAACTCTGTCGCGTCAGGCTGCGTGAAACGCAGCAGACCCAACAGGCACTCTCTCAAGTGAAGGATCTGGATCAATCAGGGCGCCCGGACGAAGCCATCGCGATGCTCGATCGACTCAGTATCGGGGAACAGTTTGCCGGACAGGCTACGAGCTTGCGAGAGGCGGCGCAGCGTCATCTCAACGATATCGATGCGGAAACACCTGTACTCAAGCTTCCTGAGGACATCAAGCTGACATTCCGCAAGAAGGACACTCTGCCGATTCCCATCACCGTAACCGATGATTTCAAGGTAGTGGAGGTGCGGTTGATGATCCGCACGGAGGATGAAACCAACTATCGTGACGCACCTCTGACTCGGGAAGGCGGCAATCGTTGGGTCCTGTCACTGGGCCCGAACCTACACCTCAGCAAAAACGTGTACTTCTATGCCATCGCCAAGGATATTTCAGGAAATATCGGTTGGCTCGCCAGCGCCTCGCAGCCGGTAGAAGTCAAAAAGAAGAAGTGGTTCCAACCGTGAAGAGATGGCGATGACAGATTCAGCCCCAGATTCAGATACAGGGGCAGAGACAGAAGCAGAAACAGATTCAGATGACAGAGGCAGAGGGTGATGCGTTCCCTAGATGCCTCGCACTTCGAATGACATCCCCGGATCAGAGCACTCACACCCAGCATCGCCTTCGTCATCGTCATCGCCATCGAATATGGCGCAAAGCGATGGCAGCAGATTCAGAGGCCAAGGGTAGGGGGAAGGTTAGATTCTCCCATCGCGCTTCCCGTGCATTGCCAGGCTTGTAGTTTTGAGGACTCATGGTGTTGAGTCGTTGAGGCGGTATTGCACCTCAAAACTAGCAAAGCCTGGACACGTGCCGCCGAGCGGTAGATTCTGCGGAAGATCTTTGGAATCGCCAGTGATAAGTTCGGTCTCTCCCGCTTCGTCAACGCGAGGCTTATAACTGGGTGGGACCTGGTTTCATCTTTCCGCATTCATCTTTCATCACTTGGTGCGCCTGGTTTCCAGATCAGGGTCAGTCCGAATGAGCGCTCTGCGGCTGGAATCGCAAGACGATCGGCTGAAGGCCAGATCTCAGCATCCAGTAGATTGGTGACTTCAAACCGCAAAGACATCGCGGAAGCAAAATCGACAGATGCCCAGAGATCGACCCTGTGCCAGGCTTCTCGAGTCACTTCGGAAGGGCCGGGGTCGCTTTTTGAGGTCGCGAGCAGGGCTCTGCCTCCGAATCTGTAGCGATCTCCCTGACGTTCGGCGGATATCGAAGCTCGAGCCGCTGGGATGTCCGCGAGGGGTGATCCTTCATCGGTGCTGCCACGGTTCCAACCGAAGCTCGCATCAAGCTTCCACAATTTGGCGACAGTTGCGGAAAATACGGCCTCGGCGCCGTACACCGCGGCATCATCTGAGTTGATCCAAGTGTAGAGATCGTCCTCGTACTCGATCCTCTCAATCGGGCGGGTGAGGCGTGTGTAGTAGACGGTCAAGCTGGTTGTCCAATTCGAGGATTTCCAGGCCACACCACCTTCGACCGTGAGGCCTGTTTCAGGCTCTAGATCGGGGTTCCCGTTGATGCTGCCCCGGCCGGTTGGGCCGGTGTAGTAGCGTTCGTCGAGTGAAGGGGCGCGAAAGCTGCGTGAGATCGCAGCGCGGAAACTGGTTCCGTTGGAGAATCGCCGATCGGCATCGAGTCGGCCAGTGAAGGCTTGGAAGCTGCGCGACTGATCTCCGTCTGGAGTTGTGGCTCCGTCGCGGATGAAATCGCCACGAGCGGCAATATCAACTTCCCAACCCTGTTCCAAGTCGATTCGGTCAGAAAAGACCAGTGACGTACTCCACACACTACCGTCTTCCAGAGGTAATGAGGTGACACCCGAATCTCGAACTCTCCAGTTCTGATCGAGCACAGCCGATATGTCGACGGCAGTGGCAAAGTGATGGTGGCCGGTTGCCCAATTCGTCGCGGCGTGCGTTTGGAAGTCGTACGCAGACGCCTCCGAACGTTGGGTTTCGACTCCAGATTGAAAGCGGGTTGTCGTTTCGGCCCTTCTTCCTCCCGTTGTCGTGATCTCGAAGCTGTTTCCGCCCAACCAATCCGGCGGTACGCCCCACCAACTCAGAGCGAGTCGCCCAAGACTCGAATCGGGAACGAATGTCGGCCGATCCTCTCGTTGCCACCGCGGACGTCCGACGTCTGCAAGGCGGGCGACGAGTAGACGGCCGGACCAAGTGCCTGCATTTGTCCGACCAGCTGCAGAAACGGCGATGTTGCCTCGTTTGTAAGCGGAGGGATACATGGTTCCCAGCGGTGTTCGAATGTCATCAGCTTGGCGAGTCGAAGCTGCAATTTGAACCTGGGTTGAGTCCTTCGTTACCACAGGGATGGCCGCCAGCACAGCAAACTCGCGAGCTGCAGAATTTCCCTGTGCGACGACCAAAGGTGATCTTCGGGGTTCCAAGGTGCGGACTTCAAGTGTGCCGCCGATTGCTTCGGAACCCGTCATCGCGGATCTGCCGCCTGATTCAACCGAAGCTTCCTCGAGTAGCAGAGGATCGATAGCCTCAAGGCTGGTTCCGACTCGACGAAAACCCGGTAGGCGAGCCCCGTCAACGTAGGTTGCGACTCTTCGGCGAGCCAACCCGCGGATCGATGGAGTATCGCCGGTTCCACCGGCTCCGACTCTTCCGATTGGCGTTGTTGATTCGAGAGCATCGAGCACGTTGCCTCTTGTGGTGAGCTGTGAACGCGCCACTCTTTGTCGTGGTGATGTTGGAGCCGGTGCAACTACTTCTGTCAGCGCCGAGAAAGCCGGTGGCGTGAGCCGAAGCTCAACCGGGCTTTCGGAAAGCTGGTCGAGCGAAACAACTGCCGCAGAGAATCCTGGATATTCTGCTCGCAGAATCCAAGGTGGATCAATCGAGGCGTCGATCGTGAATCCGCCGATTTCGTCCGCTATGGCCATAAACCGCTCATCTGAACCGTTTCCATGGACGACTACAGTTGCACTGGGTGCAGGGGTTCCGTCCGGCAGTACGACGGTTCCAGAGATAGTGGCGAGTGCGAGTACGAGAGAAAGTGCCGTCATCTGTTCCTGGGCTTCAGCCCTTTTCTTCTACGGTACTTTCAGCTTTTAGGTTGCTGAGAATCTCTTGCGTGTGGATGACGACGTCACTGAGTGCGACGATTGACTTTTCACCATCCCGCCGAAGAGAGAATTCAACACAGCCGTTCTCTAGGCTTCGCTTCCCAACCACGATGCGAACTGGGAAGCCGATGAGATCCATGTCTTTGAACTTGACTCCGGGTCGCTCGGGCCGGTCGTCATAGATGACGTCGATCCCAGCTTCGAGGAGGGCCGTGTACAGTTTCTCGCTTTCAGCGACGACTTCCGGCTTGTCCGAGTTGAGGACTGCCAGAACGACTTCGTACGGGGCCAACGGAATCGGCCATATGACACCGTGTTCATCATGATTCTGTTCTATCGCCGCGGCTACAGTGCGACCGATTCCGAGGCCATAACAGCCCATGATCATTGGATGCTCTTGCCCTTCGTTGTCCAGGAAATTGCAGTCCATTTTCGACGAGTACTTTGTGCCCAGTTTGAAGATGTGACCGACTTCGATGCCTCTCTTCTCGGCAAGCGGTTTACCGCAGACGCCGCACGGTTCGCCCTCGCGAGCGAGACGGAGATCGACGACAACGTCGGGCTTGAAGTCTCGCCCGGGTACGACTCCTACAAGATGTGTGTCCTTGACGTTCGCTCCGGTCGCGGCGTGTTCGAGGGCCATGACTGTCGGATCTGCGAGGATTCGGACGCCTTCGAGACCTACAGGTCCGGAGAAGCCCTGAGGGCCGCCGGTGATCTTCTCAATCTTCTCTTCGGTGGCCAGCTGAAGGTGGGTACAGTCGAGTGCGTTCTTGAGGCGAACTTCGTTGACTTCTTGGTCGCCGCGCATGAGCACTGCGACAAACTCCTCATAGCTTTCGAAAATGAGTGTCTTGATGAGGTGAGCTGGTGCTACGCCAAGAAAATCGGCCACTTGGTCAATGGTCTTCATTTCCGGTGTTTCGATCGACTGAGGTTGTTGAGTTGCGTCGAGCGGGTAGGGAGGAGCGGGATTAGGATCCTTGCTCAAGGCCTTCTCAACATTGGCGCCGTATCCGCAAGCCGCGCAGGCGAGGATCGCGTCTTCTCCGGTGTCGGCGAGGACCATGAATTCATGTGACTCAGATCCTCCGATGTTGCCGCTGTCGGCTTCGACCTGTGTGTAGGAGAGGGCGCAGCGCTCGAAGACGCGACGGTAGGCCGCCTCCATCGCGCGGTAGGCGACGTCCAGATCCTCGGCATCGGCATGAAATGTATAGGCGTCCTTCATGATGAATTCGCGACCGCGCATGAGGCCGAAGCGAGGACGGATTTCATCCCGGAACTTGGTCTGAATCTGGTACATGTTGACCGGAAGCTGGCGATACGAGGTCACGAGTCTCCGCACGATGTCTGTGATCACCTCTTCATGTGTAGGCCCAATGCAGAATTCGTGATCGTGGCGATCTTTGAGGCGAAGAAGCTCCGGGCCGTACTCAAACCAGCGACCGGATTCCTTCCACAGTTCAGCCGGATTGACGGCCGGCATGACGATTTCAGACGAGCCTGCGCGCGCCATTTCTTGACGGACGATGAACTCGAGCTTTCTCAAGCTTCGCAGACCGAGCGGGAGGTAGTTGTAGACACCAGGCGCCACTTTGGAAATCAGGCTCGCTCGAGTCATCAAGCGATGCGAGATGACCTCGGCATCCGCCGGGTCCTGCCGCAAGGTGTGTATGAATGTTTTGCTCCAACGCATGTCTGCCCCCGTGTCTTGGTTCTTTACTCTTGTATCTCTATAACTTCTGGCGCGACATCCTAGCGCAATGTGGCTTCCAATGCGATGTCAGCAGTTCCTTGGCTGTTTGCGAGCGTTGTACGGCCGATGCGACAATCTCGGTCGCTGTATTTTGCCACAGTGAATCCTACCGGCCGCGACTCTTTCTATCGTTGACTTCTGCGAGTAGCGCGCCGAGCCGGCGGACATGACCCAGAAGCTCCTGATCCAACCCCACTTGAGGCTGTTCTTCTGCCGCCTCGATTGCAGCTTGTGCGCCCTCGCGGTCCCCGGCGCCGAGACGGGCTACCGCAAGTTGGCGAAGAAGCGCCGGTCGAGGTGCAGCGGTCGCTGCTTGTTCGAGATACATGACGGCCTCTCGAAAGCGGCTCTGCTCCAACGCGATGACTCCAAGAGCCTCAAGAGGATAGTTTTGCAATTCTCGTGGAGTGATTTCGAGCGCTTCTCGAGCAAGATCTCGGGCGACGTCGAGGTTCTCTCCGAGCTCCGACTCAGCCAGCGCAAGCTCGTAGGCAGCCATGCCCTTAGTGAGCCCGTCCTCTCCTGCGGAGTACAAACGCCGAGCGATTCTTCGAGCTGCACGAGGTCTTCCCGAATGTCTCAAAGACTCGAGCAGGGCGACGACCCCGGCCGCAAGGAAGGGAGAGTTCTTAGGGTTACTGCGCAGGAGGTTGTGAGCGTGGCCAATTGCTTCACGCGTACGGCCCAACGATGAAGCCAGCAGCGCTGCTGTTGCCTGTAGGCTGAGTTCGTTGGGAGCAGCAACGACTGCTGCGCTGAAAATCACGAGAGCTTTGTCCCCACGACCTTGCTCCAGCTCGTCTTCAGCCTTTGCAACGAGGCCTGCGACCTCGGGCTCGAGATCTGCTGGAGGCTTCAGGCTGAGCAGGCGCACTGTTTCTTGGTACTGAAGGCGCTGCGGGTCCAGACGAAGCACCGATCGAAAAGTGTCGAGGGCGAGCTTGGACCATCCTCTTCTCAGGTAGGCCGTTCCTAGAAGGTAGAGCGCTTCCTCAAACTCGGGCTCCATTTCGAGAGCGCTTCGCAATGCGTCGATTGCTCGTCCTGAGTGATCGAGCCCAAGCTGACTGACACCGAGAAGATAGTAAGCCTGAGCCATCTTTTCCCGCCTCAGAGATTTCTCGAGGTGGGGTACTGCACCTTCGTAGTCGCCTTGCATTGCGGCGAGTGCGCCCCGTGTGAAGCGGGGGAGGCTCGATTCGGGTGACATCTGCTGGGCCTTGTCGAGGGTCGCATCAGCTTCGGTCCAGCGGCCGAGATCGGCTTCGACTGTGCCGAGGTAGATCAGTGTTTCATAGTGTTCACCTCGGAGGTCAATGACCTTTCGGAAGGCCACTCGAGCTGACTCGAGATCGCTTGTTTCGAAGGCAACTTCTCCGATGAAGCTCCAGAGTTCGTCATTGTTGGGCGCCATCCGCGCTAGGTCGGCCAGGAGTTCGCGACCCATGCCTTGTGGAGAACTCAGCAACGCGAGTTCCACTGCGTCGAGCCGACGGCGGAACTCAGGAGTCGCTTGGCCGACATGAGCGGCCAGGGCAAGAATGCGGGGCGCACGTTGGCGAAACCTTCGCGACAGGTCTTTGGAGAGCATTTCGTGTCCGACGGAGCGCTCCCATCCATCAGCAAGTTCTGCTCGTGTGAGGACTCCATGGGTCTCTAGGAGACCGCCTAGAGTTTGTACGCCGGCGTGGGTCACGGTGAGGTTGTGCTCGACTTGACCCAGGAGTTCACCAGCGGAAGCCAACGACTGAGAAAGCTGGCGAACAGCCTCTTCCAACGAAGAGATCCGTTCGAGCACATGTTCCTCGAACTCTTCTTCCACCTCGAGGATGATCTCCTCGCTCTCCTCGATATCTTCTTCCCGGAGCCCGGAAACGACGAGGAGCTTGTTACCGCAGCGGGCGCAGTTGGCCTGCCCGTGCGGATTGGGTATGCCGCAGAATTGACAGAGTACAGGTGTCACTGGCGGCTCCGCTTCCGCAGTGCCGATCCGCAGCCGAACGAGTCCTGCTGTATCGCGGTATAGAAGGCCTGTGTTTTCACCAGAGTCTTAATCCTCGATGATGAGCCGAGCAGCAATCAGAATTCGGGTGATTGGTGGCGCAGGGCTCAGTCATCGTACCCGCCAAGGGGCTGGTGGGATTGAAATCTCTACAGCAGTCCGTCGAGTCTGCTGGCGAGATTCTGTTTGTCAACGGCTCCGACGATTCTGTCGACGACTTCGCCGTCCTTGATGAGGAGGAGCGTCGGAATAGCCTGGATACCGTACTTTACGGCTGTTTCACGGTTTGAATCGACGTCGAGCTTGGCAATCACTGCTTTGCCCTCGTACTCATCTGCGATTTCTTCAACGATGGGAGCGACGGCGCGACAGGGGCCGCACCATACTGCCCAGAAGTCGATCAGCGCAGGCTTGTCGGATTTTAGGATGGTATCTTCAAAATCAGCGTCAGTTATTGCGATTGCCTTGCCGGCCATTCAGTCCTCCATCACACGTCTGGCTCCCGGTCGTGCCGGGGTGGGCACATGGTACTACAGTCACATCGCTGTATCGTCCATTCCCGATCAATTCGCTGAAGAAGTCGCGACCTTTGATGCCACTCGCTCACCGTACTCAATGGCGTAGTTGAGCCCACGATCCCAAGGATAGACCTGGGCCATCGAACACAGGAACAGACCGGGGACCGGCGTCTCGAATCGGGGAATTCGCCGAGAGTAGCCTGGTGTGACAACAGGTTGGGCAGTTTCAGCGCGGAAATGGTGCTGGGCGATGATCCACGAGGGGTCAAAATCTGGGTTGAAGCGACTGAGAAAGGGAAGATAGAGGTCAAGAACCTTTGCGGCCGGAAGCCAAAACAGGTCATTGGTCGGCATCATGTAGTTTGAGATGTAGAGGATTCTTCGTCCGCCGTAGCGTTCGGGCGAGACAAAGTTGGTGTGTTCGATGAGGCCTCCGAACGGAATCGAGTCATCGGCGACGTTGAGCCAGTAGTAGGGCGTGAGCTGGCGATCGAGTTCTAGGACAGTACACAAGGCCGCGGTTGCCTCGATGCTTCCCAACCGAATGAGGTAGTCGTCAAGGAAAAGGTGGGACGCCACTCGAAGATAATCGGCGATCGGTGTGGCGACGATGACTTGATCAAACTCTGTTGTTTTACCACGGTGTGTGATGTTGAATCCCTGGTCGTTCCTGTCAATCCTTCGAACGGGCTCACCAAGCCGGAGCTTGCCTCCCAATTGGATGACTCGTTCGGCTAAAGCCTCGACGAGCACTCCGAATGATCCTCGCATGTACCCGAGTTTTTCTCCGGCTCCGCTTTTCGATCTCGACCGACCGCGAAGCCTGAGTTTTCCCCACAGCCAGACCATCGAAATGTCGTCGGATTTCTCGGCAAACTTCTGTCGAAACAGGGGTTGCCATACAGTTTTCCAGGCTCTCTCCCCCTGGTGCTTGCGCAGCCACTCGGATGCGGTGATCTCTTCAAATTGAGTCCTGTCTGCACTCAATTGAAGCTGGAGGGTGGTCAAAGCGAATCGCAGCTTGTCGACGATTCCTAGGGGTGTGAAGCGCAAGAGGGATGCTGGGGTACCAAAATCCCAAAGTCGATTGTCGGCCCAGATACCCATCCGAGAGGATAGCCACTCAATATGTTGTTCGACGTTGAGTTCACGGGCAAGGGCGACGTATGAAGCATCGGAAGAGAATATGTGGTGGTAGAAAGCCTCAACTGGTTCGCCGCCGGCTTCAAACACTCGTGCCAGGCCGCCTGGCTCAGGGTAGCGCTCGAAGATCTCGACTTCGAACCCGTTTTGCCGAAGGCGAAGAGCCGCGGTCAGGCCCGCCAGACCCCCGCCAACAATCGCTACCTTGTTCACCCACCCAAGCTACTTGACCTTGAGATGTGCGTCAAAGGTGTCACACGGACCTTTGGACAGGGCGTGACTTCTCGCCAGGTTGCTCGAAAAGGGCAAGGGTATCGCCAGCGCTATTTTTCGAAAGGCGGGACTAGGATTCATTGCTAGAAAATGACGTGTTTGACGTAGAACTCCTCGGGCGAGATCTTGCCTCCAGTGAGTTGAGTAGCCATGTCTGGCGTGATCCGAAAGGTTCCTGCGGCGTTGTGACCTGTTGAGACCATCTCGAGTTCCACCGAGTCTGGCGCGATGTCAGGGAATCGCTGATGTATCAATGAATACGCCTCGGCAACGACTTTGAGCGTTTGGAATACCTGATTTTCGTCATCGGCGATGATTTGCAGGAAGAAATACTCTGCCTTGGTTCCTGCACTCGATTTGTGAAGATAGAGCTTGTTGGTGTCAAGGAACTCACCAAAGGCTCTCGTGATTCGTGGCTCACTATATCCACCCGATTGAAGTTTGATTCCGGGAGTGGGAACGGGTGTCGGAGTGTTTGTGGCGCCGAGTTCTGCATCTGTTAGCGGAGAAATCGTTGCGTAGCTGCCAAGAGATTTATGGGGGGTTGGTGTGGCCCGGGGTTGGTTGATCCTCTCGAGTTCCTTGATCTCAATCGCGTCACCCACGTCCGATTGGTTGTATTTCTGGGTGGCAACGAGATCAACGTAGTCAAGTGGATAACTTGTCATCGTTCCGTTGCTGAGTGTGATGATCGCTGTTCGGCCCTCGATGCGCAGCGGCTCTTTTGCTCGGATCTTGTGACCGTTCTTGAGGATCACTATATATCCGGTCGCTGCTGACGCGACGAGCGCACCGGCAAAAACGCACAACATAAACAGAGCAATCGTTCGTCGCATAATGGCGCCTCCGCATACCGACACCTCAGCCGTGCCGACACTCAAGTATAGCTCGAGTTTTCTAGCCCTTCAGATCTTCAGGATCGCTCCCAGTCTGATTTCTTGTGTGCCCCATCACGGATTCGACTGATGACATAGCAGCAACTGCGACTTGTGCCAGAAGTTCGTTTCTTGATCCTGTCTTTGTTTTTCGGTACAGGCTCCGGAGGTGGTCGCGAACAGTGTGGTGACTGATGCCGAGGCTCCCAGCCAGTTCAAGTGTGCCTTGACCATGGACCAAGAGTTGCAACACGTCGACTTCTCTTGGGCTCAGGTTGCATTCGCACGCAAAGCGTTTGAGGCAGTCTCTCTCGGTCCCGCCTTGGCGTCGAAGAACTGTCCATGCACCGCTTTTCTCGCATGGCCCACTCGCTTTCACTGCCATCATCTCGCAAATGAGCGCGGAGTTGTCGCTGAGCATAAGTTCGCCGCGCCAAAACGGGGTATCACTCATGCCGAGTTGCTCAGCAAGCGCAAATAGCAGATCTAATAGTGGTTGTGGTTCAAAGCCTTCAGTATGAGCTTTGAGTGACGTTTCCATTTGGTGAGAGAGCAGACGATCCGCCGCCTCATTGGCATAGATGATCTCGCCCTGATCATCGAAGAGCATGACTGAACTCGTTGTCTTGTCCATTGCGGTTCCAAGCATTGCGGCTCTGTGCGCCAGCCTATGTCGACCGATGACAGCGCGCAGTGCGAGCGAAAGGAGACCAAGCGCCCACTTCGGAAGGAGGCCGTCGCCGGCGATTCGAATAGACGCGGCGACTGTTCCGTCAGTCTGGAGATCGATCAGCTCATTCGAGTCGAGAATCTGACCACAGGAGTAGCGTTGGCGCTCCCCAGTCGATGTGCATTCTAGGATGAGCTCTGCATTGGCATCATCGCAGGCTTCGGCGAGATGACGGAGAACACTCATGATCTCGGGATCATCAACGGCCGGTAAGGGTACCGGCCAGGGAAGCCAAGCTACGTCGCGCATCAAATAGATTATAGCGTCGAGTCCATGCTCGATGGCGTTCTTCAACCGAGTTTTCGGCATGGCAGTAGCTGGGAGTTGTAGGATGACGCGCTTGACCCACAACGACGTGTCGCCTAGACTGCGTGTCCCATGCTGGAGAGCTTGCAGGAACGGCTCGCTCGCGTCACCAAAACCCTTCGGGGTGAGGGACATCTCACGGAGTACCACATCGACACGGCTCTCCGTGAGATTCGTATTGCCTTGTTGGAGGCAGACGTCAACGTTGATGTCGTGTCGGGCTTTACAGCGAGGGTTCGCGAGAGGGCAGTAGGTCGGGAAGTGCTGACCTCGGTGACTCCGGCCCAGATGGTCACCAAGATCGTCCACGACGAACTGGTGAATCTTCTCGGCGGAACAGTTTCTGATCTCGAGTTCAAAGGGCGGCCTGCGACGATAATGTTGGTCGGCTTGCAAGGATCAGGTAAGACAACAACTGCCGCTAAGCTCGCGAGCTGGGTGAAGGCAAAGAAGGGCCTATTTCCTCTCCTCGTCCCAGCAGATACTTCACGTCCGGCAGCTCGTGAACAGCTCCTGATTCTGGGCAAGCAAGCTGGCATTCCGACGATTGACACCCGTGATATGGACGATCCGGAAGAGATCGCGAAGAAGGCTCTCCGCGAGGCGAGTATCAAGGGCTATCAGGTTCTTCTCTTCGATACAGCAGGGCGTCTTCATGTCGATGACGAGCTCATGGATGAACTCGGTCGATTGAAAGAGATACTGAAGCCGAAGCATATCCTGTTTGTCGCCGATTCGATGACGGGCCAGGATGCAGTTCGTTCAGCTCGGTCGTTTCATGAGCTGATTGAGATCACCGGCGTGATACTGACCAAACTTGACGGTGATGCACGTGGTGGCGCTGCACTGTCGGTGCGTGAGGTTGTTGGTCGGCCAATCGTATTTGCCGGTGTGGGTGAGCAGATCGATGCGCTTGAGCAGTTTCACCCCGACCGAATGGCGGGGAGGATACTTGGCCATGGTGACATGGTCACTCTCGTTGAGAAGGCCCAGGATGTCATCGACGAGAATAAGGCTCGGCGACTGGAAGCGAAGCTTAGGAAGAACAAGTTTGATCTCGAGGATCTTCGAGATCAATTGAGCAGTCTTCGAAAGATGGGTCCTTTGCAGCAGGTCATGGATCTTGTTCCAGGGATGAGTTCTATGATGCCCGATGGAGGAGTCGGCGAAGGCCAGGAACGCCAGCTCAGAAGAATGAGTGCATGCATTGACTCCATGACGCCTCGGGAGCGTCGCCATCCTCAACTCCTCAACGGATCGAGGAAGAAAAGGATTGCAAAAGGCTCCGGGACAAGTGTGGAAGAAATAAACCGCCTCTTGCGTCAATTTGGCCAGATGCGTAAGCTGATGAAGCGAATGGGCAAGGCCGACACTCGCTCATTGAAGCGACAGTTCGGAATGCGCTAGCAAAAATCGAAGTGTAACGGTCCATGAGGACCATCCAAGGAGGAGCAGCAGATGTTGATGATTCGAATGAGGCGTGGTGGCGCCAAACACAATCCGATCTATAGGATCGTTGTGTCCGACTCGCGCACGCGCCCGACCTCGAAATACCTGGACCAGGTAGGGTTTTACAACCCTCATACTGATCCACCGGAAATCCGAATCGACCTTGCCAAGGTTGAACAGTGGCAGGAAAAAGGTGCTGGACTGTCAGATACCGTTCAGTCCCTGGTGCGGAGAATGCAGACTCAGCAGTAGCAGCCGACCAACCGTCCGTGCGAAAGGAGCTCCCGGTGAGTGCGATGAAGGACCTGCTCGAAGAGATCGCGAAAGCGCTGGTTGATAGTCCCGAGGACGTCAAAGTAACCGAGATTGAAGGCGAACAGACGACAGTATTGGAGCTTCGAGTGCGTACCGACGATCTCGGAAAGGTCATCGGGCGTCAAGGACGCACTGCTCGTGCGATTCGCACCTTGTTGTCCGCTGCAGGGATGAAGATCCACAAGAGGTTCGTGCTCGAGATCCTTGAGTAGTGAGCGCAAACAGACCAGCTAAAGGCGCCGATGCCGATTGGCTGATTGTCGGCGTGATGGCCAAGCCTCACGGTGTGCACGGCGACGTTCTAGTCGATATCACGACGGATTTCCCGGACCGTATGCGCGAGGGTACGCGATTCGGCCTCGGGCCGGAAGATGGCCCGAGCTGCTTTCTTGAAGTGTTCAAGGTTCGTCAGCACAAGGGACGCTGGCTTCTTTCCGTGTGCGATGTTCGTGATCGCACAATCGTGGAAGCGTGGCGAGGTCAGTACGTTTTCCTTCCGGCACAGAGCCGCAGTGAACTCCCGGAAGGCTACTACTACGAGCATGAGTTGCAGGGATTGAAGTGCGTCTCGCCGAGTGGCGACGATCTTGGGATTGTTGTTGGGGTTGATAGCGAGTCGACCCAGCCTCGGCTCATCGTGCAACGTGATAGCAACGAGTATCTAGTTCCCTATGTCCCTCAGATCGTCACCAATGTGGATCTTGCGGCAGGGCAGGTCGTGATCGATGCTCTGCCCGGCCTGCTGGACGAAGACTCGGTGGAGGCGTAACCGGAAAGGCGATTCATCGCTGCCGGCGCGTGCTGAGTATCATGCAGTTTGATGTCATCACCCTGTTCCCAGACCTCCTCCGCCCGTTTCTTGAGCTTGGTGTGCTTGGGAAAGCACTCGGCCGCGGTGCGCTCTACGCCGATGTTCATGACCTTCGGTTGTGGTCAGGAAACAAGTGGGGGCAAGTCGATGATGAACCCTATGGTGGTGGCGCGGGAATGGTGCTACAAGCTCCTCCAGTAGTGAGGGCTGTCCGTGAGGTCGTTGCGTGCAACGACACACCCGCACGGATCCTGATGATGTCACCCCGTGGTGCTCTCTTGACCCAAGAGCGTGTACGCCAACTTGCCGATGAAGAGCGCATCATTCTGCTCTGTGGCAGATACGAGGGCTTCGACGAGCGAATTGGCGAACTTGTTGGTTCCGAGGAACTGTCAGTGGGAGACTATGTTCTCGGGGGGGGAGAGGTGGCCGCGATGGCTGTTATTGAAGCCGTGTCGCGGCTCATCCCTGGTGTCGTCGGTGACCCCGAGTCGGTCACTGCTGACTCCTTCTGGAGTGGCCTGCTGGACTATCCCTGCTACACTCGGCCGCCGGCAGTCGAGGGACTCGAGGTGCCGGCTGTCTTGCGTTCGGGGGATCATGAGGCAATTCGAATTTGGCGACTGGAACGCTCGGTTGAGGCAACGCTGAGGTTGCGGCCAGACCTGGTTCGGAATAATTGGGGCTCAATGTCCGATGAGGTGAGGGAGCTTGTCGCTCGCTTGGCGCCCGACCTGGCGCGGCAATGTGAGAGTGACGGTTACCTGATGCCTCAGAACGGCAAAGGGAGTGACGGGGGTAGCGAATGAAACATCGCGCTGTGTTGAGCGCTGCAATCATCATAATGTCCGCTGTAGTGGCAGTGGCCCAAGGTTTCGAAGTTGAGCCGGTTTTTCGTGCACAGCTTGAAGCCGATCGTACGCCTCTCGTCGCTGGCGAGAGTGTTCGCTTGGCAACCGTTGTCGAGATCGAACACGGCTGGCACATCAACAGCAATGAACCCGGCGATGATTTTTCGGTGCCGACAGAGTTGGAGTGGCGACTGCCCGAGGGATGGCAGACGCCCATTGTCAGTTTTCCTGCCGGACATCCTTTGAAGTTTGAGTTCTCCGAAGATCCGATCAACGTATGGGAAGGAAATGCCGTGATTGTAGGCATGGCTTCCGTGCCGGTTGAAGTCAGTGGCGAAGTTGAATTGGTTGTCGCTGTGACGGCTCAGGCCTGCAACAACAGCCAGTGTCTTCCTCCTATGACTGTGCTTGCTCGGGGACAATTCGAGGTGGCACCGCACGGGTCCACTTCCAAAGCGATCAACGATTCACTCTTCCGCGCCACGGTTCAGACGCAAGACTCGGACCAGGGCAGCGGTGGTGAGCTTGAAGGACTGTCTCTTCCACTGCTTCTCATTGCGGTCTTTTTGGCGGGTTTGGCGTTAAATCTTACGCCGTGTGTTTTTCCTTTGATACCGATCACGATCGGTTTCTTCTCTCAGCAGACGCAGGACCGTAAGGGATCTTCATTCTGGTTGGCGTTGGCCTATGTGTTGGGTCTGGCTATGACCTACTCGACACTTGGATTGATCGCTGCTTTGACTGGACAACTATTCGGTGCAGCGTTGCAGAGTCCTTGGGTCGTTGGCCTGATCGTGGCCGTGTTACTGGCGCTCGCAACTTCGATGTTCGGTCTGTGGGAGTTGAGAGTTCCGGGCTGGGCGCAGCGTGCGTCTGGTGGACGAGGTGGCGTGTTCGGGGCACTCATGATGGGACTCATCATGGGTTTTGTGGCTGCACCCTGCATCGGGCCTTTTGTGCTTGGATTGCTGACCTATGTTGGGCAGCGAGGTGATCCGGTTCTTGGGTTTGTTCTCTTCTTCACTCTGGCCATCGGTCTTGGTGTTCCCTACCTGTTGCTAGGAACGTTCACGGGCTTGATGCAGCGCCTTCCCGCCTCTGGCATGTGGATGATCGGAGTGCGACGGGTATTTGGTGTGATCCTGATTGCAATGGCGGCATATTTTGCAGCGCCGTTGTTGTCGGCAGGGCTGGGCGACTGGTTGATCGGTGGAGTACTTGTGCTTGGATCGCTCTACCTGCTCGTCATCGATCGCACTGGGCATGAGCAGCCGGCGATCGACCGAGTGATGCGACTTGTGCTTGCTGGCACTCTCGTTGTGGGGCTTTCGTTCATTCCGATGGGGAGGGGCGATGTTGTGACGGTCGGCGAGGATGGAGGAGCTGGCCATCTGCAGTGGGAGACCTTTGACGAGGATGCGGCGAAAGCTGCGGTTGAGGCAGGCGGGCCGGTGATTCTGGATTTCTACGCCGACTGGTGTGCGCCGTGCCGCGAGCTCGATGAAAAGACTTTTTCTGATCCCAGCGTGAGTGAGGTTCTCGAAGGATACACGCGGTACAAGGTCGATCTGACCTCGAGCAACGCTGAGAATAGTCGACTAGTACAGGAGTACACCGTACGCGGTGTGCCAACGGTGATCGTGTATGACGGCGGGAGTGAGAAGTTCCGCATTACCGGCTTCGAACCTCCGGCGCAGTTCCTCAAGCGATTGCAGTAGCGGCTTCCAGAACCACCACGTGAGATTTCCATAGTGCAGAGCGTGCTGCTGCGCCGATGGGCGCGTGAGGTTGAACCACCAAGAACGCTAAGAACGCTAAGACAGCGCAAAGAGGATGAGAAAGGGCGGATCTTCGATCCGAAGAAGCAATGGGTGAGCCGTGTCTGCGTTCATCCCGCTTAGCCTCCTAGCTTCCAAGCATTCCAGCTTCCCAGCCAGAGCGCCCGTGAGCTTTGAACCGCCAAGAACGCCAAGAAGAATGCAAAGAAGAGAGTGTGCATTTCGTTGCCTCTTCGGTGAATATGCGATAAAGTCTCAAATGGTAACTCTCTGCACCGCTGAATCTTCTGTCTGAAAGGGACTCGCTATGCGCGTATCGGTCATCCTGGGGCTCTTTGTTCCGTTATCCGTTTTCGGACTCAGTGCATCATGCACTGAGGCAGCAGAGAAT
>JAAESQ010000611.1 GCA_024229275.1 bacterium | reverse complement strand
GGGTGGTACGAGGTTGTTTGATGTGAAACGCAGTGCAAATGTTGACGAGATAGGATTGAGTCCAGGGACGGTATTAAGATCCAAGCTGAATGGCTGATAAGCGGCGTCATTAGCGGGTCCCTGAAAGCGGCCCACCTCAATCCAACCCGTAGCACAGATCAATCCGTTCCAGTCCTCACAGACGTCCGCAGTTGCGTACTCTGTAGCGCTCGTAAGGAATCTGCGAATGTAGTCAAAGTTGAGTGTCACTTGTGTGGCACCCGACGTGTCTGCTTGACGCATGATACTTGCGCTCGTCGCAGTCAGACGAAGGGAGTACGCAACCGGACCTCGGGTACCAATACACAGAGATGGGCTTGACCCACAGTCCGGTAGTCCATTGTCACCGGTTTCAATCCAGCTGAAGGTGGACCAGTCCAAACTCCCATTGCTGTTGTTGTAGCTCACGGTGTTGAACAGGTCGAGATGGTCACCTGAAGTCGCACCAGCGGGGGCCGTCACTTCACCGCTGCTGGCCACATAGGAAACGCCGTCCGGAATATTGTCGACAATTGAGATGTCCTGAAGCGTAGCGGCGGCTGTGGCGGGATTGGTGACCACCACAGTGTAGGTCACTGTCTCACCCCAGGTCATACCTGCACCGGCACTAGAACTCTTGTCAATCTCCATGTCGTTATAGGAGTAGAAGACGTTGTCTGATGACTTGAAGGTATCTTGACGACTCGCACCGCTGATGGAGGTAAGGGTCCGCAAACCAGTCGCTATCACGTTATTGAGGGACAGATCTCCTGCCGCAAAGGATCCTGTGGCTATCGCATCGAACGTCACGACCAGGGACTTGTAGACGTCCATGTCTGTGTCAAAGGCTTGCCCTCGACCCCAGGTCAGCAGCTGACAATTGACGATCGTCGTGTCCTCACATTGCTGGCCGTTTAACACGCTTGGTTCGGAAAGCGGCTGACCAATGACACTGTTGTCCGGCATGATGATTGTGGTCGTATTAGGTACGTACTGCCAGCCGGTCGGCAGCAAATCCTCCACGAGAAGGTCCTCAACGTCGAACGCGAAGGACCTCACAGTAAAGCTGAAGGTCGCGATCTGCCCTGTCCCAGCATCGAGGATTTCGGGAGATACCTGCTTGTCCACTGTCAACACGAGGTCAAGCCAGTCGTCGATCGACGGAAGGTTGGTGAAACCGAGGTCGATTCCCGGCGACGCAGTTGATGCGACATCGGGATCCTCGCCGTAGGCAACCGCGATAGGCCGATTCGAACGAAGTCGTGCACCGGTGAGGTCATTGTTGATCGGCGAGTAGTACTTGATACTCTCGAGCCGGTCCAAGTTCAAGGTTGTCTCTGGGGCGCCATCCCCATCCACATCGACGATGATCTGCGTACCATCCTCTACAGCGGTGATCCAGATTGGCGACGAATTCTCGTCTGGCGTACCATCTCCACCGGCGTCTTCCCCACCAGGTGTCCACCCGAGGAAATACTCATCTTGCAGCAAACTCTGCGGCACCAGCGCGTGGCCCCAGTCCCAGGTATCGTCCTCGTCATCGGTGACAGACACCCCCCAGAACACATCTGCACCTGTCAGGTGGACACCCGAGTCGTTTGGCACGGTGTGGCTAGTACCGCCGTTCTGGCCTGTGCCATCAAAGTAAGAAATAGTCGACCCGGCAGGAATGCTGAAATTGTTCGTACCAGTACTGTCCTCCCAGACGATGTCGAGTGCCGTAGCGTGCGGGTTGAAGAGATAGAGGTTGTTCGGCGGACCACCGTTCGGCCCGTCGACCGGGGCGTAGTAGCTGCGGTCCCACAGAGTGTCCGGATACGAGGAAAAGCCCCGAACCTCGTAGTTTCCACCCGGATCGGCAGCGATGTACTGGATCTGAAGTGGCGCGGAACCTGAGTGAACATCTCCAGTCTGCATGTCTTCGTGCAGCCAAACATCGCCCTTGTCGTAGGTGCCTTGAGAGGCGCCGTTGAGAAAGATCTCCGTGTTGTCCTCCGTGGCTTGGACTAGTGCGTAGACATCTTCGAAGGTGTTGTACCCGTCGCTAGCCACCAAGTCTTCCCCGAACGGAGCTGTGTACTGCTCAAGGAATGGGCGGACTGGGTAGACCTCCCAAGCAAACGCAATGACCACACCTGAAACCGCGTCAATCTCAACTGGCCACGTACCTCGAGTCACGACGACTCCACCACCAGCGGTGTAGATCAGATCTCGGCCATCGTAATAGCAGTCCGGGTCGGGACTCCCAGTATCACCACAATCCGCCTCAGTGCTTCGCGGTACAGGTATCGCTGGACTGGTGAAATCGTAGGTTGTGCCTTTGTTGACCGTGGCAATGAAATCGGCAGTGGTGTCGGGGTCAAACGGATCAAACTCGTATCCGTCCTCCCAGTGGTCATAATAGACAGTTGTCGTATCAGTCCACCCGGTGACCGAAATCGCCGAGTACATTCCCTCAGATGCATCGACGTCATTGCCAGAAATTGTCTGCAGTACATAGAGCATCACATCTTCGTCACCGGGAACGATATAGGCGCTATAGCC
>JAAESQ010000610.1 GCA_024229275.1 bacterium | reverse complement strand
GTCGGTGAGTTGATCCGATCACTCGAGCGTTTTACCGCCCCCTGGGTCAATGACGCACGTGTCGAAGACCGAGGCTTCCTGCTCTTGCACCGAGCCGCAGGAGGAACCCAGCGAGGCCAGATCAGGCGGTTGTCGGCACAGGGTTTGGGATTCCGCTTACAGGCCCTGGTCAGGCGTCACGGCTTGGAGGCTGACAACGGCCAACCGCTTCAGCTGACGCTGACCCGTCTTCGCTCGACGTTCGCGATGCAGGTGTACCGGCGAAGCGGTGGCGATCTCGAGGTGACACGCAAGCTGATGGGCCATGCCTGCCCAAGCACATTGGCGCAACATTACCTCTCGGTGACACCGGAACAGGAGCGCAGCTTCAAGTTTCTCGGTGAGGCGATGGTCGACTGGGTAACGAACGACGACCTCGAAAACGCCTCGCATCTCGCCCACGAGCAAACCCTGATGGTCGAGGACGCCCAGCAGTTGCTCAATGGTTCTTGGAACACCAGTGTTGCGCGCTGCAAAGATCCCTTCAACGGACTGTACGCTCCGCGTAAGAGCGGGGAAGTCTGCGAGAAGTTTCTGCACTGCTTCAAGTGCCCGAGCATGGTGATCTTCGAAGACGATCTACATCGATTGTTCTCATTCTACTATGCACTGCTTGCCGAACGGCCGCGGCTGTCGGGGCAAGATTGGGCCACGACGTACGGCTGGGTCATCCGGGTCATCGACGAGGTGATCGCACCGCAGTTCCCGGCGGAGGAAATCCAGGCTGCGAAGACCCGGGCCCGCGCCTACCCGCATCCCCTCTGGGCACCCC
>JAAESQ010000609.1 GCA_024229275.1 bacterium | reverse complement strand
GATTTGGCTGGTCAACCAGTCAGTTGCTGGGAGTTTGTCCAGCATCCGCCAGTCTCGACGGTAGCGACTGCGGATTACATTAAGGCCGAAGCGAACTCGCTGTGAAAGCGGAATCGGAGTGAACCGAAGGAGGTCGAAGGGTGATACGAAGCTGTAGAGTCGCCCATCCAAAAAGAAGCTGGTACGACTTTGGCGCCAGTGCAGTTTTGCTGTGAGTTCCAACTCGTCTACCAGCGACATGAGTTCACTGTCACCTCGGCAGATGAAGTGGTAGAAACGCTCGATGGGTGTGCCGTTGACTGTGATCGAAGAGGCGAGACCACCGAGGTTTTCGGCGGCTTCGACGACCGTTACCTCGACTCCGGCACGGCCCAGGTCATAGGCTGCCGAGAGCCCGGCCAAGCCGCCACCCAGAACACAAACACGTGAGTTATGCTCTCTGTTCATCCTGCACCATCATAGGCAGGCACGGGGGCTCGAACCAGGCTTTTCGTCTGACCAGGTTCGGCTGTGACCGATTTTTCCGCCTCGAGCGGTCTGTTCTTGCGTACTCTACGCGAGCTTCTTCCCCTTGGTCCTCGACGGACGCATGGCATCGCGCAGGTTTCGCGCGGCTTCGGTGACCTCTTCCCACGAGAATCCGGGTTCCGTCCGACCAAAATGCCCATAGCTCGCGGTTGGACCGTAGATCGGACGGCTGAGGTCGAGATAGGACATGATGCCGCGCGGTGAAAGTGGAAAGACCTGCTGCACAAGTCGAGTGAGTTCTGGATTTGACACTTCGCCAGTGCCATATGAATGGACGAAGACCGAAACCGGATCGACGACCCCGATGGCGTACGCCAACTGGACCACTACCTTTCGAGCTAGGCCAGCAGTAACCAGTGCCTTGGCGACGTGTCGAGCCATGTATGCAGCCGATCGATCGACCTTTGTTGGGTCTTTCCCAGAGAACGCACCGCCGCCGTGAGGGACGGCGCCACCATATGTGTCGACGATGATTTTCCGTCCCGTAAGGCCACAATCCGCGGCTGGTCCGCCTTGCGAGAAGCTTCCAGTCGGATTGATGAAGACTGAAAATGAACCGCGGCGCAGAGTCACCGGAACCACAGTGTCGATGATCGAGGACCGAACGGCGGCATGGATTTCTTCTTGATTGATGTCTGGGTCGTGTTGGCACGACACCACAACGGCGTCGACTCGGTGCGGCTGGCCGTTGCGATACTCGATCGTGACTTGGGACTTACCGTCTGGTCGCAACCAACTCAGTTCACCACTTTCGCGAGCTTCGGCGAGGCGCCGGGTCAAGCGATGTGATAGCGCAATAGGTGTTGGCATCAGTTCTGGAGTTTCATCGCAGGCGTAGCCGAACATCAGGCCCTGATCTCCAGCGCCGCCGGTGTCGACGCCAGCGGCGATTTCGGCAGCCTGTTCGTGAAGGAGGATCCGGACGTCGCTTTCGTTCGCAGAAAAGCCCTGACCTGGATGCTCATAGCCGATTTTTCGAATCACTCTGCGAACAATAGGTTCGAGGTCAAGGCTTGCACTTGAGCTCACCTCGCCGGCGACTACGACCTGGTCAGTGGCCACGAGGCACTCGCAAGCGACACGAGATGTGGGATCTCGCGCGAGATAGGCGTCGAGCACGGCGTCAGAGATCTGATCGGCGACTTTGTCGGGGTGACCCTGAGTCACGGATTCAGAGGTGAAAAGATGGGTTTCTGGTGTTGCGGGCATCTGTGTTCCTCCAGGCCGCTCCAGCGTTCGACTCGTGGGCTCGTCCCTCTAAACAAAAGCCCGTCGCGATAGCGCGACGGGCGAACGTTGGTTCCGAGCTTCCGTTTGCGCTTTAGCGGTATTTCTAATCGGCGCTCGCAAGCTGCGACTCAAATCAGCGCCGGAAGCGAAGGTAGCAAAGTAGGGGAGGGGGTGTCAATGAGGAGGCTGTGCGGGGAAACGGGCCAACGGGGCGGACGGCTATACGGGGCAACGGGGCAACGGCAGGATGATTGGGGCGTGTCAAATCGTCATCGTCCTCGTCATCCTTATCGTCATCGCCATCGTATGTTGAGCGACTCCTGGAGAACGATGACGATTGCGATGAGGATGACGATGAGGACTGGTTCCACGAAACTCGGTTGCTTCTAGATGGGCGGATGAGCTGTGACGACTGCACGGGTCAACTGATCGACGGGCAATACGGGTCAACGGGGCGAATCCGGCTTCGCCTTTGGCTACGCCGGGACATGCGGCTCTACGGGCAGAGGGGAAAAGATGAATGATGAAAGCGGAAAGATGAAAACCGACGGAGGCACACTCAGTCGATAGCGAAGGCTTTGGTGAGAGGGACTACCGAGCCAGTGGGTACGAGTTTTTGAACCACAAAGCGCGCTAAGAGCACGAAGAATGAAAGAAGTGCGGATCAACGATCCGCCTTTACTCGCTTCTTTGGGTTTTCCTTTGTAGGCTTTGCAGTTCAATCCTCATTGGCGTGTCGGTTGAGACGGCAGGCGGCTAGGCGGGTGATGGCTGTTAAGGATAATGGCCCACTAAGCGATTGGGAATGGGAGAACAACTTGTGGGTTTCAACTGCGCGATTGCTTTCCCTTTGTCTCGATGAGCTGCAGGTAGTTACGACATCGATCACCGCACACTACTCCGGTCACCAAGTGATACATGACGAAGAGTTCGAGAGCAAAAGGTAGATAGCCACCGTAGCCGAGCAGTGGCATCTCGAAGATGCGTACGAAATCGAAAAACGGG
>JAAESQ010000608.1 GCA_024229275.1 bacterium | reverse complement strand
AGCTGAGGCTCGGCAGCGGGATACGATCATCATGATCGATTTCTATACTGATTGGTGTGGCTGGTGTCGGAGATACGATGCCGAGACTTTTTCGGACGCCGACGTCCGTCAGGAACTTGGGAATCTAGTAGCCTTGAGAGTCAACGCGGAGAAGGAAGGCCTTGAACTGGCGTCGCAGTATGGAGTGCAGAGCTTTCCCATGGTCGTTTTTGTCGATCCTGACGGAAACGAAGTCGATCGCATTCTCGGTTTCCTACCGCCAGGCCCGTTCATTGATCAGGTGCAGCGAGTTCGTGCCGGTGATTCGCTTTCCGCGTGTTTGCTGAGATTGAAAGAGGATCCAAGCGATCGTGAGGCGCTTGAACGAGCGGTACCGCTGCTTCTTGAGCGATCGGACGCGGAGAGTGCACTAGATCGTCTCGAAGCATTTCATGCAGCAGTTGGAGGCGGTGAGCCGGATGATGCCTGTGCCATCCTGGCGTTCACGGCCCGGGCAGAACTCCTGGATGCGACGTACCAGCGAGTGGCACGGCGGTTTCGGCGAGGGTGGGAGAGTGGCACCGAACTCGGAAGTCTTCGGGTGACACCGAGACTGGCTGCAATTCAGGACGGCGATTTGACGGGACTGTCGGAGCGAGAACTCGCAGCTCAGTTGCGTTCGGCACTCCACGATGATGCCGGGACAATACTTGACAGCGTTCCAGTCGCGGCTTTGAGTCGAGATGAGTTTTTTTCGGTAGCCGATTTTTCATTTCGGACTGGTCATTGTGAAGCAGCCGGAGACTTGTATCGGCGGTGGTACGAAAGGGCTGGAACGATCGCGACCTCAAGTGTGCTCAACACAACTGCGTGGCGGTTGTATCTTTGCCGGACGCAGCTGGAACTTGGAGTCGAGATGGCTCGCAAGGCCTACGCCGAAAAGGAAGATTCCGATACGGCAGATACGCTTGGTCGGTTGTTGTATGCCGTTGGTCAAGTCGACGATGCGATCGTTGTGCAGGAGAAAGCCGCGGCTGAAGCCCACGGTGAACTGGCCGAAGTCTTTGCCTTGGTCGTAGAGCAGATGCGCTCCGGCACTGAGCTTGACGATGCACCGCCTTTTGAGTCCTTCCCTGGACCCATTGGTTTGTGATCTTCTCCGCCATGGCGCGTCCTTAGTGTTTGACAGAGAGAGGAAAGACGACAAGAAGGCGATGCTCGTCTCACGTTTTTCGTTTCTCATACTCTAGAGGAAGCTAGTGCGCCTCGGTCCAGGTCTTGCCGTGGCCTATGTCAACCACAAGAGGAACCGATAACTCGATAGCAGTAGTCATCTCTTCCTTAACCATAGCCGCAACCGCGTCGAGCTTGTCCTCATCCACTTCAAACATCAGCTCGTCATGGACTTGGAGCAGCAGAATCTGTTCGGGATATTCCTCTCTCAGCCGCCGGTCGATCGTGATCATCGCTTTCTTGATCAGATCCGCAGCACTTCCTTGCACTGGTGT
>JAAESQ010000607.1 GCA_024229275.1 bacterium | reverse complement strand
CCGTGAGTGTCCTTCCGGCAAGCACGTGTGAACCTTTCTGAGGGGTCTGGTATCGTTGACTGTCAACGCGTTACATGGTTGGAGGACAGTCGATGAGCATGAGTGGGAAAGGTGGGATTCCGGCTGGGCTTGAGGAGGTTCGGGGGCGGTTTGTCCAGTGGCGGCGGACTCGGAAGGTGCGGACGCGGATTCCCGAACCGCTTTGGGTGGCGGCGGTGAAGGTAGCGGAGAAGTACGGCAGCGGGTTGCCTTTCAATCGCCTCGACGGCCTGCAGGGGAGTTTTGGGATTCCGCTGCCGGCCTCGACTCAATGGGAGATCGTCCACGACGCGTTCGCGTTCGTCAAGCCGGCCTACGCCGAACTGATTCGGCAGGCGGCTCAGGGCGAAGTGCTCCACAACGACGATACGACCGTCAAGATCCTGGCGCTGATGGGAAAGCGTGCCCAACAAGCGGCAGCGACTCCCAGGGAGGACTCCGTCGACGATTCCGCCGAGAAGCTGCCGGCGAAACGTCGCGGTATGTTCACCTCGGGCATCGTCTCGACCTGCGAGGGCCGCGAGATCGCCTTGTTCTTCAGCGGGCGTCAGCATGCTGGTGAGAACTTGAGGGACGTCTTGATCCAGCGAGCCGAAACGCTCGGTCCGCCGATTCAGATGTGCGACGCGCTGTCGCGTAATCTTCCCGCGGAACTCGAAACGATTGTGGCCAACTGTCTTGCTCACGGCCGGCGGCAGTTCGTCGAAGTGGCGGACCGTTTTCCGGACGAGTGCCGTCATGTCTTGGAAACCCTCAAGGTGGTCTACCGCAACGACGCCATAGCCCTGAAGCGAGAGCTGTCGCCCGTGGCACGCCACGTGTTTCATCAGGCCGAAAGCCGTCCGGTCATGGACAGACTCCACGCCTGGCTCCAGCGGCAGTTCGAGGATCGACTGGTCGAACCCAACTCTTCGCTGGGCGGGGCGATCGCGTACATGCTGAGGCACTGGAGCAAGCTGACGCTCTTTCTTCGGCAGCCCGGGGCTCCGCTGGATAACAACCTCTGCGAACGGGCTCTGAAACGTGCCATCCTTCATCGCAAGAACTCGCTCTTCTACAAAACCGCCAAGGGTGCTCTAGTGGGCGATGCCTACATGAGCCTAATCCACACCTGCCGACTCTGCGGTGCGAATCCGTTCGACTACCTGACCGAACTCCAGCGACACGCCGCCAAGCTGGCGACTGCCCCAAGTCAGTCGATGCCCTGGAACTACCGGCCGGCGGTCGGGGATGCGGCGTGATCAGACCAGCAAGCATCAATGGAGTCAAGCAATGGCCAAACGTAGATTGAAGAAGGTCCCTAAAGCGGTAAAGGTAGCCGATTCGATGGAAAGGCTCCGCAAGGCACTTACGAAATGCCGCAAAGTCGAACTGGTCGGCTTGCTTGTGGAACTGGCCAAGAATGATCGCGGGGTTCAGCGGCAGCTTGCGGCACGATTCGAGTTGGCGGCAACTCCGAGAGAACTTCTGGACGCGACGCGTCGAGCGATCTGTGACGCAACCGATTTCGACGAGCGAGAGATCAATTACAATTTCGACTACGACTATGAAGCCTATGGTGAGGTGGAACGCAACTTCCGCCACCTGGTCACTCAGGGAGAGTTGCACCTCGCAATGGAGCTGTCGCTGGAACTGATGAAAGCCGGAAGCTATCAGGTAGAAATGAGCGACGAAGGCCTGATGAACGACGACATCGAAGAGTGTCTCATGATAGTCATCAAGGCCCTCAAGAAGTGCGACCTTCCGTCAGATGAAATCATCGCCTGGTGTTCGTCGATGCTCGCCGCCGACCGCGTGGGATTCATCTCCGAGCACGAACTGAAGTCACTCAGAAAGCACCTCGAGAAGTCTGCGTCGTAATCACTCTCTGCCAATCCTGCCGCACTGCCTCCACGCCCCCCCCGTCGTCATCGAGAGAGCCCCCAGTACCCCACGCTCGTCTCTTTCTCCAGCCACCCCAAGCCACCAAGCCGCAAGCCATATCCGGTCGACAATCAGTTTTTACGCGCTTGCCGCAAGGACACCATAGACTCGGCTCTGTTCAAACCCCGACACCGGGCCTTCGCCTTTATCATCCAGATTGAATCGAACTGCCCCAAACCCCGTGATGTAACAGGGAGAATCACCAAGAGGGTGAGACAAGTGCGTCAGAAGCCTGATTCGGGGAAGGATGCCACCGACGTCATCGATCAAGCGTTCCTCAAGGCGAACCTGATATCCTGTCACCAGGTCATCGAACGTCTTGTTGAGTGTGATCTCCTGCCAAGGATCCTGCTCGTTCGCCTGACGGTACTTGTCAATGTACTTGTATCCGCCAGACACGGTCCAGCAGGGATCAACGTGGTAGTGCAAT
>JAAESQ010000606.1 GCA_024229275.1 bacterium | reverse complement strand
CGAAGCCGCCCGTTCTTCTCCGAGACGCTTGAACACCCACGGCGCATCCGACGTGCAGTGGATGCCCTGCATTGCTGCGATGACACCCATCTCAGCAAAGCGCGGCAAGTCGTCCGGATGAATGTGCTGCGAATGCTCGATACGCCAGCGATGGGCAGCCGTATCTCCGGTCGGCGTCAGAGCTGCTTGATAAATGTCGAGCGTCTCACGGTTGCCACGGTCACCGATCGCATGCGTACACAGTTGATAGTCGTTGGCGACCGCGATCTGCGCGACCCCGACCATATCTTCAATCGGTTCGGTGTTGAGACCTATGCTCGACGGCAAACTGTCATAGGGCTCAAGGAGCCATGCGCCGTGCGAACCCAATGCACCGTCGATGAGCCGTTTGATCGCGCGCACCGTCAGACGGTTGTCGCCGTAGCCGACCATTCGGTACTCAGCGGCCTTCTCAGCCAGCGCCTCGTTACCCTCACTCAGCATGACGTAGAGCCTGATCGGCAACTCCCCTGCATCCACCAAATCACGGAAGAAGTCGACCGTTTCGAAAGACACGCCAGCATCGTGGAAACTCGTGATGCCACGCGCCAGGCACTCGTTCGCGGCCATCTCGGCGGCGCGCTTCTGCTCGGCAAGCTCCGATTCCTTGGTGCGATCCTGCTGGTCCTCATACATTCCGCGGCGAATGAGGCCTTGGGCGGTTTCGCGAAAGACACCAATCGGATTGCCTCGCCGATCGTGGACGATCTCACCACCATCGGGTTCGGCCGTTCTCCGGTTGACACCGGAAAGCTCCATTGCTTTGGCGTTCGCGATGGCCGAGTGGCCGCTGGCGTGTGTCAGGTAGACCGGGTTTTCGGGTGAAACTGCACTGAGTGCGTCGTGCAAAGGCAGACCGTCAACGTTTGGCTCGGGAACCGCGTTCCACTTCTCCTGATGCCATCCTCTGCCGAGGATCCACTCACCTGGCTCGGCATCGGCCACTGCGGCTTCCACCTTGGCCACGATGTCATCCCAGCTTTCAGCGGTTGTCAGATCAAGGCGCATGAGCGCGTAACCCAGGCTGAGAAAGTGGGCGTGACTTTCGATCAGGCCTGGCGTGGCAAGTCGACCTTCGAGGTCGATCACCTGGGTCTCTTTGCCGATCAACTTCTTCACGAGCGCCTCGTCACCGATGGCGACGATACGGTCGCCACGAACAGCGACCGCCTCTGCACCTGGAACACCCTCATCCATCGTGACAATGTTGCCGTTGACCAGTACCAAATCAGCCGGGTCCTTGGGCGCGCAAGCCAGAGTCAAGCCGATGGCAACAACTGCAGCGAGCACCACAACCGAAACGCGATACTTGAGCATCTCTTCCTCCTCCTATGATTCAGACTGATCGGGTCGAGGTTGGGTCGCCAACGACACGACCACGAAAACGACTAAGGAAGCGGCCGCCGAGTAGATCTCGGCCGGGGCTCCCCACAGATCCAGCTTTGTCGCGGTTCCTATCAACGCCATCGTGGAACCAACGGCGATGGCGGCAAGCGCTCCCGCTTTGGTAGCCCGACTCCACAGAACGCCGCCGAGCACCGGTATGAAGATACCGCCTGTGTACATAGTGTAGGAGTAGATCAAGATGGTGACGATACCCGGCGTGGTGAGGCCGATGACCAGCGCAGCCGCACCGACTGCGACGGTCACCATGCGCGCCAGAACCAACATGCGACGCTCGTCGACGGTCTCCCCTTTGTTGAACGTTTCGATCCACAGATCTTTGACGACATGAGATGTCGCAGAGGTCAACAACGAGTCAGCGCTCGACATGATAGCCGCGAGAATGGCGGCAAGGATGACTCCGCCGAGAACTGGGCCCATGAGATTCTGCAGCACCCAAGGCACCGCCAGGGACGGGTCCTCAAGGTCGGTCAACGCACGCGCACCCATCCCGATGATGACCGGGAAGAAGCTAATGACAACCAAGAATATGCCGCCCACCAGGGCAGAGATTCGAGCCACTCGGGCATTCTTAGCTGCAAACAGACGCTGATAAAAATCTTGTCCGATCAGGGTGTACATCACCGTCGGCAACAGGAGCCAGAGGATGAACGACGGCCCGGAACCACCAACACTGAAGTAGGTGCTGTCGACGCCCTTCTCGACGAGCAAAGTACTCATCCCTCCGAGCGCGGCGGTGCGACTCCACACCAGAGCCGTGGCGAGGATCACACCCACCGCGGCGATGACGATCTGAATGACATCGGAGATAGCTGCGGCCCATAGGCCACCGATGGCTGTGTAGGCGACGAAAACGACGGTCGCCAGGATGGCCGCCAGTGTTGGATCGAGACCAGTGATGCTGAACGCGCTCTTCGCCGCGTTGACCTGTGCCGCCAGGATGCCCACCAGAGCGACAAGGGAGAGGAGCGCGCCCAATATCCGCACAAGGGAGCCGCCGTACCTTGTGGCGAGGTAATCCGGGATTGTGTACAGCGAGAGTTTTCGAAAGCGGCTCGCGGTGAACAACGCCAGCAGAAGCAAGCCCAATCCGGTCGAGATGCCATACCAGGCACCAGAAAGCCCGTGCTCATAGCCGTACGCGGCACCACCCATCAAGGCGCCACCACCAAAGTGGGTGGCGGCCATAGCGGAGGCACACAGAATCACTCCAAGGTTGCGGCCCGCAAGTAGGAAATCGGTCATGCCACCGATGCGTGTCTTGTGGCACCACCAACCGACAAGGAGAAGACCGGCGAGATAGACGGCTACGATGCTTGCAATCATGTGTGATTCCCGTGGTATGCGCAGTTCGCTGCTTTACGGATGATCGAAACGTTTCGAGAATCTTGCCGCACTGATCCTAGCATTCCCCCAACTCGCATATTTCGCCGATTTCATGAGTGCCCGATCGAACGCCGTTGGCTCCTGAGCTTCGGACGACTGAGATGTCGAAGCGTCTCAGGATTACGAATTCTCTTCACAGTATCGCTCTGCGATATGTGACACCCCGAGGGCAACATTCGCAACGAAATAGCGTACACTGTGCAGGGTATTGATGACGATTGCGGCAGCCGATTATAGCCTCAGGCGCGTCGGACTCGACGCGTTGGTGAGGTTGAGTTCCGGGCCACGATGCCATGCCGTAGCGCTCCGGTCTCATACAAGCGACCCGGCTGCACCAATCCCTCGATGCTCACCCCGTCGCCGCTTCGATCTCGGGATGTCCGGAGATGGCGGCGTCACACTGCCATCTGATCTGAGAAGGCCACAGTCTCGCGCTATTTCGGGTTTCCTCATCGTCGAAGGTCGGAGGAGACGCACATGTTGCTGATGAGCTGTCAACGACGAGTGGTGCCACAGGAATCAGTGGCTCGACCACCTCGGGATTTTTGTTCTACACGCATGTTCAAGAGAGCAGCGTTTTTCTATTTTTTCTAAGTGCCCGGCACGGCCGGGAAGGAGGATGAAGGATTCATGACGAGAACAATCCAACGAGCTTGTTTCACCGTTCTGATAGTGGTTGCCGCAGGAGCGGCTCTCGCTGACGAACCAACAGCGGGAGTCTATCGTGGGTGGTCCAAGGCGGTGAAATTCGACGTGTCACCACCGCTGAGAACAATCCCTCCACAACTGGTCTCGACACCACCCTTTAACCTGGTCGACCCCGATCCTGGCGACATCTTCCCCCCTGGGCCTCAAGTAGCAGATCCGATCGTACAATCCAGGGTTATCGGTGATCGCATTCCGGCGCCAACCGTTAGCTTCGACGCGCAGGGCAATATTTCCGGTGTGTCGCCACCGGATCCGGTGGGGGAGGTCGGCCTCGATCACTACGTGGCCATGAGCAATCTCCACTTTACCGTCTACGACAAGACCGGAACACTGCTCTATGGACCGGCCGCCACAAATACCCTGTGGTCCGGATTCGGCGGTGACTGTCAGGACGACAATAGCGGTGACCCGATAGTGCTCTACGATCAAAAGGCCAATCGTTGGATTCTGACCCAGTTCACAGCGTCGGGGCCGGAGTACTTCAACTGTGTCGCCATCTCGACCTCCTCCGACCCGACGGACACCTACTATCGCTATGCATTTTCCACCGGAACCGCCTTCCCGGACTATCCCAAGTACGGTGTCTGGCCAGACGCGTACTACATCAGTACTCGCGAATTCGACGGACCCTTCGTTGGCGTTGGCGCTTATGCCGTCAGTCGGCAGGAGATGATCGACGGCAACCCGAATCCGACCCTAATCTCCTTCTTGGTACCACCTGGAGGGACTCCATACAACGTTGGTGACGGTTTGCTGCCAGCTGACCTCGACGGCTGGTCCGACCCTCCCGCGGGCAGTCCGCACTACTTCGTCGGGACCATGGACGACAACCGAGGCGCCCCGCAGGACGCAATCACCTTGTGGAAATTCGACGCGGATTTCGACACCCCAGCGAACTCCACCTTTACCCTCGCGCACACTATTCCCGTTGCGGCCTTCAACTCGGCCTTCCCGTGCACGCCGGGATCTCGGGACTGCATACCCCAGCCCGATACCGCGAACACGCTCGACATTCTCTCGTATCGGCGGCGACCGATGCACCGGCTCGCCTACCGAAATTTCGGAACCCACGAATCACTCGTGACCAACCAGTCGGTGGAGGGCGCTACCGGCATCGCTGGGCTGCGGTGGTATGAGATACGTGATCCCGATGGTTCCCCACCTGTCATTTATCAGCAGGGCACCTACGCTCCCGGGGCAACCGACGGCATCCATCGCTGGATGGGAAGCATTGCAATGGACAACGGCGGTAATATGGCACTCGGATACAGCGCTTCAGATGACACGAGCGTCTACCCGAGTTCGTGGTACACGGGCCGGCTGGCAGGCGACACCCTCGGCGAGATGCCTCAGGGCGAGGGATCCATCATAGACGGCACTGGCTCGCAGACTGGGAGCGCGCGTTGGGGCGATTACACCGCCATGACCGTCGATCCCGCGGACGATTGCACTTTCTGGTATGTCAACGAGTATGTTCCGACCACCAGTACTGCCGGCTGGCAACTCCGGGTCGGAGCATTCAAGTTCTCGGAGTGCATCGCAGTTGCGCCGATCCTCTTCGAGGACGGCTTTGAATCTGGCGACATTTCGCAGTGGAGTTCCTCCAAACCCTAATACGAATCGCCAAGCCAATCGATGGAGCCGAGCCCACCAGGCTCGGCTCTTTTTTTGACCCCGCATCGTTGACTACCTGCAATTCGCCCTGTGAATTGCACGCTAGAATGAGTTCGTTCCCAGACGCGTTGTGTTACGAGATGTAAGTGGAGGTTGTGGTGAACGAGATCAAGAAACTTGTCGAGAGCATCCGCAAGGGAGTTATCGGCGCAGATCGAACCGTCGATGGGCCGTTCGGACCACGCAGAGTGACCTATGCCGACTACACGGCTTCGGGTCGATCACTCCAGTTCATCGAGGATTTCATTCGTGAAGAAGTGCTACCGCTCTACGCCAACACCCACTCTGAAATTTCGAGCACAGGACTTCAGACGACTCGTTTCCGCGAGGACGCCCGCGCCCTGGTTCACCGTTCAGTTGGCGGCAGCGATGACGACATCGTCATTTTCTGCGGCGCCGGCGCAACGGGTGCGATCATCAAGCTGATCGAAATTCTCAACCTCCGACTCCCCGCCGACCTCGACACCCGATATAACCTCGGAGTACACATTCCCGCCGAAGAGCGTCCTGTGGTGTTCATCGGACCTTACGAACATCATTCGAACGAGATTCCCTGGCGCGAGACAATCGCCGACGTCATCGTCATCGCTGAGGATGAGAATGGCCTCATTGACCAGGAACACCTTCGCGAGGAGCTCGTGCGATACGCCGGGCGTCCACTCAAGATCGGCAGCTTCTCGGCAGCCTCCAATGTCACGGGAATCGTCTCAGACACTGAAGGCATCTCTACTCTTCTTCACCGCTACGGGGCATTGGCACTGTGGGACTTTGCAGCGGCAGCGCCCTACGTACACATCGAGATGAATCCGAATCCGGAGAACAACTCCCTTGCTTACAAAGATGCGATCTTCATCTCGCCACACAAGTTCATCGGTGGTCCCGGCACTCCTGGCGTACTGGTGGTCAAGCGCAACCTACTGCAGAACACTGTGCCGTCCGTTCCTGGCGGTGGCACGGTGCAGTACGTGAGCGAGTCTGATCACAGCTACGTCGATGATCCCGCTCATCGTGAGGAGGGAGGAACGCCGGCGATTATCGAGTCGATCAGAGCGGGCCTCGTCTTTCATCTCAAGCAGGCTGTCGGAGAGCAGACCATCGAAGAGCTGGAGCAATCGTTCGTCAGTGCAGCCATCTCGTCGTGGTCTGACAATCCTCGCATGGAGATTCTCGGCAATAAGACTGCAAAACGCCTTTCGATCGTGTCGTTCTTGGTTCGCCACCGCGATCGCTTTCTTCATCACAACTATGTTGTCGCTTTGCTCAACGATCTGTTCGGCATCCAGGCCAGGGGAGGGTGCTCGTGCGCTGGTCCCTACGGCCACAGGTTGCTCGGAATCGACTCCGATCACTCGAATCGCTTCTACGCCGCGATCTCCAGCGGCTGCGAAGGCATCAAGCCAGGATGGATTCGAGTCAACTTCAACTACTTCATTGCCGACAAAGTACTTCACTACATCCTAAAAGCAATCCATATGGTCGCCGATCATGGCTGGAAGCTTCTGCCGGAGTATGATTTCCATCCTCAAACTGGGCTGTGGAGGCATCGAGGGGCAACCTCTGAGGCCGGCCTGTCGTTGGCTGATATCAAATACCTCCGTGGTGAACTCAACTACCCAAAACGTCAGAATGAGCCGCAGGGTGACATGTGCGCCACGTACTTAGTCGATGCACAACGCATTCTCGACGACGCCGGATCGAAGAGCACACCTAGCGAACCGGTCGAGCCCCTGCCTCAGGATCTCGAATCGTTGCGGTGGTTCCCCTTACCGCAGGAGATTTCAGAAGAACTGGAGAAGAACAAGGAATCAGCGGCTACAGAATAGGGAAGGGCAGCTCTCGGAACCACAGCGGCTCCAATACTGCGGAATCGACTTTCAGCTTTCATCTTTCTGCATTCATCATTCATTGCTACTCAGGTTCTGCCATCAAGACTTGGGAGCTTTTCCGCAGACCGGTCACACGCCACAGCGTGCCATGATGGCGGAAGGCGTCACCTTTTGAGGCGTCAGCGGGGAGTTTAAGGACTTCGACACAATGGGTACGTCCCTCGTTGAGGATGACAACCCTCGGGCGCAGGTTCAGCCCAGCATCTCGAGATGTATCAGGGCTTTTCGGCCTGTCGCCCTTTCCCATCGTTGTCCTCCCGCACTCCTCCAGTGCGAATCTCCGTGTTGAGTTCACGGTACACACCAGGTTATCAAAGCAAGATATGTGCCCAGGCAGGAAGGCGCCAATCTCTGTCGATATGCGCGCGGATGCAGCTCACAGCATTTCGCAGACGATACCGCAGCCAGCGTAATCTCGAGGTTGCGCAACCGGGTGACCTTTGCGCCTCGTGGCGAGATCTCGTGGACACCTTCCTCGATGAAACGCCGGGGCACATCCAAACCGACAGCAATGACCAACCTTCTCCCTATAAAGAACAAGGCCCGCCAACCGGCGGGC
Organism: bacterium; assembly: GCA_024229275.1. Lineage (GTDB taxonomy): Bacteria > Acidobacteriota > Thermoanaerobaculia > Thermoanaerobaculales > Sulfomarinibacteraceae > JAAESQ01. The sequence goes on along the minus strand of JAAESQ010000606.1, from coordinate 18,623 downwards.
CGAATCGGAAACCCGAGAGCGCGTGTGCGGATTTCTTACTTCAGGTTTCTTCCTCGCTTCATAAGATCGCTCCAAAGCACGGAAAAGAGAACGAAATTGTGACGAGGGACGAGGTCGCGGGTCGGATCCACGACATGATGGGACGAGGGACGAGAATGTGACCAGGTGTAGGTGATAAGACATGTATGTCTGGTAAATACATAAATTCTACATAGGGATATTTACAAGCATAGGCTTGCATTTTCAAGTGATCGAGTTGGGGGCCTGTTACATCCAGAGCTTCTTGATCGAACTCCGGTAGCTGCGACTGACGGCCAGTCGCTGTTCATCGGCCAGAATCACGACATACTCGCCGTGGAACATGGGCTGAATCTCGCGCACATAATCGAGGTTAACGATGGTGGAACGATGAATTCGCACAAATCTGCTCGGATCCAAGCGCCGCCCGAGGTCGGCCATGGTGATCCGCATCAGATGCGTCGTTGAACTGGTGTGCAACCGGGCGTAGTTGCTTGCCGCTTCGATCCAGACGATGTCGCCAGTACGGACAAAGACGATTTTGCTTCCATCCTTGATCGCCAGACGTTGAGTCCAGACCCGATTCGGTCCATCGGTTTTCTGAGTAGACTGCAGCGCCTCCGATGCACTTTCCTCGAGGGGCGCCGCCGAATCATCTTCCGGCAGGCATCCCACCGAACGAACTAAGAGTTTCATCGCCTCGTCATCGAGTGTTGTCGAACCGTTGTCAGACGCGACAAAGACTACGACGGGGCCCCCAGGATCGCTCGACAGTCGCCCGGATGAATAGGCTGCGACCTGAGATGCTCGCGCATCGAGAAGTATCATGTGTGGGCGAAGACTCCGCATACTTTTCAAGGCTTCATTCTCGTCGGTGAACTCGCCGACAACCTGGACTTCGTCTCGTCCGTCCAACAGCTGGCGAAGTCTGTCCCGATATGACGGATCGCCATCGACTATCACTGCACGAAGAATGACTCCCAACCTCCTCTTCAAATGAGCACATAAGCTCTCATCGAAATACGTAGCGTTTCAATGCGAGTTGCGCATTCGAACTCTTGGCCTTTCATTTTCACGACTTTCACATTCGAGACGTCCATTCAGCGGGTTAGTTGTCTCCGGACGGCAACATCCTTCGCGGCTCTCATTCTCCGGACGAAGAGGCGCTTCCTATCCTCATCATCATCGCTATCGTCATCGTCATCGTGTACTTCACGCGCCTCCTCCCACACGATGACGATGAGGATGACGACGACGAGGGCCAGCACGGGTGCTTATTACAGGCTCTCCTTCGAAGCCACTGGCATTCATTTCGAGCGGGCACCTCCTATCCTCATCGTCATCGCTATCGTCATCGTCATCGTGTTCCTCACGCGCTCCCCCCCATACGATGACGATGAGGATGACGATGACGAGGGCCAACGCGGGTACTTATTACAGGCTCTCCTTCGAAGCCGGCGACCTCGATATGAGCGGATCCTGCTTATCCCCATCGCCATCCCTATCCCAATCGCCATCGATTCTTAGGGCGTCCCGTTTTCGATGGCGATTTCGATGGCGAGCGCAACGCTCCTCTTAGCAGCTTCCTTCGAAGCCATTGGCTTTCAGGAACTCCAGGCCTTTGGGAAACTCCTACCCCTACAAGTGAAACCGATACGAATCTCTCGAGTATGGGGTAGCGTGAAACGGCAAACCGGAACCCAGGAGACAAAATCCGATATGAACCAGCACGAATCGGCGCAGGTGCTTCGAGCAGTCGAGCCCGATGAAGCAAAGCTCCTCGACCGACACATCACCGGTGACTCAGCTGCGTTTCCCGAATTGGTTTCTCTCTACCGCGCGCCGGTCTACGGCTACCTCAGTCGCTGCGGCGTTGATCCAGACGACCGCGATGATCTCTTCCAGGAGATCTTCATCAAAGTCCATCGTGCTGCTGCTAGCTTTCAGCCTGATCGTCCTCTTCACCCGTGGCTATTCACAATCGTAGCCAACACAGTTCGAACCTACTTGCGTCGCCGCCGAGTGCGGGCACTGATTCACTCTGATGCACCATCCGTCGAACCCGTTGATCCGCAGCCCGACGGCGAGCGAACCGCTGTCGCCCGCGAAACGGTGACTTGGCTCGAGGATGAAATCGCCCAGCTTCCGCTGGTCAAACGCGAGGTCGTCCTCCTTGCCTGCGTCGAGAAGATGCCGCTCAAGTCCGTCGGCGAGGCTCTTGGCTTGCCAGTCAATACTGTCAAAACTCACCTCAGGCGAGCGCGACTCAAGCTGGCGGAAAGACTGGCGCGACGAAGTAGCGCCGAGGTGTCGTCATGAAATCGATCTGCAAACGCATCCGATCGCTGCTCGCAACCGAGGGTCCACGCGCCCTGCGCGGCGACGCCGCCGCCGAGGAGCATCTCGTCGACTGCCCTGAGTGCCTCACTCTGCTCGAGACAATGTCTGAACTCGACGAGGTCTTTGCCGCGATGCCCGCGCACGATGCCCCGGATGAAGTCGTTGATGCCCTGCTTGCGCGCGATGAACTGCGAACTCAAGTACAGGAAGTAGAAGAATCCGACGAGTCGCCTTGGCGCCGATGGCTTGTCGGTGTTGCAGCAACTTTCAAAAACCTGCAAAAAACTCGCCGCCATTGGAGGGTCATCGCAGTACCGGTCGTCCTTTTCTTTGGTTGTGTGGTCGTCTTCCAGATGAGCGACCTCGGACTTCAAAATCAGCGCTTGCCTGCAGACAAAACTCTCGTCAGAGTGCCAGTGCAGACCCATTCCATTGAACCGCAACAGGAACCGTCGGAAACAGATCACTCATCGCCAGGCGATTCACAGAAGCTCATGAGACAAATGCGTTCTGGAAGCGGACGAAGGGTAGCGGTTCCCGATCCATCTCCGCCTGAACCCGAGATTATTCTTGAATACAACGAATCCAGCGGATTCATCGATCAGTCTCGAATCGAAGAGAGCAAAGAGGAGCTGGCGCGGAAGCTTGCCGATTCTCCCAACAAAAGAAAAGACCGACAGAACCTTATTGACAGAGAAGGCGGCCGTGAAGTCATCAGCGAAGAGATCGTATTCGACGGTGAAGACATAATTCTCTACGACGGCATTCCTCCACCTCCCGAGCCGACGCCATCTCGCCCGATCATCGTCCGCGAGGACAACCTCGTCCTCGGAGTGCCCGATGCGTCTCCACCCCCGGAGCCCGGAGTTCGTCATCGACCAAGCTCGAAGATGAAACGGAATAAGCCAGCGGCAGATGAGTTCAGGACAAAGTCAGAGGATCTGGGACTTGACCGAAAGCTTGCAGACGAGCGCGAACGATTCAAAGGCCAGGTTGGTGCGCTCAAGCAGCAGATCACTGAATTCGAGAAGCTCGGCGAAAGTGAAGAGGTGGTCATGCTGCGCGAACAGTTGTCCACCCTAAATGGTGCGCTGAACGAGATGGATGCCGATGCCGCTTCTGCTCCCCTCGTCGGCGGCAAAAAAGACAAGACCAGAGCGATCGAAACTGGCGATCGCACCCAAGCCCGCACCTTCCTCACTGAGCGCAACTCGGTAGAGGGCCAGAGCTTCCGCGAACCGCGCGGCTACTGGTCCAACACATACGTACCTGGTGACCGCGAGCTGCGCCGCCTCGAGTCCCGACTCGCCACGCACGATCGATCACAACTGGAGAGCCTGGTCGGAACCGAACTGCAGCTTCACGATGCTTCAAAGCCAGCGCCGCAACCCTTCGATGCTCCGGATGACTCAGCTATCGCCGTATATCTCCGATCCGATCGACGGGGACTGAACAATCGCCAGCGCCTGTTGCTTGAAATCGGTCTCAAGGGCTCGCAACGGCGCGCCGGCACCCGGCCCGCTATGAACGTCGGCGTCGTGCTTGACCTGCGCGGTGAAGTGACCGACGAGGTAGCCGCTGCATTGCGCGCCCTGGTCGGTGCTCTGTCGCGTTCTCACGACCTCGGCGATCGTTTCAACCTCGTCGTCGCCGGTCGCCCCGGCGGCCTGATCGTGCCGGCGGAGCGTTTTCGGCACGGACCGCTCATGATCGCGATGAACGATCTTCTGCAGTCCGAGATTCCTCACGACACCGGCCTCAGCCTGACTCAAGCGGTCGAGTCTGCAATTGAAACCGTGACAGCCGAAGACGACCCCAACACACCGATCGGCTCCAGTCTCGTCCTGGTCGTCACGTCACAGTCCTTCGATGCCGCCGCACCGCGTCTGACCCAACTGGCTCATACCAGTTCGGTCGCCGGCGTGCCCGTGAGCGTCGTCGGCATCGGCAAGGGCGTCCGGTTGGATGAGATCGACACGTTGGTTCTGGCCGGACAGGGAAACCGCCGACTGCTGACAAACGCTACCGAAGCCGAACAGCTCATCGAGCGTGAACTTGAGGCAGTAAGTCAGGTCATTGCTCGTGCCCTGCGCCTGCGCATCCGTCTCGCCGCCGGGATTCAACTTGTCGATGTCATCGGTTCGTCCCGACTTGGCGAGGCACGCGCGCAGCAGGTGCGCGACGCCGAAAACGCGATCGATCGCCGTCTTGCTCACAATCTCGGCATTACCTCGGACCGCGGCCTCGACGAGGAAGGCATTCAGATCGTGATTCCGACGTTTTATGCCGGCGACGAGCATGTGATTCTGCTCGATCTTGTGGCGCCGGGGCCCGGTCCCATTGCCGATGTGAGCGCACGCTACAAGGATCTCGTCTGGCTCAGAAACGGCGTCTCGAGCGCGAACTTCAGTCTTGGCCGCGATTCCGCAAAGCCCGGTCCTCTGCAGCGCAACGTGCTCAAAAACCTGCTCTCTCACAAGCTCGGTGAGGCTCTCGGCCAGGCTGCCGATTTGTTCGCTACGAACCAGATCGGCGACGCGGCACAGCGACTCAGCCAGTTCCGCCAGCTCCTGATCGAACTCTCCCAAGAGATTCCGGAGTTCGAGAGCGATCCCGACTTGAACGCCGACATCGCACTGTTGGATGAGTACCTGTCCCTACTCGGTTTCGACATAAATCGGCTCACAGACGAGCGAGACCACATCCTGGATTCGCTCCGATACGCAGCCCGACTTCAGATCATCCACCGACCGATTACAGCTTCCAACTGACGGAGGTATGCCATGAGGACCATCGCCATCATTCTGTTTCTGTCACTTGCTTCCTTTGCCACGGCCGCAGAGATCGAACCCGGCCAGGTCAGCATTCCTCTCGATCTCTACAACCAACTCGTGGATGCTTCCCGTCTGCCAATTCAGCAGCCCTTGCCGGCTCCAGCCGCCTACGCGCTCGGCACTGCAACGGTCGATATCAACGTCACTGACAGGGGATCCTCAGTGAGCGGCGAACTCAAGGTCCGGCTCAACATCGAAGTGCTCGAGGATGGTTGGGTTGCGGTGCCCATTCTCTCGGCTGGAACTCCCGTCAAAAGCGTCACTGTTGGTGGCAAGCCGGTCCAGCTCATCGCCACGGCAGACGGACTCACCTGGGGCACAAAGGCCAAGGGTTCCTACACCATGGACCTCGTCTATCGCGTGGACAGCTCGAGTTTCAAGGACGGATTCGTTCTCTCCGCTCCTGTCCCTCCAGCCGCCGCGATCAATCTCACGGCCCTTCTTCCAGGGACCAACCTTGACGTCGCGGTGATTCCCTCTGCCGCCGCCGACACTCAGATTTCCGGCAGTCGAACCCGTGTCACCGCGACCATCCCCACAACACGCGGCGTACTGCTGTCGTGGCGGACTCCCGCAAAGCGCGGACACACCGTTGGTCGCGTGGCCTACAGCGGACGGTTGGATGGTAACGCGGTGACTTGGACCGGTGTCTACCAGGTCGAGATCTTCAACGATCAATCGGTGACGTTGCCTCTGATGCCCCGATCGGTGACGCTACGCGACCTCAAGGTCGACGGCAAGCCGGCACCGATCATGCTCGATGGCGATCACTTCTCAACTCCGGTCAAGGGTCTTGGAAGGCACACGGTGGAGGTCGGATTCCAAGTTGCTGTGAAGCGCGGCAATGGTCCACCGCGGGTCGAGTTGCCGATCCTTGAGGTCCCAGTGTCGCGCTTCGACCTTGTTCTCCCCGGCCGCAAGGATGTTTCCGTCACCCCTGCGGCGAATGTCACGAGTCGATATCGGGACAACGCGACCACGGCAACGGTCTTCGTTCCCCTCAACCGCAAGATCTCCTTCTCATGGGCTGAAGCCGTTCCGGATGCTGTCAAGGCCGAGGTGCGAGCCAACGCTGCTGTCTATCATGCGGTGGCAGCAGAAGAAGGTGTCATGAGCGTGCGGGCGATGGTCGTTTATCAGCTCACTCGCGGCGAAACCAGCGTCATCAAGCTAACCGTACCACCGGAGGTTCAGGTAAATCGCATTTCCTCTCCATCAGGAGCGGTGGCGGATTGGCGGATCGCACCTGTTCCGCGATCCAGTCAACGCGAGCTGAGCATCTTCCTCGACCGCAAGCTCAAGGGCGAGATGCTCTTCGAGGTCGACTACGACCGATCGCTGGCCAAGACAGAACAGATTAGCGTACCGATGATTCGCTCCGCAGACGCACAACGCCAACGCGGCATGGTAGCGCTGCTCGCCGGCAAGGACCTGACACTCAAGCCGATCGAAGACGAAGGGATCTCTCGCGTTGGCGAGAATCAACTGCCGAGCTTTGTTCGCGATGCCATCGAGCAGACAGTGGCACACACTTTCAAGTATGTCGAGTTGCCGGAACGTTTGCTCGTCGAGGCCGTCCCACCAGAGCGCAAACACGGTCGCTTCGACTCGCAGGTCGACACCCTCATATCGCTCGGCGAGGTCACCTTGCGCGGAGCGGCCAGCGTGGAGATCAACGTCAAGTCAGGCAGAGTGATGGACCTCGAGCTGGCACTGCCCAAAGGTGTCAACCTGCTCAGCCTGAGTGGACCGTCGCTGCGCACCCACACCGTGGAGGCCAGTGCCGAGAAGCAGCAGATCCTGGTCCATTTCACACAACAGATGGAGGGGCAGTTCCGGCTCGAGCTGAACTACGAGTGGATCATGGTCGATGGTGACGCCGACGTGGGAGTACCACGCGTCACGGTCATCGGTGCTGACGTCGAACAGGGACGCCTGGCCATCGAAGCTCTGAGTGCGGTTGAGGTCCAAGCGACTGCGACCGAACAGCTTCAGGCGCTGGAAATCGCAGAACTGCCGCGCCAGTTGCTGCTCAGGACCACCAATCCGATCCTGCTCGCCTACAAGTACGTCCGGTCAGAATCACCGATTCGGCTGGCACTCAAACTGACACGTCATCGCGTCGTCGAGGTGCAGGAGGCAGCGATTGACTCGGCACACTTCACGACGCTGTTCACCGCAGACGGCCTCGCGGTTACTACGGCGGTGTTCGATGTTCGCAATAGCCGAAAGCAATTCCTGCGCTTGGCGTTGCCCGAGAACTCAACCGTGTGGTCAGCCACTGTCGACGGCAAGCCCGAGAAGCCGGCCATCGGCGAGGGTGACGAAGAGGGCAGTGTACTGATCAAGATCGTCACCTCGACACAGGGCTTTCCGGTGCGCCTGATCTATGCCACCGATGGCGCCAAGATTCGCGGACTGGGAGCAGTGAAGAGCAAACTGCCGCGACCTGACATCCTCGTCACGAGATCGCGCTGGGATGTGTATCTCCCAGACGGTATGAGCTATGCCCAGCCACGCAGCAATATGAAGACCGTTCTTTCGGGTACGTACGAGTCGGCGGATGAGATCAGCCGGGCATTGGCCGAAGGACAGGATGCTGGCGCCGTGCAGGCGGTTGAGCCGCTCCACATTTCGGTACCAACGTCTGGACTGCACTATGCGTTCGAAAAGCTCTATGCCAATCAGGGTGATGAGGATGCATGGTTCTCACTGGCCTATGCTTCAGCCGGCGGTGCGCGCATGGGAACCGCCGCCAGTCTGGTGGCGACAGTGATGATCTGGCTTGGTGCATGGTCGCTCTTCGCCGGTGGACCGCTCGCCGGAAGGCGACCAGCGGTCGCCTGCGTAGCATTTGGCGCGATCATCATGCTCGCGTCGACGATGCTCTACCGAGTCAGCCTCAGCCCAGCCATCATCGCGTCCCTGCTCGCCGGCCTCGCTATAGGTGCTTACCACGGACTGAAGTGGTGGCAGTCAAGGCAGGCGGAGTTGACAACGGCGCCGGTGGAGTAGGCTTGAACGGAAGAGGACAGAGGATAGAAGTGAGACGACCTATCGTCTATCCTCCGTCCGTTCTTCTTTCTCTTCGCTTCGGGAAGTGGGGAGAGAAGAACCCAATCGACTCCTGGGTCATCACTTGGACATACCGTTTACGACAAGGAACTGCTTGTGGATAGACCCAAGTCCCTCGTGATTCAGCAGGATTCACCTCGGTGTAAGCATCGGCAAGTCCCGAAACTCTTACCCTGCGCATTTTGGGAAGCGCGACGAGAGAAAGTCGCCTTCGGCGGCACGTGCCATTCATGAGTGTTTCGAGTGCACTGCCGCGGAGCCCTGCAACAACCATTCGATCTCGAAACCTCATGCTTGGCAATGCACGGGAAGGGCGATTGGAGAAGTCAACCTCGGGCTGGCACTCGCGATCGCCAAGGGCAGCCGATCGATAGATTCTCCCAGCGCTACCACCGAGGGAGCCCGGTACGAAGTTTTGAGGATTCGAGGTGCCACGATTGCGGCACAATCCTGCACCTCAAGAACTACGTACCCGGCACCCCGGACCAGGGTAAGTTCTGCGATCGTTCCGCTCCTTCGGCCCCCTCATCCCATGTACCATCTCTCCATGGACACTTCTCAGATCGATGCGATTCTCGAACAAACTCTCGCCGACCTTCGGCTCTCTCGATCCGAGCGTTCGGCTCTGGATGAGATTCTGGCCGAGTACGACGGCGATGCCCGCCAACTCGAAGTCGTTCGCTCACGCGCCTTCGAACTAGCTCGTTCTCGGCTCGGCGATTCGTCCGATGTCGCAGTTCTCGGCTGGCTCGAGGCCGTCATCCGCTCCATAGAAAGCGCTCAGGCTCCACAACAAGACGCCGCTCTTGCAGAAGCCTGGTTCAGCCCGCATTCAGACTGCGCCGGCCGGATTATGCAGCTGGTCGAACGCAGTCAAAAATCGATCGAAGTTTGCGTCTTCACCATCACCGACGACCGCATTACTCATGCCCTACTCGAATCTCACGCGCGGGGAACAGACATCCGAATCATTACCGACGACATGAAGGCCGGTGACCTCGGCTCTGACATCAATGACCTCGCCGAGGCTGGCATCCCTCTCGCAACCGACAACTCCTCGGCTCATATGCACAACAAGTTCGCGATCTTCGACGGCACAACTGTCATCACCGGCAGTTATAACTGGACACGCACCGCCGCCCGCGCCAATCAGGAAAACCTCATCGTGACCGACGATCGCGAACTCGTTCGCCGTTTCTCTGCTGAGTTCGATCGCCTATGGCGGGCCTTTCATCGCTGAGCTACACTCGGGCGATGTTCCGAAGACTTCTCGTGGCCAATCGAGGGGAAATCGCCGCACGCATTATCCGCGCCTGCAGCAAAAATGGCGTCGAAACGGTAGCGGTTCACTCCGTAGCCGACGCCGACTCCCCACATCTTGAACTCGCTGACCAGACCGTCTGCATAGGACCGGGTCCTGCCAGCGCGTCTTACCTGAACATGGACGCCATCCTGCAGGCTGCCGAGCAGACCGACTGCCAAGCGTTGCACCCGGGCTTCGGCTTCCTCGCCGAGAATGCTCTCTTCGCGGCGCGTGTCATCCAGCAGCAGATTGCCTGGATCGGACCGTCGCCACAGGCCATCGCCTGTATGGGCGACAAGGCTCAAGCGCGACGTTCGATGGTTGCCGCCGGACTACCGATCACACCCGGCACCGATGGCATCCTCGATTCGCTCGACGAGGCCGCGGACGCCGCTGAAGAGGTTGGCTATCCGGTGTTACTCAAGGCAACCGCCGGTGGCGGCGGCAAAGGCATGCGCCTGTGCCACGACCGCTCTCAGCTGAAGCAGGGCTTCGCCGAGGCGACCCTCGAGGCCGAGAAGAGTTTCGGCAACGCCGGCCTCTACCTCGAGAAAGCGATCGTCGGCGCCCGTCACATTGAGTTTCAGGTTCTCGGCGACGCCTACGGTACCGCGATTCATCTTGGTGAACGTGAGTGCTCGGTGCAGCGCCGTCACCAGAAGCTGCTCGAAGAGGCGCCCAGCCCGGCTCTCGATGCCGAGCAACGCACCATTATCGGCACTCGTGCGGCTGAGGCGACTGCAGCTATCGGCTACTGTTCTGCCGGAACGATGGAGTTCCTGCGCGACGCTGACGGCTCGTTCTACTTCATGGAGATGAACACTCGCTTGCAGGTTGAACACCCCGTAACCGAGATGATCACCGGCATCGACATTGTCGAACAGCAACTGCGCGTTGCCGCCAACGAGATACTGAGCATTTCCCAGGGGGACGTCGAGGTCAACGGCCACGCTATCGAGCTGCGTATCAACGCGGAAGATCCGGACGACGATTTCCGCCCCGATCCCGGTGAAGTCACAGTCTTCGAACCGCCATCAGGCGACGGGATACGCCTCGACACTCATGTGGTGCAGGGCTACCGCATACCACCTTTCTACGATTCAATGATTGCCAAGCTGATCGTTCACGCCTCTACTCGCAATCAAGCCATCGAACGTGCAGAAGCTGCGCTTGATGCATTCCGTATCGAAGGCGTGAAGACAACGATTCCAATTCAGCGCCGCATTCTCGGCGAAGCGAGATTCCGCGACGGCAGCTATGACACCGGATGGCTCGAAACCATGTTGGCCGAGACCAGCCCGGCGGGAAGGGGCTGAAGCATGGCAAAGCTGATCCTCCATCCACTCGGCGACTCTATCGACAAAGCCCTTGACCCGGCAGTGGCGAAACGCAACTCGGAGCATCTCACTACCCTCGAAGATGCACTCGACGCCAAGCGGGCCGAGGTTCGTGCCGGTTGGGGAGAGAAGTACGTCGAGCGCGTGCACGCCAAGGGCAAGCTGACAACATGGGAACGTATCGAAAGGCTCAAGGACGACGGCTCCAAGGTTCTGCCCGTCGGCAGCATGGTCAACTACGGACTCACCTTCGGGCCCGACGAGCGAACATCGCCCGGCGCCGGCGTAATAACTGCCTTTGTGCGGGTTTCCGGCCGTCTGACTATGGTCATTGCCAACGACAACACGGTGGCCTCAGGCTCGTGGTGGCCTTTGACTCCGGAGAAGATCGAACGAGCGCAGGAAATGGCGCTGAAGCTCCGCTTGCCGGTGATCTACCTGATCGACTGCTCCGGCCTTTACTTGCCCGAACAGGGTCGCACCTTCCCGGGTAAGACCGGCGCCGGCGCCATCTTCAAGATGAACAGCCTCCTCTCGGCCAACGGTGTGCCGCAGATCGCCGGCGTCTTTGGCGATTGCATCGCCGGCGGCGGCTACATGCCGATCATCTCCGACGTCGTCTACATGACAGAACAGGCCTATATGGTGATCGCCGGGGCTGCGTTGGTGAAAGGTGGCAAGAGCCAGAAGATCACCAGTCTCGACATCGGTGGACCGGATGTTCACGTCCATCTTTCGAACTGCGCCGATCATCGAGTACCCGACGACGAGACCTGTCTGCGACGCATCATTGGCGAGATCGAGAGTCTGCCAACCTCGGCCGCACCCTACTATCGACGCGGTTTCAAAACCGCACCACCGCGATTCCCAAGTTCAGATCTGTCGAGCTTGTTCCCAGTCGATCATCGTCATGTCTATTCAGTCGCCCAGGTGTTGGCGCGCCTCGTCGACGACGGGTTGTTTCGCGAGATCGCCCCCGGCATCGGCCAGGAGATGGTTTGCGGCGTAGGACGAGTCGGCGGCTTGTACACCGGTTTCATCGCCAACAACCCCGAACTGACCGAGCACCCGGTCCTGCGCGGCGAGCAACGTCCAGGCAGCATTCTCTATCGCGACGGTATCGCCAAGATCAGTCAGTTCAGCCGCTGCTGCAATGACGACGGCATACCTATTGTGTGGCTGCATGACATCTCGGGATTCGACATCGGCATCGAGGCCGAGAAGCAGGGGCTTCTTGGATACGGCTCGAGCCTGATCTACACCAACTCGACCAACACCGTTCCGATGTTCACCGTGCTGCTGCGCAAAGCATCCGGCGCCGGTTATTACGCACAGGCCGGTATGCCGTACGATCCAGTCGTCCAACTGGCGACATGCATTTCTCGTCTTGCCGTGATGGAAGGACGAACGCTTTCGATCGGTGCCTTCAATACCAAACTCGACGACAACTTCGAGATCGTCGCTGACACCCAGGAGGAGCGTGAGCGGATAGCGAACGGCATGGAACAGGTCGAAGCGCGCATCACAGCGGACATGGATCCCATCAAAGCAGCGCGCCAGATGGACACTGACGAGATCGTGCGCCTCGACGAGATCCGCGCCTACCTCGAGGTGCTGATCGAGGCGTCGTATCAGACCTATGGATACAGGAGGGTGAAGAATCCGCGCATCTGGTCGTTGCACGACATTGGAATCCTCAGTGAGGGAGATCGATGATGAGACGGCCAACTCTTGAAGTCATCGTCGAGGCCAGCTCCTCGGAATCCGGCGAACTCCTCGTTGTCGCCCCCGCGGTCGGACGCTACGGCTTTGCTCCTCGAGTCGGGGAGGTACTGGTCGGAGGCAGCCGCGTCGGGCGATTGACCGCACTGGAACGCACGGTTGAGTTGGTTCTGCCGCGTGGCGTGACTGGCCGCGTCGCCGAACGCGAATGTACGACCCGGTCGAATCCCGTCGAACATGGGCAGGTCTTGCTTCGTCTGGTTCCGGTTGAAGCAGCCGAGGTCGGCGAGGGCATCGTCAGCGCCGCCGAAGCCGCGGCCAAGGATCTCCCAGAAGGCACATTTGCAGTGACATCACCGACGCATGGCATGTTCTATCGGCGACAGAGCCCGGACGCTCCCGCGTACGTCGAAGTCGGTCAGTCTGTCGATATTGGAACCACACTCGCTCTTGTCGAGGTCATGAAGTGCTTCTCCGCAATCAATTATGGCGGTGAGGGCCAACCGCCCCGAGCCGAGATCGTCGATATTCGTGTTGAAGACACAACCGAGGTCGCGGCAGACGAGATTCTCTTCGTGCTTCGACCCGCTTAACTCAGACTATTTACTCACCCCAGTAGAGCATCAGCAGGTGAGCTGCGGACCAGCTGAAGTGGTTGACCTTCATCCCCTCGCCGGTTCTTGGGTCGTAGTTCTCGCGGATCGGGGCTGAGCTGTTCTTGAGGCCCTGGGGACGGTCGAAGAGTCGACGCGTCATCGCGTCGGCGTCAGCTGCGTAGCCATAGTGGGCGAGTGCGCTGACTCCGAAGTACGCCTGATCGAGCCATACCGGACCACGCCAGTAGCCCGACATGAAATCGGGGTGATCGGCGGGGATAGTGGGAAACGGGATATGGGTCGCGAACTTTTCGGGATCGAGCATCATCTGCCGTACTCGCTCGGCCTGTTCGTCCGATGCCACACCGGCCCACAGCGGAATCCAACCCTCGGGGCCGGCGACAGTGACGAAGGAACGGTCGCTCAATCTGACGTCGTAGAAGAAGCCGGTCTTTTCGTCAAACATTTCGCTCTGGATCTTCGCCCGCAGCTGGGCGGCATCGGCCTCGAGAATCGTCGCCTTTTCTTCGTCCCCAAGCGCGCGCAGCATTGACGCCAGGTAGAGCTTGTCGGCATAGAGATAGCTGTTGAGGTCGACCGACTCCTGGTCCATCGACCAGGCGGTCTCATCGTTTCGAACCATTTGCGCGACATCGAAGCGCAGACCGTCATCCATACCGCTCTCCCAGCGCGCAGCCTCCAGTGTGCCGTCGATCGAACCGTACTCGCACAGGCCGTTGCCGTCGTGATCGCGGTCTTCGTACCACCAGCTGTGATAGGCCAGCAAACGGGGCAACATCTCTTCGATAAAGTCCGTTTCGCCAGAGGCTTCATAGACCTTCCACACAGCCCAGGCCGCGAGCGGCGGCTTGGTGTCTCGCCAGTTGTCCTCTGACGAGTCCGCGTAGATGACATCGGCGATCATGCCGGCTTCGTTCTGCGAGTCGAACATGGTGCGGATCTGGTTCTTGGCGAGTTCTGGTTCGATGCGCGCCAGGGCGGATGCATGCTTCCATGAATCCCACGCCCAGAACCCGTTGAAGTACCACACTGCGGCAGATGGAAAGAGACCGTCGTGGCGGAGGTCACCGTTGGGACTGCGCCAGTTGGTCATCAGGGTCATCAGCGCTTTGACGGCGATGCGGCGGTAGGCGGGATCACTCGCGTAAGGCGAGTCGACGTCCAGTGCCGCGCTGAGATAGCTGTTCCAACGCTCAGAGTTCACCAGCAGGACCTGCTCGGGAGCCTGCAGCAGAGCCTCGACAGCCACGCTCTCCCGAGCCCAGTCATGCGGCGCAAGCGGAAGAGAGAACGCACTCGCGAAACTCACGCTTTCGCCAGGCGCAAGAGGGACCGGCCGCGTTGTCGTCGCCTGATATCCGGTCGACTCCGCAGAGACTGAAACTGCTACATCATGGTTCACGTCGAAACTCAGTACCGCTCCAGTTTCACTGTCCGGCAGCTCGATCTCGACGCGATCCTCCTCGACTCTCAAGCTGGCACCTTCGAGCACAAGCGAGCCACTCCACGAGGGGCGGAACGAGCGCTCGGCTGAGCCAGTATTGGTCAGCTTTCCAACCGTCATGGCTGTCGCGCCGGAGCCAAAGATCAACTGAAGTTCGAGTTTGAAGCCGTCAAGTTCGTACCTCTGTACAAGGCGACCTGGAAGGTAGACGATCTCTGCATTCTTCGCTTCGGCCAGATTGATCGCTTTGTCGGTCTCTGCATCGGCTACACCGAATCGCAAGAGATCCGCACCCAGCCATCGACCATGTGTCATGAGGAAGGGCCCAGGGAAGCTCCCATAGGCTTGCGCTCCTGCCTCGTCTGGAAGCGCAAATCCGAACCATGCGCCGAGGTCCGCGAAGAAGAAGGTCTCCCAGTCTTCGCTCTGTGCCGGGACGTTTCTCACTTCGAGCACATTCTCGAACGACTCATCGCTTAGCTTATCCGGGGATTCCGCCGGAGCGCACGCGACTAGTGTGAAGACGAGGGACGCACAGATTGCCTGAGCCCACCTTGCGGAACGCATCAGTTTCGAGATCGAGGTCATGTTGGACCCCTCCATCCTATTTTTTGGTGGTTGAACGATTAGCCGCCGGATCTCAGATCACGTCGAGCTTCTTGCCGACCTTCTCGAACGCTGTGACCGCGCGGTCGAGGTGCTCTTCCTCGTGCGCTGCCGAGATCTGCACCCGGATGCGCGCCTTTTCTTTCGGTACGACTGGAAACGAGAATCCGATGACGTAGATGCCTTCCTTCAGCATTTCGTCGGCGAACTGCGTCGCCAACCGTGCGTCGTAGAGCATCACCGGCACAATCGCCGTCTCGCCCTCGAGCATGTCAAAACCCAGTTTGGACATTCCAGCCCTGAAGTAACTCGTATTCTCCATCACGCGGTCGCGCAGTGCAGTGGTTGCTGACAGCATTTCGAAGACCTTGGTGCCCGCCGACGCCAGGGAGGGCGTCAGTGTGTTCGAGAACAGGTACGGACGAGAACGCTGGCGCAGTATGTCGATGATCTCCTGCCGCCCAGTGGTGTAGCCGCCGGAGGCGCCACCGAGCGCCTTGCCGAGCGTTGAGGTAATGATGTCGACACGTCCCTGCACACCACAGTGCTCCGGAGTTCCGCGGCCGGTCTTCCCGATGTAGCCGGTAGCGTGCGAGTCGTCGACCATCACCATGGCGCCGTAGCGCTCTGCAAGGTCGCATATCTCGCCGAGCTTCACCAGGTAGCCGTCCATGGAGAACACGCCGTCAGTGGCAATCAGCTTGCGGCGGCAATCCTGCGCCGCCTTGAGCTGCTCCTCGAGATCTGCCATGTCGGAGTTTCGGTAGCGGAAGCGCTTGGCCTTGCACAAGCGCACGCCATCGATGATCGAGGCGTGATTCAGCTCGTCTGAGATGATGGCATCCTCGGCGCCGAGAATCGTCTCGAAGAGGCCGGCGTTGGCATCGAAGCACGATGAGTAGAGAATCGTGTCGTCAGTACCGTTGAAGGTCGAGATGACCTCCTCGAGCTGCTTGTGTAGATCGAGAGTGCCACAGATGAAACGCACCGATGCCATGCCGAAGCCACGATCATCAAGCGCGGCCTTGGCGGCAGCAATGATTTCCGGGTTGTTGGCCAGCCCGAGGTAGTTGTTGGCGCAGAAGTTGATGACGTCCCCTTGAGGAACGTTGATGGCCGCCCGTTGCGGCGAAGTGATGACGCGCTCAGCCTTGAAAGTGCCGGCGTCGCGAATTGATTTCAGCTCCTCGGCAAACTGCGCCTTGAAGGGTTCAAACATGGACACTCCTCCCCCAGAGATTCTCTATACCAGGGACTTTCTAGCACCAACAGCCGGCACACGCAAGGGATCTACTCGACGCGGCGCAACAGTCTCGCCAGCAGTCCAAGCAGTACAACCAGGACCAGTACAAGCACGCTCCAGAAGATGATGGTTCCCAGACGGTCATCTGCCTCTTCGGGAAGGTCCTCTTCGTCTTCAGAGAGACGAACCTCCGGCACACGGGCTCCGAGTACACGCGGTGCCAGAAGCGCCAGGTCGTACCGCGGTGCGGACAACCCGGGCTTGCCGTACATCAACCAGAGTGAGTCGTCGTCTCGGCGTATGAATCGCAGACGATACGACGGCAGATAGAGCTTTGGTTGACCGAGCTGTAGCGGACTGTTGTCACCTTCATCGACGATCAACAGGAGCTCGACGCCGGAGCGTTCGGGAAGGCGAAAGCTGAGTGCGGGAGCATCCCGCGCAGGATCGCTGTTGAGCCACATCTGCTCGTCGATTGGCACTCGCATCGGTGGGTCGCGAGGATTGCGCGTTTCCTCGCGAACCAGTCGAACACGCCGTTCGAAAACACGGCCTGAGGTCGAGAGGGTCAGGCGCGCGGCCGGCAATCCGTCGTACGGGAGACTCAAAGCGTAGACAGACTGGCGCTCACCGGCCTTGTCTGGCATCGGAACCGGCTCGGCCAAATCGAGCACGGTAGGCTCACCCAGGCTTTCCAGAATGTATGGGACCTGGGCGGATGAGCTGTCGACGATCCTCAAGTCTCGGAGCCGCCTGCTTCCCGCCAATACTTCAGCATCCAAACGTACGGCCACAAGCCCCTCTTCACTCGGCTCGATCGCACGCCGTTTCTGGAATCCGCTCAGGTCGAGCGAGGCGCCGACGCCTACGGCGTCTGCGATGGAAAGCTCTTGTCTAGGTTGGAGGACTTGATGCACCTCTCCGAAACGCGCCAATGCAACGCTACTCGCGAGATCGCGAGCGCCCAACGTTCCCCGCAGCGCCTCGAGATCATAGAACGGCGCAACCAACTCATCGGCTCCGTATCGGGCTCTGAGCGGGCGGCCGTCAGGACTCTCGAAGTAGATCCACGGTTGCGATGCAAATCGCGCGGTGACCATCGTCAGTTCGAGAGGCAGATTGTCGCCATCTTCAACCTCGATTTCGACTTCCGTCTCGCTCGGTTCAGCGATCGGTATCTCCATCTTTGAGGCCACGAGATCGTCGTGAACAACCTTGCGGAGGGTGACCTCACCCAGCACGTGCGGCCGAATCTCGCTTCCTGCCAAACGCGCCTCGCTGACCCGAGCTTGACGCAGCACATAGGGCGAACCCACCGCGAGCTCGAGCCCGGTGATCGGCAGACCAGCTGCTGGAAGTATCACCCGATAGCGACTGTGCCCAGGCTCGCTCGCACGCTTCTCGAACGGGAGTTGCGCCAGCAGCGGCGGAGGCGGCGAGCCTCCCTCAAGCAAACGCGCTGCGACCCGCGCCGGCAGTGGGAGGCGCCCACTCGAGCGATCGCTCCATACGAAGCGAATGTAGCGGTATTCACCAGGCTCAAACGCTAGCTCAAGCAGTTTCAGACCCTCGTCCGGAAGATCGAACAGAGTCGCTTGTTCGTGCAGAACCGTCCAGCGCGCTCGATCTCCGCCGGCCTCAAGTCGCACGCGTTTCAGAAACGGCGCTGGGAGACCGCTGATCCTGACACGATCCACAACCCGCAGTTCTCCGAGATCGATCTCGAAACCGCTGCTCTTCTTCGTGCGGCGCAGCGGCAGGATAGTCCCTTGTTGCCACTCTCGTTCGGATGCAAGCTGCTCGAGGAGCAGGTATGGAACCTCCTCACCATCCGCTGCAAGCAGGCGCAGATCACGGAGATCACGAGCAGCACCTGAGAGAAGCTCGACATCGACCCCAAGCCGATTCCCGCCTGGACCACCCGGAACCACCTCACGTTCTACAACGGGCTTCCTGTCGTCGCACAGTGCGGTCGCAGCCACCGCACACCACATCAGCCCGACAAGGCAGCGAAGCCAAAACGCAGCGTTTCTCATTCCTGATCCTCCTCTGACCGCCGCAACACGAACTTCTGCAGCGCCACT
>JAAESQ010000605.1 GCA_024229275.1 bacterium | reverse complement strand
CTGTACGCGGGCGATCCCTCGGCTTGATCAGCTTTAAGCAGGATTCTTGCCCTGGTTAGCTTGAGTGCCGAAGGTCGCCGACCCTTCTCAAGTTTCCCCCTCCTGACGAGTTCTTCCAGTTGTTCGCGTTCCTCATTAGACAACTGAACCACATAGACTTTTCGCATATTTCCATCCTTGGACTTGCGTAGCAGTGTACTCAAAAACCACTGTGTACACGAAATCCAAGAACTAGTAAACTCAATCTGGACAGACCACTAGACGAGAGTCTATTCCGCCTGCGTGTCCCTGTCAACTTGGGGGAGAGCGTCTGACTCAATGTGACCGTGCAACGGTGAGGAATGAAGAACGCGAAGAAGCTGGTCCCTGCACTACAAACGATCGGATTCCCTGTTTTCGTGCGAATTGTCGTAGCACGGGCCCCCGGCCTGTTGTTTATACACAAGTTTTCTCAGCGTCTGGTCCGAAGACTATCCAGGCGGTGGCAAGGTCGGTCATTCGGCGGATGCCCACCCAAACCGGTTGAGGACCAGGGGGCGATTCGGTCTTGCGATTGTTGTAGCCGCCAAGTTGCGTCAGCAACTTCATAAATGCACTGAGCGTCGGAGGACGCTCCGGTAACTCCTTCTTGGTGACCACGCGCCAGACCGACTTCCATTCGCAATCGTCGAACATTGCGTCGCACGGCAGCGTCGGACATTCTCGGTTCAGGTACGTTAAATACATGATCCGCCACGCAATGATCTTGTAAAACGCCAAGCAGTTCTTCAGCCGCGGCAACGTTTCCAATTGAATCTCTTCCACTTGGCAGCCGGTCTTGAAGACGCGAAAGAAAACTTCGATCGTCCATCGCGCCACATAGTAATCAATCACGCGTTGAATGGCTTCCAGCGTGTCAATCGGCAGTGAAGTGATTAACAACCACGAGACATCCGTGCCGTCGCCCGGGCCGCCGACCTCTTCAACGAGCACAACGTTGTACGTGACCGTGGGCAGGGAACTGCGTTCATGTGGCGGCTTGACCGTGACGCGGATCGCAC
This sequence comes from bacterium, assembly GCA_024229275.1. Taxonomy (GTDB): domain Bacteria; phylum Acidobacteriota; class Thermoanaerobaculia; order Thermoanaerobaculales; family Sulfomarinibacteraceae; genus JAAESQ01. The sequence continues at coordinate 1,475 of JAAESQ010000605.1, read as the reverse complement.
GCACTTCCAGCTTGGCCTGGCGGGCGGCTCGCTTCGGTGTGCGGGGAAGCTCGATGGTTTGCGTCGCGCGCAGCTCCGATTGGCTCACTTGGTCCCGTACCTTTTTGTAAGCGTTCGGTCCCGCTTCGAGGTCGCGCTCGGGAATACTGCGTTTGATCTTTGCCCGGATGATGAAGTCGGCCAATTGAGCGTGTTCCTTTGCCTGCTTCTCCGCTTCCATGAAGATGTCATACAGATCCGCCTCACGGTCGGCGAGGCTCACGATCTGAGTCTCCGGGCAATCACGAGACAACTCGCAAGCCAAGCGGTATCCGCTCAGCCAGCGCATGCTCTCTTTTTCTTCGATCGGCAACTTGCTGCGTTCTTTGGATTGGCCGAGACCCTCTGCGTCGCGGTCGAAGTATTCGACTCCCACCACGCCCAGGCTGAGCCCGTTGGGCGCGATCGCCAGATGCGTGTGATCATAAAGCCCCAGCCGATCTTCCTTGTTCAGACAGCGCGCGTCGGTCGGAGGGTGGTCCGAGTAATCGAGTTCCGTTGTATCCTGGGCGATCAAGACCACCGAGTGTTCCTGCATCCGACGCTTCGTGGCTTCGAGGTGCGGTTTCAGAATGTCTTCCGGCTGGACCGACTTGTTATCGAAGAATCGATACGCGGCGAGCGTATCACTCCAGCCATCACAAGCCGCGTTGCAGCTCGCATCAGGATCGGCACCAAGCGTTTCGATAATGCGCCGACTTCGGTCGTTCAAGCGTTTGTCTCCCAGCTCAATTCCATCAAGTTCCGTGGCAATTCCGTCGCCCATCGTTTCGCTCCATCATGCAAAAGTGGCAGGTAAATCCCGTCTCACATGACAGCGCAAATCCCATGCCAAAAGTCGATGAACTTGGCCCGGATTCAAAAACTTGTGTATAAACAACAGGCAAGAGTGCCCGTCCTACGGGAATGGGGCGCCCTGCCAACTCCCAGCAGAGACCGGCCCATGTCTTCAGGCCCCTTCGAACCCTCCCCACCGGGATCCCCCTTCGCCAACGAGCCCGAGCAACTCCGCTTGGGAATCATTCACCTGATGGTCTGGGCGGCCTCTACCGCGGTCTACTTCTCGCTCTACAGAATCATGGTCTTTGGCCGGCCGGACCCTCTCACGGTCTTCACTATTATCTCCGTCATCGCGGGCCTTGGGGTCGGCGCGGCGTGGGGAGGGCTCCTAATCTATCTTTCCCGGCGCTGTCGCCGTATTCCGTTTCCCGTCGCTCCGGGAGAGATGCTCTTGGTAGCCTTGGGAGTAACCAGCCTCCTTTTCACCGGGGTCTGCGTCCTTTCCAGATTGCCCGAATTCCTGGCTGGTGGGGATGAAACCTACATAACGTATCAGAGCTACATGCTCTCTCGGTTTTTCGGCGGCGCGGTCAGCACCGTGGTCTACCTGATTGCCGGCACCCAGACGAGTGTCGTCCGTTGGCGAGTCTTCTTCT
>JAAESQ010000604.1 GCA_024229275.1 bacterium | reverse complement strand
TCGAAAACCTGATCTTCCGCAACCGACGCCTCGTGGTGGTGGTCTTTGTCCTGCTGACCCTGTTCATGGCCTACCAGGCTTCGCACCTTAAAATCGATGCCGGTTTTGCCAAGCTGCTACCCCTCAAACATCAGTACATGCAGACCTATCTTGAGCATCGCGATGCCTTTGGAGGGGCCAACAAGGTGGTGATCGCTATCCGTGCTCCGGAAGGTGACATCTTCACGCCGGAGTTCTTCCAGGTGCTGGCAGAGGTCACCGACGAGGTCTTCTTCATCCCGGGCGTCGATCGCACCCGAGTCATGTCGCTGTTCACACCCAACGTGCGCTTCACCGAGGTGGTCGAGGATGGCATTTCCGGTGGCAATGTCATCCCAGCCGATTTCGAGCCGACTCCAGAAGGTCTCGCCAAGGTGCGCGAGAATATCCTGAAATCTAACTACATGGGCCGCCTAGCAGCGAACGACTTCTCTGCTGCCATCGTGGTAGCTGAATTGCTCGAGATCAATCCGAAAACGGGCGAAAAACTCGACTACATTGACGTGGCAGCGCAGCTCGAAGGCGTCCGCGAGAAGTTTAGCGGTCACGAGTTGGGTGCCGCATTCGACTACCACATAATCGGTTTCGCCAAGGTCATCGGCGACATTGCTTCCGGCGCTACGCGAGTGGTGCTCTTCTTTCTCATCGCATTTACGATCACAGCTGCCTTCGTGTACATCTACTCAAGGAGCGTGAAACTGACGGCCATCGTCATCGGCTGTTCGTTGATAGCCGTCATCTGGCAGCTCGGTCTTTTGACTCTGTTCGGCTTCGGTATTGATCCTATGTCGATTCTCGTTCCCTTCCTCGTGTTTGCCATCGGCGTCAGTCATGGCGTGCAGATGGTGAGTGCTTATCGCGCCGAGGTGATGGGCGGTACTTCGAGTCTTGATGCCGCCCAGTCGACCTTCCGCAGACTACTGGTTCCAGGTGGAATCGCCCTTTTGTCGGACACCATCGGATTCATCACGATCATGTTGATCGAGATTCGTATGATTCAGGAAATGGCGATCACTGCCAGTCTCGGCGTCGCAGTGATTATCCTCGTCGACCTGATCCTGGTGCCCGTGCTGCTGTCCTACGTCAATCTCCGCTCAACCTATCTCGAGATGCTCCAGGCGCGTGCGACGAAGCTCGATCGTGCATGGGAGACGCTCGCGAGGGTGGCGACGCCACGAAATGCCGCTGTTATCGTCGCTGTGGCGGCACTGCTCTTCGTGGT
>JAAESQ010000603.1 GCA_024229275.1 bacterium | reverse complement strand
CGTCCAGCTGCGACTGCACGGATTCGGTTTTCGACAGTTTCTTGGATTTCAGGCGGTCGAGGGCCTTCATGTTGAGAAAATCGGTGTTGCCGCCGGTGTTGAGCTGGTAGGTGCGGTCGAGCAGTACGCCACGGTCTCCGAAAAGCCGGGTCAGGGTCCGGTGCACGATGGTGGCGCCGACCTGGCTCTTGATGTCGTCACCGATTAAGGGCAGGCCGGCGTCGCGGAATTTCCGTGCCCATTCGGCATCTGAGGCGATGAACACCGGAACGCAGTTGACCATCGCCACGCCGGCTTCCAGGCAGGCCCCGGCATAGTGACGGACCGCATCCTCTGAGCCCACCGGCATATAGCAGACCAGGACCTCGGCCCCTGCGTCCTTGAGGGCCTTGGCCACGTCGACCGGTTTGTCGTCGGCCGGCCGGAAGGCCTCGTCATCGGAATAATCGGCCATGTGGGGCGCCAGGCCGTCCAGGACCGGCCCCATCTGCACCATAACATCGGAAACCGGGAGCGCGCTCTGGAAGACACGGGTGCAATTGGGCTTGGAAAAAATCGCTTTTTCGACCGGTTTGCCGACCTTGCGCCGGTCGATGTCGAAGGCAGCCACGATTTCGATGTCGCTGGGTCCCCAATCGCCGATCCTGGGATGCATGAGGCCCGCGAATTCCTTCCCGTTGCGTCCTTTGTAGTACTCCAGCCCCTGTACCAGGGAGCTGGCGCAGTTGCCGACGCCGACGATGGCCAATCTGATTGTCTTTTTCTTCATAGAAAACACCTCATTAGAATGCCTTTCCACGCCGTAATCGGGGACAGAACGGTCCAAAGCTCACTATCGCGAGTCATACGACGGCGGTAATCCCATCTTTTCCCATAGGATAGCTCGTTGCTCGCGCTGACTGAGCGATGACAGCTCGGGCTCCAGTTCTGCCAGTCGGCGTCGATGCATGACGCCAGCAGAATAGGCGGCAAGGTTTGCTTGCCAACCGGTCGCTCGTCAGCGCCCACCTCGGGCTTAGCCAGCTGGCTTAACCAGTCGGGAATCTCGCCCGCTTCATCAGTGTGCAACAATTGATGGACCCGGCTTGAACTCAAGCTCGTGGCCGCGGCAATTTTGCGGATCGACAAGCCTGCAGAATGCGCTGCAGCGATTGCCCAGACGCGCTCTCGTTCGGCCTCTTCGACACGCCTACTCGCCACTCCTAAGCGCGCCGTCAGGAGTTTTTCTTTCAAATCCAGCTAGTTGGAGGTTTCCGTCGATTCCATGTCTATTGAGTTTATCGATAAGAGTTCGTACTTGTCCACTAAACCGCTCGACGCCTCAGCCGAACGGTCGTGCGCGATAAGGGAACGATTGGTCTGCCTCAGCCGATTTGCAGATGGTACGCAGGTCGGGCATGGCGCGCCTTATTGCCGTTATCTCCCAGGGATAAGCTGCTCCCCGCAGTCAATGCAATAGGTGCTTCTTTCTTTCCGCCTTTTGGCGTGGAGTTCTTTACTGCACTGCTTCGCAGGAATGTTGTCGTTTACCACCTCGGCCGCGAATGCGATGGAACCGTGGTCTTTCCCCGGGAACAGGGGCGAGGGACAGGTCTCGATTTGTAGCATTGACGGCCTGCGTCAACTCTTTTCGCTACACGTAGGAGACTTTCTTGGTGCCCGGTTGGGATCGATTCCTGCCGAACGCCCGGTTTTCGCGAACGTCCGCTTTCCGTATCTATGTGTAGCTCTAAACTATGTGAAGTTCTCGCCGCGCCGCCAGCGGTCCCGGGCGCGTTGGTTAACCGTTGCTTCACATAGTTTGTGGGCTCCAAACAGGGGCGCCAGTTGGTCGACAGAGCGATTGTATCGGGTG
>JAAESQ010000602.1 GCA_024229275.1 bacterium | reverse complement strand
ATGTCACACAGCACGAGACGGCAATCAATTTCCTTTACCCTGGCCGCAACTTGTTTCGATCGCTCGGGGAGCTCTTTGAGGAATGCATCCAGTCGGCTCCCCGTTTGCTGAGGATCCTCCACCAGCGAACTACGTTGCACCAGACCGACATCACAGAATAGATCGTGGTACCGGAACGGCGCCGTCAAGGAGGTTGAGAAGAACCACTCCGGCACAGTGGTGAAGATCTCAAAGTGCATACCCTCCACAGAACGGTGAATAGCCTCCACCACCGCACAGGTGCGCGCCGCGTGTCCAAACCCATGAGGAGTCACGAAACAGGCAATCGAAGTAGTCATCTGCGCGATCATACCTGGGCCAGCAAGCTGCCATATCAGTGAGGAAGAAGTAGAATGCGCACATCGGAGGTATTTGACATGGGCCAGACGCTGATCGAGAAAATCCTCGCCGCACATTCGAATCAAGATTCGGTTTCGCCCGGCGACATCGTGGACGTTTTGATCGACACCCGCGCAGCGCGAGATTTCGGCGGCGCCAACGTTGTCAAGAACCTGCGCCAGGCTGGCCTTGGAGTCGAAGATCCTTCCAAAACGCTCTTTACCTTTGATTGCAATCCGGGCGGCAGTGATCAAGGATACGCAGCCAATCAACATATCTGTCGCCTCTTCGCACGCGAATCCGGTGTCGAACTGCGAGACATCAATCAGGGTATCGGTACGCATGTTGCCATTGAGGAAGGTCGTGTTTGGCCTGGCAGCACCTTCGTGTCGACAGACTCCCACGCCAACATCATGGGCGCAATCGGTGCGTTCGGGCAGGGCATGGGAGATCAGGACATCGCACACGCCTGGGCAGCAGGACGTGTGTGGTTCAAAACGCCCCCATCCGTCAGGATCACCCTCAAGGGCACTCCGGGCCCTCGAGCCACACCCAAAGACTTGGTTCTCGCCATGCTGCGCAAGCTCGGTGCAAACGGCCTCCTTGGGTATGCCGCTGAGGTCAGAGGCAAAGCCGCCGAGTCGCTATCATTGGCAGGCCGTATCACTGTTTCGAGCATGGCAACAGAGATGGGCGGAATCACCGTCCTCTTTCCGCCGAACGACGAAGTCGCGCAATTCTGTTCACAGACGTCCGGCCGATCACTTGAACCGCTGCAGGCCGACGCAGATGCGCGATACGAAGCCGAGGTCGAAGTTGACGTCGACGGACTCGAACCTCTCATCGCAAGGCCCGGCCACCCCGAGGACGTCGTACCCGTCGCCGAAGTTTCCGGACGCAAGATTGACTCAGTCTTCATCGGCTCTTGCACCAACGGACGCCTCGAGGATCTGCGAGCAGCTGTAGAGGTGCTCGGTGGCCGACGAGTTGCACCAGGTGTAGTGCTCAAGGTCGTGCCGGCAACTCGCAGCGTCTGGCGCCAGGCTTTGGCCGAAGGCCTGGTTCAGCGTTTGGGCGAAGCTGGAGCTCTGGTCGGTAATCCTGGATGTGGCGGCTGCGCGGCGGGTCAGATCGGACAGAACGGTCCCGGTGAAGTGACGATATCGTCAGGTAACCGCAATTTCGCCGGCAAGCAAGGCAAGGGAGAGGTATACCTCGCCAGTCCGGAGACCGCAGCAGCATCAGCAGTCGCTGGAGTTATAACGACCGCTGATGCGATCCCGAGTCAACCGGCAGTGTTTGCCACAAGGAAGCCGCGGAACGCTGAGACCGTTGAATCAGATGACGTCCAGACTGCAAAGCCGACGTCTTTCAACGGAAGAGTCTGGATTGTAGACCACGACAATATCGACACCGATATGATCTTCCACAACCGCTATCTCGCGATCACCGATCCTGCCGAGATGGGAAAGTACACCTTTGACAACCTCGAGGGTTGGGAAGATTTCGCTCAGCGGGCTCAACCCGGCGACATCGTAGTCACCGGTCGCAACTTCGGCTGCGGTAGCTCACGGCAGCAGGCAGTCGACTGCTTCGGCACCCTTGGAGTTCAGGCGATCATCGCCCGCAGCTACGGTGCGATTTACGAACGCAACGCCATCAACGCCGCCGTTCCAGTAGTAGTAGCAGACCTCGTCGAGGCCGGTCTCAAGGACGGCGACGAAATTACTGTCGATCTCGAATCCGGTCTCATCAGTTGGGCAAACGGCGAGCTTCAAGGTGAGCCGTTCTCAGAGGTCCAGATGGCAATTTATCAGCGCGGTGGGCTGCTGGCGAAGTAGGGGCGAATCACGTATCCATCTTGGTCCATCTAGGCCTTGCGGCGTCGCACTGCTCATCCTGAGCGGAGCGAAGCAGAGTCGGACGGATCTCCCGGTCCGGTATTGATCGCCTTGATTGCGGCGACTCATTCGGCTGCATACTGCTGATTTCAAGGGGAGATCCTTCGGCTCGCAGGCTCGCTCAGGATGACAATTCGGGGGGCGTGTGTCACTGGGAGCACGAGCCCGATGCCGTTGACGGTGCCGGGCATCGTTGGTGTCGGGATGAGTGATCGAGCCAACGAGCAGGAGAATAGCCGGGAACGACAGAGGCAACGGGCTCGGGCTCGGCCTCGAACAGTCTATGGGATGGAATGCCCTTGACTCCGACTTCGGTTCAACAAGGCACAATGGTTAAGCTCT
>JAAESQ010000601.1 GCA_024229275.1 bacterium | reverse complement strand
TCGCTCCCAGGGACACACGCCCCCCCCGAATTGTCATCCTGAGCGAGCCTGCGAGCCGAAGGATCTCCCCTTGAAATCAGCAGTATGCAGCCGAATGATTCGCCGCGATTAAGGCGATCATTTCTGGAACGGGAGATCCGTCCGACTCCGCTGCGCTCCGCTCAGGGTGACAATACTGAGAGATCTGCAAGTGCTTCATGCGGCACCCAAGCCATGTTTATACCTCCCCGAGGATCTGATAGACTTTCGCTGCAAGGAAACAACAATCTCAGTTGAGTTGGGTACTTTGTTGATCTCGGTTCCTAGGTTGATCGGCGTCTTGCCGAACTTGTATGACCTATCAGGAGGTTGATCATGATCACCACAACAATCCGCCTTGTCCTCACATTCACGTTGGTCGCTGGATTGCCCTTAACGGCGGGCGGCGCATCGCCCCCTCTCGTTGCCGAAGGCGACAAGGCAATCTCATTGGCCAATATAGAAAAAGCTGACGATTTGGCAGTGGCTAAGACAGCGTCAGTGCCGCGCGCGAGCACGATTCTCGCCGAACTCGATGAAGTGCAACGAAGCAACGCAATCATTGACCTCGAGCACACCACCCAGTCCTCGGCCTCCTGGCCGCTTCAAAGCGAAAGCGAGGTCAGCGCTCTCTGGAACAACGGTCACTACGACCAGGCCCTGCACGCATTAGAGCAGCTTGAATGGGGAGGGTCGAACTTCGTTCCTGGAATCACATGGAAAGAACCCATCAAAAGCAAACAGAAACGTGCATATCAGGACGTCAGGATCGGGAATCCCCGCATCGGCGCCGACTCCGTTGATCTCGACTTTCACCGTGGAACCGACAACATATTCGCCGCGGTTGCTTGGGGCAGCGGCTGGTCCCTGAATATATCAACCGATGGAGGAGCTACCTGGCTTGAGACGTACTATTACCCCATTCAATCAGAAATCAGTATGAAGGTCGGTGGCGATTATGTCTGGGTTTCCTATACATCATCGTCGGTCCCCGATGAGCTACGGATGCGTCGATTCTTCGTTGAAACCGGAGCTGACGACTCTGTCTATCACTTCCACATGGTTGCTGACATCAGCCCAGCAACCATTGTCGATGTCGCCATGACCTCCAACGCTGACAGCGGCGACAGCGCAGTCTATCTCGCCTGCGTCGGATCTGATTTCTCTGCACACTTCTACTATGACGATTACGTCGGAACCTCCTTTGAGGCCTTCCATCCTCCTTTCGCTAATGCCTCAGGAAACCTCGATATCACCATGAATCCCGGCACCACTACAGGCTTTTTCTTGTTCCTGTCGTATCGAGCTACAGGATCTATCCAGATCTTTCGTCTCCACCTTTTTGGGGGCTGGGAACATGTCTTCGCGTATTCGATCACCGGTTCCAACAACTACACCTCGATCTCGGCACGTGAAGACACGGTCACGACCATGTTCGAAGCGGACTACACCTACGGCAACGGTGTCATTCAATGGGTGAACTACAACGCCGGCGAGGGCAGTGATTGGGTGCCTGATTTCGGGTATGCGCCTTTGTCGCCCTCCGATCCTGAAGCTGCCGGTCCAGACGTCTCGCTACGCTCGCCATACGGCAGCATTCTGACTTATACGCGCGACGAGGGCGCCTTCGACAAGGTTTACTACACTCAACGCGATGGGCATGGACCAGGCACGTGGGACAGCGCCGTCTCGTTCAACGAGATTGATCCAGCGTCTCAAGAGCAGACCACAGTCGAATGGCTGGGCGCCTGCTGCGTCAATTCCTACGGCTTGGTTTACCTATCTGGCGGAGACTTCATCCCATATTTTGATCTCGTCAACCCTCGTGGGATCTTCTGCGATGGTTTCGAGTCGGGTGACGCTTCGGAGTGGAACTGAGGTCCTATCGAGTTCATAAGACGCCGAGGGTGCTCCTTTCCCCCTGGTGCTCGGAACCAGGCACCGAACTTCATACTCGCGCTGCAGCGATGATAATCTGCTCCATGTGAAAGGACATGGGATGAAGAGTTGGATCATATTCATCGCTACATTGAGTCTCTCCATGGGCATCATTCATGCCATAGACGACGCTCCTATACCTAACACCAATGATCAACTTACAATTCGCAATAATACAGACATAGTTGTTCGATATATTCTGAGATCACAAAGCTCTGATCGTGATCCTATAGATAGGGCTATCAAGGCAGGTCAAATAGACCGTTTCCCCGGAGATGTCGATATGATCTGTACCTTCTCAAGGGGAAACGAAGAGACAGCCTATCAGCTGGATGCCGGGAATCACTACACATTTCGCTACGACGAGAATCAAGAACTCGATCTCTACTATGGTTCTCATGGAAGAGCTGATGCAGTTGACTTGGCGCCTTATGTCGGGACCCCTCCTCGCGTCTTCCGAAGAATGCTGGAGTTGGCCAAAATCCGCAAAGACGACATCCTCTATGACCTTGGCTGCGGTGACGGAAGGATCGTCATAGCTGCTGCTCGAACCTTTGGTTCGCGGGGAGTCGGAATCGACATAAACCCAAGCCGCATCAAAGAATCAGAGTCGAATGCAAAGGCCGCAAACGTCGAGGATTTGACAGACTTTCGCCAAGCAGATGTGACAAATGTTGATTTCTCCGAAGCCACGATAGTGACACTCTATCTTCTGCCGGAGTCAAACCAACTTCTGCGCCCGCTTCTCGAAGAACAGCTTCAACTTGGAACGACAGTTATTTCTCATAACTACGCGATTCCTGGATGGAAAGACAAACTGATCGACGAGGTTGTCATGACCGAAGATGACAACACAAAGCACTGGATATACGTCTACCTCCGCTAGAGTGCCCCCACCTCATCCAAGCCGATCAGGCATTTGTCACAGCTGTTTGTGACAAATCGACCAAAGCATAAGCCGAACCTATCCTCCCGCAAAGCCTTCCCAGCCGAGTCGCGCGAAGGCGAACGCAAAGAAGAAAGAACAGGCGGATCTTCGATCCGTCCCACTCTCACTCCTTCGTGTTCTTAGCGTTCTTAGTGGTTCAAATAGCTCGTACTTACCAGCTCAGCCACGCAGCTCATCGAAGCCATCTCCACCGACCGAGCGTGTCCTCTTCCGATTTCATCTTTCATCTTTCCGCTTTGATCATTCCAAAAAAATGCCCACAGTAGAGTTCTGTGGGCAGCTAGAAATTGGGGGAGACAGTGCGTTATGCGCTAGTGTTTCCTGATTGAGGAGTGTGTTGCACGACACGGTACGATCCGGTTCCCAGCTTTTGACATGGGGCCACCGACACGAGTCCTTTTAAGGTGGGACTACAGGTAGGTCGGTAAGGCAAGGACGCCCAGGATGGGCGCCTGCTAAGGAAGGCCGTTATGGTGGGTGCTGCACCTCGGTGAGGCACAAATATTGGCGGGAAGATCCGCGATTCAGAGGTGGACAATCGAGCAATTCCGAAAAATCGCCACGATCGCACCGTCCCGTGCAACGCACTCCTTAAACTATGGATGATAGAAGTAACCAGCATTGTCGTTCCTCATCAACTATTTCAAGCTGCAAGAAGTATGAGTCCGCCATCGAAAGTCGTCTGTCGGGGGACTTCGACACTTCGCGTAAGGAAATCCCTACAGTCGAATCTGTAACAGAGGCCATGGATTCCTACTGAGCTTTCGGCGGCGCCCGCATGACATCGTGCTCATGCCCACCTCCACCAAGCACGTTCATCTTGAGCGCAGCGACGCGGAGTCGAAAGATCTCCCTTATAAATCAGCAATAAGCTGGCAGTACTTTGCCGTTAGATTGCCAAACTTAGGCGGGAGATTCTTCGTCGCTTCGCTCCTCTGAATGACAGTGTTGGGAAATTTGCAGGCGGCTCACGTGGCTCCCTTCATTGATGGCTCCCACTGAAACCACATTCGCCCCCAATGAGTTCTTGACTACTATAGTGGCTATAACTATAGTGACAATGCAAGGAGAGACCATGTCCGATTCAGATCTTGATGCTCAGGCGTTTCTACCCCTTACCGACCTGACGTTTCACGTCCTGCTGGCACTTGGCTCAGGACCTCTCCATGGATATGCGATCGGCAAAGATATCGAAGTACGGTCCTCAGGCCGATTGCGACCAACTACTGGAAGCCTCTACCAAGCTTTGCGAAGGATTCACAGGGACGGCCTGATCGAAGAGGCCCAAGCATCTCAATTCCCAAGTGCGGATGCTCGGCGACAGTACTTTCAGCTGACGGACTTCGGCAGGGAGGTCTTTGCTCTCGAGGCAAAGCGCCTTGAGGCTCTGCTGACGGCTGCCCGTAGCCTTCAATTGCTGCCCGAACGGGCATGAGGTTGAAGGACAAACCCATGGCAAGGCACGGCTCCACGGACGATAGCTTGCAGAATCGATTGTTTTCGCAACTCTTGCGCTGGTATCCCGAAGACTACCGTTGGCAGTACGGGCCAGGCATGAGGCAAACGTTTGCCGATCGACTGAGAGAGGCGCAACAGCAGAATGAAACACTGGGTCTGGCGATCTTTCTGGTGCGCGAGTTCCTGAGCCTCGCTGGTGGTGGAATTGCCCATCGCACCTCGGATCTAGCACAGGACATCCGATTTACTCTGAGGACCCTGTCGCGTGAGAAAAGTTTCACGTTGACCGCGGTAGCTACACTCGCCCTCGGGATTGGCGCTAACACAGTTATCTTCAGCATCGTCAATGGCGTTCTGCTGCACCCTCTGCCATACCATGATCCTGACCGACTCGTCCGGCTTCATGAAGTCGCCCCTCAGGGCTGGGGCATGGGCTTCTCCCCTCCAAATCTCAGTAGCTACCAAGAGCAGGCCACGCTGTTTGAGGGAATGGCGGCATTCCGAGGCACTTCGCTCACGCTCTTAACTGATGACCAAGCCGAAAAGGTCCCGGCTATGCGCGTCTCTGCTGGATTTTTCGGGTTGCTCGGTATTTCAATGAGCATGGGTCGCACAATTGTCCCCGAAGAAGATTTGGACAGCGCGGCCCCGGTGGTTGTCCTCGGAGACAGTATTTGGCGACGGCTGTATGGCGGCAAGCGAAACATCCTTGGGAGCACGATCACTCTTGACGGGCTGACTCATACCGTTGTCGGGATCGCACCTCCCGAACTCAGATTCGGATCTCGTCCGATTGATCTGTGGGTTCCTTTCGCTTTTGACGAACGCGACATTGAAGGAAGGGGCAGACATTTCCTCGAGGTCATCGCCCGGCTCAAACCCGATATCGACGTCGTTGCCGCACGAGCTGAACTCGAGAGTATCGCAGCCGATCTGGGCCAATTACATCCAGAGACCAACACCGGGTGGGGAATTCTGGTGCTCAGCCTCATGGATGAGACCGTACTCGGTGTACGTCAGCCTTTACTCATTCTGTTTACCGCAGTCGTTCTAGTCTTGCTCATTGCATGTTCCAACGTGGCAAACCTACTCCTCGCACGAACCCAGCATCGGGTGGCTGAAATGGGCACCCGTGCAGCACTCGGAGCGAGTCGCGAGCGCCTCATTCGTCAGACCCTAACCGAGAACATTGTTCTCGCCGCAATGGGTGGTGTCGCAGCATTGGTGCTCGCCTATGGCGGGGTCAAACTCATCGTCAGCATTGCTGGTCGGCAGCTTCCTCGAGCATCGGAGGTGAGCATCGACTTCTCGGTTTTGATTTTTACCTTCGCTGTTGCCCTGGGAGCCGGACTCTTTATCGGCCTGGCCCCGGCCTTCAGTGGAACCCGCCTCGATCTCATGTCAGTCGTCAAGAATCCTCGCAGCGAACGGGTTTCGCGCCGGCGCCCTAGTCTTCGCAGTCTTTTAGTTGTGATTGAAATCGCACTGTCACTGATTCTCCTCGTGGGGGCTGGTCTTCTGATCAGGTCGTTCTGGCAGCTCACCCATGTCGAGTCAGGTCTCAAACCTGAAGGCCTACTTACTGCAAGCGTT
>JAAESQ010000600.1 GCA_024229275.1 bacterium | reverse complement strand
GAGATACGACCGATGTCTCCGATCAGGTACTCGTCGAGCATCATGTCGCCAATGACCCAGACATGGAAGTCTCGGAAGGAGCGAATCAGTGCTTCGAGGGCTGTCGCGTTCGGCGCCGGATTCATGAAAGTTCCTCACGATCGACAGCGATTCGTTCAACCGCATCGGCAACAATGTGCAGACACACCTCGTGAACCTCCTGGATCCGAGCCACTATGCTCGAGGGTGAAGTCACAAGGATGTCGGCAAGCTCCGCCAAACGACCGCCGTCTGCTCCGGTCATCCCAACTATCGTGCAGCCCATCTTGCGTGCCGTGTCCGCGGCTTCGAGAACATTCTGTGAATTGCCACTGGTACTGATCGCGACAAGCACGTCGCCCTTACGCGCCAACGCTTCGACCTGTCGCGCAAAAACCTGATCGTAGCCATAGTCGTTGCCAATGGCAGTGAGCGCCGAAGTGTCGGTTGTCAGGGCTACCGCACGCAATGCTCCACGATCGATTCGGAAACGACACACCAACTCAGCCACGAAGTGCTGCGCGTCCGCCGCGCTGCCTCCGTTACCGCATACAAGAATGGTCCCGTCGTTTCGAAGAGACGTATCGACCACTTCTACGAACTGCTTCAACGTTCCCGGCAAGGCGCGTGCGGAGTTCTCAACGACCTCTGCGTGCTCGGCAAAAGAGTCTGCAATAAACTCTGATAGATCTGGCATTTCCATCCTTGATCACTCCTTGGCGACGAGAGCCTGCACTGCAGCTTTGAGATCATCGAAAACGTCGATGCCGGCAATCGCAAGAGAGGCTTCCGTATCTCGTCCTTTGCCTGTCCGAACCAGGATAGCGGTGATACCAGCTCTGTGCGCAGCTTCAATATCGCGTTCGGCATCCCCTACCATTACTGTATGAGCAACCGAGACCCCAGATTCCCTCACCGCTTCCAGAATTAATCCTGGCGCCGGCTTGCGGCACTCACACGCGTCGTCTGGCGCGTGTGGGCAAATGAGGACACGCTCTATCGAGGCTCCCGCCTCTTCGGCTTCCCGAACCATGCGCTGGTTCACTGCATCAATAGCCGCTATCGTCGCAACCCCACGTCCAATACATGACTGGTTGCTGACTATGGAAAGCTTGATCCCAGCACTTGAAGCAAGAACAAGCGCGCTACGAGCCCCTTCTTCCCAGACCCATTGATCGGGTTGGGTCACCCATCCACCGGACGGATTCTCCCGATTGAGAACTCCGTCCCGGTCGAGGACGATGTGTTGAACCGGCTCGGTCACCTCAGGGTTCACGATACGCTCAGCGATATGGGTCGTCAGTGGAGAGGAAGTCCCGCACATAGGCGCGGACTCCGTCCTCAAGATTTGTGAACGGAATCTCATAGCCGGCTGCGCGGAGACGTTCCATGCTCGCTCGAGTGAAATACTGATAGCGATCGCGAATCGCCTCTGGCATGTCGATGATCTCGATCTGCGACGCCGATCCAACCGCATCGATAAGAGCTTTGGCGAGATCCTCGAAAGTACGATCCACACCCGTGCCGAGGTCGAATATGCCGTTCACGTTTGGGTGTTCAAGCATCCACAGCACGACATCGACGCAATCGCCAACCCAAACGAAGTCGCGACGCTGCCCGCCATCGGGGTAGTCGGAATTGTGCGAGCGAAACAGAGTCACCGGGCGGCCGGCGGCAGCAGCCTGGTGCTTCTGCGAGATCACACTCTGCATCGAGCCCTTGTGGTATTCGTTTGGCCCGTAGACGTTAAAGAACTTGAGGCCGACCCATTGCGGCGGAGCTGCCTCACCCGCACCCACCAATTGCAGAGCCCATCTATCGAATAAGGTCTTGCTCCAGCCGTACGCATTCAGGGGGCGAAGGGCCGCGTGCGCTTCGAGTGATGGATCATCGTCAAAGCCAAGACTTCCGTCACCATAGGTCGCTGCGGACGAAGCATAGATCAGAGGAGTTTCGGACCTCACACACCAACTCCACAACATCTGAGACAGCCTGAAGTTGTTCTCCATGATGAGGTCAGCGTCAGTCTCAGTCGTTGATGAAATCGCACCCATATGAACCACTGCGTCGAGCTTCCGGCCGGGCCGTTCGAGCCAGTCGGAAAGCTGCTCAGGTGCTACTACTTCGGCCAGTTTCCGCTTCGCGATATTGCGCCACTTTTCGCCACTTCGCAGACGGTCGCATACCGTCACCGAGTGACCCTGCTCATCGAGGGCCGCCACGAT
>JAAESQ010000599.1 GCA_024229275.1 bacterium | reverse complement strand
TGACCCTACAACCCGAAAGGGCAGGAGATAGAATGGCTGACAATGGTAAAACGACTGTAGTAGATACCAACGACGTGGTTGACATCTTTGATCTAAAGGATGGCGACCCGCTGGATCGCAGCAAGGCTGCCGCTGATCCAGGGCCGGGCGCTGCACCAGCAGCGGAACCCAAGGCCAAAGACGAGACACCTAATAAGTTTCAGGGCAAGTCTCTCGATCAGGTTATTGAGATGTATGGTAACCTAGAGAGCGCCTACGGCAAGCAGGGAAACGAGCTGGGCGACATTAGGCAACTCGCGGACGATATCTTACAGAACCAGATCGCAGCAAACAATCCGCAAACAAGCAAGACTGATGCCGTCGATGCCGACGCATTGCTCGCTGATCCTGTCGGGGTGATTACCAACATCATTCAGACCAATCCCGCAATCCAGGAAATCGCTGGCCGGGTAGTCAAGACAGAACAGGTTACGAGCAAGGCCGCGCTGGAACGTAAGCATGGGTCGCTTGAGGAAATCGGCACCAACCCAGGTTTCCAGGCGTGGATTCGGGCCAACCCCGCACGCTTGCAGAGATTCCTGCACGCCGACAAGAACCACGACTTTGCCACGGCAGACGACTTGATCGACACTTACAGTGAGATTGCCGCCGCCCGGGGTGAAGAACTTTCCAACAAGCGAGAGGAGCAGCGTAAAGCTATTGCTACCCCGCGCGCAGGCGTTGGATCTTCGGCCTCATCGCCGAATGGGAAATCGCAGCGCAAGCCGGTGTACAGCCGCGCGCAGCTTATGAAGCTGAGAAACACAGATCCAGCACGCTACAGCCAAATGCAGCCAGAGATAATCGCTGCATACCGCGAAAAGCGTGTGGTTCCATAACCTACATTAAGGAGTTTTAACCATGGCACTTGGTACAAACCATGTAACCAACACTACTGAAGCCACCTTCATCCCGGAACTTTGGTCCGATGAAGTAATCGCTACCTATAAGCAAGCGCTCGTTATCGCACAGCGCGTCAAGAAGATTCCGTTCCAGGGCAAGAAGGGCGATACCCTTCACGTTCCGAAGCCAATCCGAGGCACGGCCAATCAGAAGTTGGCCGAGACTCAGGTAACCCTGAATGCAGATGTTGCCGGCGAACTGGTAATCCCAGTCGACCAGCACTTTGAGTACTCGCGGTTCTTCGAGGATATTACCCTCGTACAGGCGCTTGACTCCATGCGGGCATTCTACACCGACGACGCGGGCTATGCGCTTGCGAAGCAGGTGGACTCGGCGCTTAGCGCGCTAGCCGAAGCCTGGCAGGGCGGCACCGCCTGGTCCGGCGCTGTCATCGGCGGCGACGGCGTGACTGCCTGGGACCCAGCAGCGAACACCAACACTGGTAACGGTTCCGACCTTACCGACGCGGGTATCCGTTCCGGTATCCAGGTCCTCGACGACGCAGATGTGCCTTTCTCTGATCGGTCCATGATCGTTCCGCCTTCGCAGAAGAATATCCTCTTGGGTATCGACCGGTTTAACAGCCGCGACTTCTCGAATACGATGGGCGTTAATACCGGCCAGTTCGGCGAAGTGTACGGCATGCCCGTCTTCACGACCACCAACCTGCCCGTTATCCTCGCGGATGATACCACGACTGAGTACCGGCCCGTATTCATCATGCACCGTGAGGCTATAGTCCACGTTGAGCAGATGAGCATTCGGACCCAGACCCAGTACAAGCAGGAATGGCTGAGTGACCTCTTGACCTCCGATACGATCTACGGCAAGTCCGTGTACCGTCCGGAGAACGGAATCGCACTGATCGTTCCTAAATAAGCGTAGGGGGTGCCCCCGCAAGGGGGCATCTAACACCCGTGGAAACGCAGACAGAAATTGAATTACTAAAACAGGAAGTAGCCATGCTGACCTCAACGGTCAAGGAACAGGGCCGCCTTCTACGCGAGCTGAACCTGAGTATCGCCAAATTCAAAGGCATGGTGGGTATGGCGATGATGGTAGGGACCTTACTATTGGCCGGTATTAAAATGGCGGTCGACTATTTCAAGCATTGATGGAGAACATACATGACGACTTTCAGAGGCATTGGCGATCCTAGCGTAGACGGCGTTCGAGTAGCTAGCCAGGACGACCTGGATCAGGCGGTCGCGCAGGCCGAGCAAGCCGTCGCTGATGCACAGGCAGCAGCTTCTAGTTCCGAGGCGTCCGCAACTGACGCGCAAGCGGTACTGGATGAATTCGGCACACTCTATCTAGGGACAAAATCGGTCGATCCTACCCTGGATAACAACAGCAATCCGCTCTTGACGGGCGCGTTATACTACAACGATGTGGAACTAGTTGTCAAAGTTTACAATGGCACTATCTGGAATAGCATCGGTGTACTTGGACCAGGCACCGTGGTCGACGAGAATATCGTCGTCTTTGACGGTACGACTGGTAATCAGATTAAAGACAGCGGCGCTAAGGTTACTGACTTCGGCGACGCTAACGGACCGGGAAGCGCCGTAGATGGCAATCTGGCCGCATTCGATGGTATCAGTGGCAAGTTACTCCAGGATGCTGGAATTCTAGCCGCGCAAGTAGTAATCAATCCCGGCACGTCTACTGCTGGCCATATGGCTGTATTCACAGATGCTGGCGGTAAGATCGTACAAGACGGTGGACCAGTGCAGGCTGGTGGCGATGTTACCGGACCAGGCAGCTCAACTGATGGCAATCTCGCAGTCTTCGATGGAACGACCGGAAAGATAATCAAGGATGGTGGCGCAGTTCCAGGCGGCGGCGGAGGCGGCGGCATCGGAAAGAACTTCATTATCAACCCGGACTTTAACTTGGCGCAGCGGGGAGACCTGCTAGGCACTGCTGCCAGCACCTACCAGCACGACCGCTGGGAGTGGTATCAGGCCGCAGGCATGGATCTCGTGGTGGACCTTGTTCATCCCGTATTCCCGACGCTTCCGGGCTCAGAGTTTACACAATTTATAGCAGTCGCTACTGCGGAGTCGGCCCTAGCTGCCGGTGAGTATGCAGCGATTGGGCAGCACATCGAGGGCAAGAACATAGTAGAGATGCTGCTTGGCACTGCCAGCGCGGCAGACCTAGCGCTATCGTTCTGGGTATACTCTCCCAAGACGGGCACGCACGCCGTAGCATTTCAGAACGGCGCACTCAACCGCTCGTACATCGCAACCTATACCGTTAGCTCTGCGAATACCTGGGAGTATAAGACAATCCTATTGACTGGTGATGTGGCTGGGTCGTGGGCAGTTGATAACACTATCGGGCTCAGCGTTAGCTGGGTACTGGCAGCGGGCTCGACTTATCACACCACAGCTGGCGCGTGGCAGGCAGGAAACTTCCTCGGCGTGACTGGCATGGTTAACCTCATCGACACGCAGTTTGACGAGTTCTACCTTGGTCGCGTAAAGCTAGAGATCGGCTCTGCGGTAACGGATTGGTCATATGCCAATGATGTAGCAGTGGATACCACGCGAGCGAAGCGCTACTACGATTCATCGCAGCAGGACGGCTCGGCTATCCCTTCAGCAACCCTGTTCGGTTCTGAGACGGCATATGCTAGTGCTTCGGGTAATGGTGTAATAACTCCGCATTTTCGTACCACCATGCGCAATGCACCAACTATACGCACATGGAGCCCAGTGACAGGTACGCTTGGCCAGGTCCGGCAAGGCGCGGCTGATGTAGTGCCTACCATTGGCCAGGTTACAGATGAGAGTTTCAGAATTGCAACGACTGGCACCGCGAGCGCGCTGATCGAGGCGCACTGGGACGCCGATGCTGAGCTGAAGACTTCCAACTAAGGAGACCGATATGGCAATCGTAACTTATCTTGAAGCAGTAAACCGGGTCCTCGTGCGTATGCGCGAGGGCCAGGTCGCAGCTATTGGCGAGACCGAATACTCAGAGCTGGTTGCGGCCTTTGTAAGGCAGGCGAACAGCGAGATTGAGGATGCCCACGACTGGATTGACCTGCGCGAAACAGTGCAGCTCGTCACCCAAGAAGCGACCTTCGATTACGGATTAACAGGCGCAGGCCAGGGCTTTCGAGTACTCCACGTCCACGAGGATACGCTGGACTACACCCTTAGACGGGCGCGATCCTACGCGTGGATGAATGACAAGCTGCTTATTAACGACCCCGACTTCTCTGAGCCCTTGTACTGGGACTGGAACGGACGAACGTCCAACGGGGACCCAATTATAAACCTCTGGCCAATCCCGGACAAGCCGTACCAGGTTAACTTTAACGTAATTATTAAACAGGTCCTGGACGACGACGGCAAACGAATCATTGTACCGGACCTACCAGTGGTCCTCAGAGCCACGCAGCTCGCGCTAGAGGAGCGCGGCGACGACGGTGGACCCAGTGCCCCATCTTTGGGACAACAGGCCAGCTCGGCGCTCGCAGACGCTGTGATGTACGATATCAACATGTACCCGGCAGACAACGTATGGGAGGTTGTGTAAGTGCCAAGACTAGCGACCCTAACTATTGGAACCCCAGGATTCCGCGGCCTCAACAAACAGCAGGCCGGCTCGGTACTGCCTCCAGGCTGGGCGACCATTGCATCGAATTTTGTTATCGATGACCAGGGCCGCCTCGCGAGACGCGACGGAACACGAGCAGTTTCAACTGGCGGTATTCCTGGAGTACCATCCGAGATTCAAGCAGCACACTATTACAAAAACGACGCCGGCACGGAGGTCCTGATCGCAGCAGCCGATAATAAGCTGTGGCGACTGGACGGCCTGGTCTGGACAGACATTACAGGGACTGCCACACCGTCAGCAGACAACTGGCAGTTCGTAAACTTCAATGGCAAGGCCATCGGAGTTCAAGAAGGTCACGACCCCATCGTGATGGCTACCACGGCTGGCACATTTGCGCCCATCGTGGCATCCTCTGGCACGCTACCTGTAGGTACTGCAGTGCTGGCGGCATACAGTCGTCTCTGGATCGTTGACAAGAACACACTTTATTTTTCGGATCTGCTGGACGAAACCGGTTGGGCTGCCGGTACAGCAGGTTCGCTTTTACTCAACTCGGTCTGGCCAAAGGGCGTGGATACGCCCACTGCCCTGGCAGACTTCAATGGATTCTTGGCCATATTTGGCGAGACCCAGATCGTATTGTATCAAGGCCCAAGCGACCCAGTATCACCGTTCTCTGACTTCGCGTTAGTAGAAGGAGTTTCTGGGCTGGGCTGCATTGCTCGCGACTCCGTGCAAACGGTAGGGCGCGACATCATCTTTCTAAGCGGCAACGGCTTGCGGACTCTCGGGCGTGTGATCCAGGAGAAGTCCATGCCGATCACAGACGCCGCGCCGCAGGTACGAGACTTCTTATTGCAGCAGGCCAACGACGGCCCGCTTACCGATATCAAGTCTGCATACGCGCAGTTCCCTGGGTTCTACATCCTGGTCCTGACGAACACGGTATTGATCTTCGACCTACGCCAGCCGCTGGAAGACGGCTCCTTTCGGGTAACTGAATGGGAGGCACGCTATCGAGCAGTCGCAGCGAATTCTGCGGGCAAGCTGGTGCTGAACATTACCGACGACATGTACCGGTACGAGGGCGCGTTCGATAACGTGACCGCTGACGGATCTGGCGGCGATCCAATTAGGGTCGAATTCGAGGGA
>JAAESQ010000598.1 GCA_024229275.1 bacterium | reverse complement strand
CTCCCGCTACTTCCTTCACATCACCGACCCCGAGTTTTTTCCCAAGATGGAACACCTCGTCAGCCTCTACCGCAACCCTCCCTCGAACCTGATCTTCTTTGACGAGTGCCCGGGCATCCAGATCCTCAAGCGGCTGACGCCGGATTTGCAAACCGATGGGATGCGCAAACGGCTTGAAGAGTTCGAGTATATCCGTCACGGGACTCTGGATGTGCTCGCCTTCCTCCATCACGCCGATGGCAAGGTGCACCTCGAGTGCCGGGCCGACCACAAAACCGATACCTTCCTGGCGGTATTCAGGGGTCATGTGAATCGACTCCCTCAAACCGAGCCGCTTCACTACGTGATGGACAACCTCTCGTCCCATCGTGGTTATCCCTTCTGCCGACTGGTGGCCGAGCTCAGCGGGATTGAGTGTCCGCCAGAGCAAACGCTGTGCTCACAGGCCAAGCGGGTTGAATGGCTCGGCCGAGAAGACAAGCGGATCGTCATTCACTACACGCCCTATCACGGCTCTTGGCTTAACTGGATCGAATTCTGGTTCGCCATCATGGGTCGCAAAGTGCTCGGTGAATCCTTCGGCTCACCCGACGAGTTCAAGGCGGCGCTGGAAGCATTCGTCGCTGATTGGAATACTCTCCTGGCACACCCCTTTCAATGGTCGTACGACGGCAGCGGGCTGTACGAGAAGGCGGTGAAGCGCTTCACGAAAATGCTCCACCGTTCGCCGGCGCAAATGGAATTGCGGATTCTGACCAAGCAGATGACGCTATTGACGAATCTTCTCAGGG
>JAAESQ010000597.1 GCA_024229275.1 bacterium | reverse complement strand
TTTCCTTGTCCCGAGCTCTGACCGATCTCGCGAATCTTGCTGCTTTTGTCTGGCATGGCGGAGGTGGGCTCGTGCCGACTCCTGTTCCGACTCCGAAGGGGCACGTAGGAGCCACCGTGACTCTGAGTTTAGGTGGTGGCTTCGAGGACCAGCGCGGCAGATCAGGCACGGGTGCGCCGCCGATGCCGCGGAGCGAGATCAAGCTGCCACCCATTGATCGTTAGACGTCGTCAGTTCTTCCGAAAGACTGCACGAATTGTCCAGCAAAAGGTCTACAACTCTAAGAAAATGAACAGCCTCGGCACCGGCAGTAAAAATGACCTGGTCGGACTCTCATCAGCGGAAGGCAGAAATTGAGCTTCAGCGGGTAGTCAGAATCTCCGACACCATCTCGGCTGCTCGATCGATGTCGCTCTGACTGATGTGGTAGTGGGTGACCATGCGGATACTCTCGGCGTCCAGCGCATGGACCAGTACTCCCGCGTCATTGAGCTTAGTCGCGAGCGAACGCG
>JAAESQ010000596.1 GCA_024229275.1 bacterium | reverse complement strand
GCCAAGGTCGAAGACTATATGTAGCTCGTGTGGATCTCGATCCTCGTGAAAGCCGACTCGGACGGTCGGAGCCTGTGCGGATTCAGTCCGCAGAGTGAAGGGCTTGAACTCTTGCTCAATGCCGATCAGGCGGAAAAGGTGGCGCGGGGGTTCGTTCAGACGCTCATGACGAACCCGCTCGCGGCTAAGTGTTCCGTTGAGGGTAACCGTCACTCTGAGGAGGTTGTTGCTTGAAGGCTGCCAGTGGATTCCCTCGACGAGAGTGGCTTGCCCTGATGGATCAGCGTCGGTCGTGACTCTCGTGGGGGCTGGTGTTGGTGCCGGAGTCAGGTCTGCAGTTGGAGTGCTCTCGTTAGTTGTGGGTTTCGATGGCGTCTCGCCAGTGTCCACAGTCTGTTGGGTTGGCACCAAGGATGGACCTGCTTCAATAGGCGGTAGATCGGTGGCTTGGAGAGTTGTGACCGCACAAGGCGAAGCTTCACCGGTCCACGGAGTTGAGGCACGGATTTCGGGTGGAATGGTCGAGCGCAATTGATTTTCGAAGGTGGTTCGAAGGTCTACCGAAAGGTTGGTCTCACAGTAGATTGCGTGGCGGCGCTCGACATCAGCCAGACGTTGGAATGTCTCCTGAAAACCCTTGGAATCGCCGATCGTGGCCTGGGAGAGGCCGAGGTGGACAAGGCAGTCGGTGAGCACTGGAAGGTCTTCAAGGAGGCCGAAACAGGCGAGGCGAAGGGATTGGCTAGCGCTCTCGTAGTCGCCGGCGGCGTAGAGGGCTTTGCCTTTGGCGAGGAGGCTTTCGTGGAAAGGATCGGCTGAGAACGCGGGAACCGTGGAGAGGCAAAGGATGCTGAGGAGGGTAGTTGCCAGCTGGAAGGCACGTGAAGTTTTTGAACCACGAAGAACACTAAGAGCGCGAAGAAGACGCGAAGAAGATGTATAAGGGCGGCTCGTTGAGCCGCTGGAAGAGGCACTGATCGCTGTGAGGCGGGCAAATCGCAGTTTTGAACCACGAAGAGCACGAAGGACGCTAAGGGATATAGAGGCTATGCG
>JAAESQ010000595.1 GCA_024229275.1 bacterium | reverse complement strand
GACTGCGCTCATGGAGCTCAACGCCAAGCTCAACACCCGCAAGCTCAAACAGAAAGAGAACATCGAAGCGGCCGCTGGCGTGATAGTGGACAAGTATCAGGTGAAGGAGTTCTTGCGCCTGGACATCGGCACCAGCCGGGAAGACTACCAGGTCAAGGTGGGCAAGGGGCGGCCCGGCAACAATGCCCGTTACGAGACCAAAATTCGCACGATTCATACGCTGACATGGACGCGCGATACACAGGCGTTGAAGGCAGAGTCAAGGCTCGATGGGATATTCCCCCTGCTTAGCACCAACACAAAACTTCCTACCAAAGAGGTGTTGCAAGCCTACAAGTATCAGCCTCGCTTGGAGAAGCGTTTCAGTCAATTCAAAAGCATCCACAATGCCGCCCCATTGCTTTTCAAGAAGGTGACACGGGTAGAGGCAAATATGTTTCTATTCTTTGTTGCTTTGATTATACAGGCGGTGATTGAGCGAGAGGTACGCAAGAAGATGAATGAGGAGGGCAGAAAAGCCCTTAACGTTTACCCCGAAGAAAGAGAGGCAGCCCATCCCACAACCAACAAAATGCTCGAACGTTTCGAGCCTCTGTCGACCTATTCACTGATTGATGATGACCGGGTTGTGGAAGAATTCAAGGATGACTTGACAGATACGCAGAAGCTCCTGTTGAGTTATCTCGATATATCTGAGCAGGAATATTGGTCCTCAATCTAGCAATCCCATCAAAAATGATGGCTGCGAAAAATCGAGAAAAGGCCCGATCTGGATCCGCGGAAAGTAAGATAAATTGGCTATTCAATTCTTGTTGGAGGTGCGAGCCCGTGACGTCGCCTAACACGTTTGAAGCGACACGCTTACGTGTCACTTCTGTTGTGGAGCAAGCGTCATGCCGGGTTGCACGCGCGGGTCAACGCGAACGTTGCGCAGAGAGTAGATGAATCCCACAGAAAAGCTCATTGAGGCATGCCAGTTCGGCGATCCTGCCGACGCGAAGGAGGCGATCCGCGACGGTGCCGATGTAAACGCCGCAGATGGCGATAATAAGCCACTTCACTGGGCAGCCCAGGAAGGTTACCTGGAGATCGTCGGTGTACTTTTGGACCATCGAGCCGACATCAACTCGCAGGACGGCGAGGGGTTCACTCCCCTGCAGATCGCAGTCGGCGAAGACAATCCGGAACTTGTTCGCTATTTGGTACAGCGAGGAGCGGACGTTAACGACCGGTGCAAAGGCCGAGGAACTGCACTACACACAGCATGTGCCTATGGCCTGGTGGAGTGCGCCAATGCCCTTTTGGAGGCGGGGGCTGACCCGGCCATCGAAGACGATGAGGGCAAGCGGGCAGTCGAGTATGCTCTGATGTACGGCCATACGGAGCTCGCAGCGACCGTGCAAGGAAAAGGTGCACAACGAAGCGATTAAGCCGAACGCCTATAGCCGGGCGCTTTGCGTCCGTCTCTCGGTGCCCGATTATCGCTATCCTCAGGCGGCGTCAGTCGAGTATGGTCGAAGAACTTGAATCTTACTATGGAGCGCTCCTCGGACGGGTGCCGACCGGGCCCGTCGCTGAGCCCGACTTCGTGTTCAACGCAGAGTCTGTCTCCGCACCACCGGCGGTGCTCCAGACCGGCAATCTCGTGGTTCAGGTGAGCCCACACGAATACAGCGACTCCTATCGGCCGGATCTCATATCCCTCGTGCTTGGGCGCACCACGGCGCGCAGCTTCGGCTGCCTCGTTCTCGCCACGCTTCTTCACGGGTCGCGCTCGCGCCTCGAACTCCGGCACCCCAAGTCGCAGGCCCGACAGCTTATCGTGGAGTACGAGCACCCGCCCCCCATAGATCCGCCG
>JAAESQ010000594.1 GCA_024229275.1 bacterium | reverse complement strand
GCGTGGTCAACGTACCACACGTCATAGGCGAGCTTGTCCTCCCACGAGATTGCATTACGACCGTTGACCTGCGCCCATCCAGTGAGGCCAGGCAGCACATCATGCCGCCGAGCTTGCTCCGCAGAGTAGCGGTCAAGGTAACTCATCAGCAGCGGACGTGGACCCACCAAGCTCATATCGCCCTTCAGAACGTTCAAAAGTTCAGGTAGTTCATCCAGGCTAGTTCGCCGGAGGAGACGCCCCAGTGCAGTAAGCCGCTGCTCGTCTGAAAGCCAGACACCTTCGGCATCGCGCTCATTCGTCATTGTTCGAAACTTCATGATTTCGAAAGGTTCGCCATTCAGACCTGGGCGTTGTTGCCGAAAAAACACTGGCGAGCCGAAGCCGATACGCACCAATACCGAAACTACCGCCATGACCGGAGAAAGCACCAGAAGAGCCAATACCGTCAGTTTGATGTCAGCTAGACGTTTCAAAATTGCCGTGTTCATTATCGAATTTGGCGCCAGAATGCTTATTCTAGGCAGTCATACTCCCGGAGGCACTGGAAGACGATCTATTCCCTGCTCGACTCCCCTTCAGAACTGCAACCCCTGCTTCCTCGAGTCGACTGGTGACCCACTCAGTAGCTGACTCTGCAACCGCAAAAATATTCCTATCGCTTATGTGAAGGTGGCGGTCGAGAATCAGCTCTCGCGAGTCCCCATCGAATCTGCCAAACAAGAATCCAGCATCCCGCAAAAGACTCTCAACATCCGCTGTACTCTTCCCTGCTTTGCGCAGGAGATGTTCTGTCATCTCGAGTTGCCAGACTGGTGGATTCGCATCCACCAGTAGACTTCCTGCGCCCATCAACGCCCGAAACTCCGCCCCTTCTATGTCAAGCTTCCCCATCGAGTATTTACGATTTCCAAGTACTGAGTCCAACCTACACGTTTGAACTTCGACCGTGGGTCGACCAACATCAATCGACGTCTGCAGTCGGTTGCCCACATCAGCTCCAGTGATCATCAGAGCTCTACTTTCCTGGTCGGATAGAGCCAGTTGATGAAGCCTCACATTCATGTAACCGTTCAACTTCACGTTCTCCCTGAGGCGAGAAAACGCGACGGGATGAGGCTCAAACGCTTCGACACCCCCATTGTGCCCGACCAGGCTCGCAGCAAGCAGCGTATAGACACCAATGTTCGCCCCGCCATCAATAAAATGGTCTCCCTGGCGAAGGTAGGTCCCAACAAACTCCATCTCATGAAACTCGGGTTGGCGATTGAAGTAGATCAACCCACTCGCAGCACTGCTGTCTGGGTGGCAGCGTACTTTCGCACCTCCAGACAGCGTAGCAGTGAGAGGAATCCGCAGGAAGCGCTTGTTCACCTGCCACGCTGCCGCCTTGAGGAGTGCCGCTACACGGCGGTCCCTATTCGCCGGATGGCTCCAGATGCGACGCAAGATCGTCCGTACGTAGTGTGAAAGCCTGTATTTTCTCCTCGCCATGGCGTCTACTCCTCGGCTCCACTACTGGACCGCGTCGTCGTCGATACCAGACTATGCGCTCGAAACCGGGCCACCTCATCTTGATAAAAACGAAACCACCGTTCGTTCACGAGCTTCCTGCTGAAATCCCGGATTACTCGGAGGTTTCCCGCGATTCCGTGTGAATTCCTGAGATTCTGGTCTTCGCAATAACGCGAGACGGCAACTGCGAGTCGTACTCGATCGCCAACAGGAACGAGCGTTCCCGTAGTCCCATCAACTACCGCATCAACGGTTCCCGTCGCTGCGTAGCCTGCGACCGGAATACCTGAACCGGCTGCCTCTAGCGGCACGTTGGGGAATCCTTCACGATAGGAAGGGAAAGCGAGAACATCCATCAGGTGGTAGTAGGAGGAGGGCTCGCTTACAAAGCCCAGTCGTATCACCCGAGGATCACTCTTCAAACTCTCCTGAACGTGAGCGTCAACCGGATCACCCGCCTCAAAATCGCCAAGGAGTAGCAACCGTGCGTCAGGGAATCGTCCGCTGATCTCCCCGAAGAAGGCATGGGCCAAATCACTGATTCCCTTGTCACGAGTCAACCTGCCAACGAAGCCTACCACAGGCGCTGCGTCCGGTATTTCCAGCTGTCGGCGCAGCTCGGCAGTTCTTTCACTGTTTCCAGAGCTGAACCGACTGGTATCGACACCATTCGAAGATCCAGATCCAAGCACCAGCGACCTGCGCTGCGAGACGAGACCTAGATCAACTGCCAACTGTCGCAGGCTTGGACTGACACACACTACTCTATGTGCTGACCCGCACGCGAGACGTTCTGCAACCGTCATCAAGCTGCGCTTCACACCTTTTGATGTCTCCAACCTGAGACCCCGGAGTGTGTATACCCGAATCGGAATCCTGCAAGCTCGAGCCGCGAGCAAGGTGAGAAGGCCCGCCTTAGGGGTGCTGGCACTGACAATATCTGGTTCAAAACTGCTCATGACTCGAATCAGAGATGCGAGTGCACGGGCGTCATAGATAGGGCTTGCCTCCCGCTTGAGTGGAAGTGGGAAGACAGAGACACCCTCACGGATCGCGACGTCAGCCAACTCTGGCCCACCACCGCATGCAACACCTACATGAAAGCCGGACTCTCGGAGGAAGCTAAGCTGACCACGCAGCAGGAT
Source organism: bacterium (assembly GCA_024229275.1). Classification (GTDB taxonomy): domain Bacteria; phylum Acidobacteriota; class Thermoanaerobaculia; order Thermoanaerobaculales; family Sulfomarinibacteraceae; genus JAAESQ01. Next base: position 18 of record JAAESQ010000594.1, on the reverse strand, counting down.
GTCTGCGGTCATCGGGTG
>JAAESQ010000593.1 GCA_024229275.1 bacterium | reverse complement strand
TGACATTAACTATGGCGGACACCTCGGACATGATCGCCTGGTGTCACTGTTGCATGACGCTAGAGTCCGTTTCTTTCGTTCGTTTGGCGCCGATGAACTCGATACCGACGGATTCCCCTTGATGATCGTCGAACTCGCCGTCAGCTACCGTGGCGAAGGCTTCGCCGCGCAGCGATTGAAGATCGAAATTGCAGCTGGCGAGATTGCCTCCCGTCGTGCAGATCTCGTCTATCGCGTCACCGAAGGCGGCGACGAACGGATGGTTGCTTTAGCGCGCACGCGGCTGGTTTTCTACGATCGCGAGAAGGGCCGGGCTGCGATGTTGCCGCCGACGTTCCGGGGGGCGATTGAGCAAGGTTAGAGACAGAGATAGGAGGAGTCTCGCGTCTCAGAGACCACGCGCATCGGATGACACCGATGGATGCGAGCACTTTCGATGGGCATCGCCATCGCCATCGAATATGGCTTCTGGAGAACGATGACGCTGAGGATTGCTATCCCGCTTGTAACCGCCACAGAGACCTGAGACTGTTTTCTGCCTCTGCCTCTGCCTCTGCCTCTGCCTCTGCCTCTGCCTCTGCCTCTGCCTCTGTTCTATCTCGTCTCCAACAGATACTCCTTGAGCCTCTCTGTAGTCGCTTCGATTCGTGTCGCCCGCTTGGGTCGCTGCATCGCCTCGGCGAGACCTTCCGGAATCTCGACAGTCTCTCCAGTGGCTTCGAGAATCGCTTCACTGAACTTCGCCGGATGAGCTGTTGCAGCGAACACTGCCGGTCCGGTCGGTTTCCCGACCTCGTTGAGGTAACGCGTAAGCGCGCGATAACCGACCGCACTGTGAGGGTCGAGCAGATAGTCGAACTCCTCACGAACCTCGCGGATCGTCTCGTAGATCTCTGGTGTCGTCACTCCGAAGCCCCGAAAATGCTGTGTAATCTGCATCAGGTCGTGCGCGAGCAGGCCTTGGATTCGCGCCAGGTTTGAGGGATTCCCGACATCCATGGCATTGGCGGGTGTGGTCACCGCATCGCAGGGTTTGAATATCCCAGTTTCGAGAAATCGCGGGACGACATCATTCTCATTTGAACCAACCACAAGGCGCTGGACAGGCAAGCCCGTGAGTGATGCCATCAGAGCACCGGTGACATTGCCGTAGTTTCCGGAGGGAACACAGATCAGCAGAGGATGTTCACTCGTGGCACCGAGGCGTGCGCCGGCATCGACATAGTAGAAGATCTGAGGCAGGAGACGCCCAATGCTGATCGAGTTGGCGGAGCTGAGTGGTCGCTGTGCCTGGATCTCGTCGTCGGCGAACGCTGCTTTGACCATGGCTTGGCAGTCGTCGAAGCTGCCTTCAACCTCGAGGGCCTCAACATTGCCACCCACCGTAGTGAGCTGCTGTTCCTGAAGCGGACTGACCCGTCCAGAGGGATAGAGCAGTACCACGTCGATCGCGTCCATACCTGCAATACCCTGGGCGACTGCACTTCCTGTGTCTCCGCTGGTCGCAACCAGAATCGTGAGTTTGCGACCCTCCTCGGTGGCGAAGAGGTTCACCACTCGAGCCAGGAACCTGGCACCGAAGTCTTTGAAAGCGAAGGTCGGTCCCCAGAACAGTTCAAGCACATGCATTCCACCGTCACCAAGTGGAACAAGCTTGACCGGGAAGTCGAAGGCATCGGCGCAGAGATCTGACAAGACCGGAGTGGAAACTTCTTCACCGGTGTAGGGAAGGGCAAGCCGCGCAGCCCTTTCTGCGTATGGCATCTCGCCGTAGAGCAGGTCCGGGTCGATCAGCGGTAGCTCCATTGGCAGGTAGAGTCCACCGTCCGGCGCCAATCCATCGAGCACGGCAGTTCGAAACGAAACGGGGGAGACCCTGCCGTTGGTGCTGACGTAGCGCATGGCCTTACCTCCCATCCTCGACGATGTGTGCACCTGAGGTTCCGACCATCGAAGTGAAGACATCGCTGCCGAGGCCGATTTCCAAGAATGCGGTCGCCATTGCGTGTCCGATCTCTTCGGCGCGATCATCACCCGCCACCAACGCGAATAGTGTTGGACCAGAGCCGGAGATCGAACAGCCGAGTGCACCGCCGTCCATTGCGGCACGCTTGACCTGCTCAAACCCCGGAATGAGGATCGAACGGGTCGGTTCGATAACCACGTCGCTCAGCGAACGCCCGAGCAATTCGAGGTCACCAAGACAGAGTCCTGCGACGAGGCCCGCGACATTTCCCCATTGCTCGACTGCGCGAGTGAGCGTGAGTTGGTTGCGCAGGACCATACGAGCGTCTGCAGTGCGTACTTCGCAATGTGGGTGTACAAGTACGCACGCCAGATCCTCGGGTACCGGCAGTGAAATGACGTCCAGGGGATCGGTCGAACGTACCAAAATGCAGCCGCCGAGAAGGCAGGGTGCGGCATTGTCGGCGTGTCCGACACCGCAGGCGACAGCTTCGGCGGCGACCGCGAATGGGAGCAGCTCACGGGCTGTCATGGGTTCCCCGAGCAGCGCGTTGACAGCCGTCAAGGCGGCGGCCGAGCTGGCGGCGGAACTTCCTAATCCCGAGCACAACGGGAGCCCCTTGCTCAGCTCGAGATCAATTCCAGCGTCCGAGCCTGTGGCTTCAAGCAACGATATGATCGCCGCGCTTGCAGTGTTGCGTTTTGGGTCGAGTGGGAGCGCTCCTTCATCGCCGGTTATGGAAACTAGGCGAACACTTGGCTCGTCCGTGAGTGTCGCAATGACTTCGTCGCCCGGATTCGACAGTGCGAAGCCGAGGATGTCGAAAGCGGCTGCGACGTTGGCGACAGTAGCAGGAGCGAAGGCGCGAACTTGGCGATTGGCGTCAGGCTTCAGCATGGCTGGCTCCGGCACCGTCGAGCCCGAAAGCGGTGTGTACGCTGCGCAGAGCCTTCGCCGCATCCTGCTCTGAGACCACGATAGATATGTTGCGCTCTGACGATCCTTGCGAAATCGCCACTACGTTGACGCCTTGGGCACCGAGTGCACCGAAGAATCTGCCGGACAGTCCGATAGTACCTCGCATGCGAGTACCGATGATTGACAGAGCCGCGAGGTTGTCGACCTCTTCGACGCGCTGAATGAGTCTTGATTCGAGTTCAGTTGCGAACTCCTCTTTCACCGCCTCAACAGCACTGGTGAGTTCACAACTTCGAGTCACAAAGCAGATGCTGTGCTCGCTCGAAGCCTGGGAGATCATGATTACGTTGACTGCCTTTGCGGCGAGCGCCGAAAACAGCCGGCCTGCAACGCCGAGAAGTCCGATCATTCCACTGCCCTCAACGTTGACCAGGGCAACATCGTTGATCGTCGTGATGCCGCGCACTGGCTGTTCCGGCAAGGAACCGTTCGGGGCGATCATGGTCCCGGGATGAGTTGAGTTGAACGTGTTGCGGATCGCCACTGGAATGCCGCGCTCTGCAGCTGGCTGAAGTGCTTGTGGATGAACGATCTGCGCTCCGAAGTAGGCCATCTCTTGGGCCTCCTCGAAGGTCATGTGATCGATGACTTTGGCGGATGGAATCAGATTCGGATCCGAACTGAAGATCCCGTCGACGTCGGTCCACAGCTCAACACATGATGCGCCTAGAGCTGCACCAAGTAGCGTCGCTGAATAGTCTGATCCATTACGACCTAGGGTCGTTGTAATGCCCGCGGCGTCCGATGCGATGAACCCAGTTACTACCGGTACGCACGAGTCAGGCTTCAGGCCCTTCCTGAGTCGTCTGAAACTCTCGTCGATATTCACGATCGTCATACCTTGACGTTCGCTGGTCAGTATCAAAGGCCTCGAATCGACGAATTCAGCGTTCAGGTTCAGGCTGCTGAGCCAGCGCGCAGTGATACGCGCGGACAGGCGCTCGCCAAAGCTGACGATCAAGTCGCGGGTACTCGGGGAGCATTCCCGAACTAGGTGAACGCCGTGCAACACGTCTTCGAGGTTGTTAAAGAGAACCTGGATGTCGGCCATGATACGGGAGCGTGTCGTAGCGGGGATAAGCTCTTCGATGGTGGTGAGATGGCGGGAGTGCAACCCACCAAAAACCTCCTGTGTGTGGCCATAGTCCTCAAGGGCCGAGTCGGCAGCCTCGAGAAGACCATCGGTAACGCCGGCAAATGCCGAGACGACGACGGCAACGGGCTCGCTTTGACGAGCCTCGTCGACGATCCGGCCGACTTCGCGCAGCGCTGCAGCATTTCGAAGAGACGATCCACCAAACTTCATCACGCGCATCACAGAGTCCTCCAAGTTACCTCCGAAAGAAGATCGGCGGAGTCTAGAGGTGGAATGGTTGCGTGTCAAAGGGAAGAGGCTGCGCGGGACGAACGGGGCGAACGGCTATACGGCCGGACGGGGCAGACGGGACAGACAGTGGGGCGGGAGGGGTGTGGAGTGGAGAACACGCTGCGGTGTGTAGTGACTGTCTTGGTTGTAAGGCGAAGCGTGAGGAGACGTGGTCATCAGATTTTGCACTCGCCGCACTCAAAGGAATCGATGTTCTCTGGCGTTCTGCCTTCTGTATTTCACATTTCCTCCTTTCTTAGGCCACTGTGCTCCTCGATAAATAAGTTGAGGGCACACTAACACCCATTGACAAGGAGGCCTCAAGTGATGATCGCGCATGTTTTTCTCGCAGCAGTGATGTCATCGAGCGCGGCGATAGAACCAGGGGATGAAAAGAGTGAAACGGAGGAGGTGAATCCTTGGATTGCGGCGCGAATCGAACGAGCTGAGCGAGAAGCTGGAAACCCGTATGTCGATGGATGGGCCTGGAATGGAAGGTTGCCGGGTGGCTCAATGGCGAATATCCCGCCTTCGTGTTTCGAACTCGTCCGCGCTCGATGGTTTTGGCGCCGTGTGGACTACAATCCGAAATCGGCACACGGCGGCTCGAAGAAAGTAACTCATGGTCTCAGCTATATTTGCGGGTGGCCAGACGTCTGGCCAGAGGGATTCATTCTTGAGCTCCGGTCGGGCTGGGACGCTGATGGTCGAAAGCTGATCGACTTCGCGGGATTGGAAGTGAAGTACGCCGAGTCAGTATCGAGTTTCTACCTTGAAGAGAGATTCGTTTCCGAGTTCTCTATGCCATTGAACGATTTCCGGTTTATCGGATGCCTCGTTGAAGATGGCGACTATTGGGCTTTCGTTGTAACCGCGATTGATGAACACAATGGCCGAGTCTCGTATGTGTTCGACACCAATGGTCGTCTCGTTCGTGAGCTTTGCTCCGCCTTCGAGCCTGTCTTGATTTGGAGGGACACCTCTTCAGACGTCGCTTGGCTCGAAAGTCGTACTAGCCCATCTGGACCGAACCGTTCGATGACGGCCTGGATGCTGTGGACAGATGCGCGACAACCGCGGGTCATCGATTCACAGCGAAACTGGCCCAGTGACGATGTTCCCGACATAGAGTTGAGAATTCGAAAGGCGCTCTCAGGATTACATCATCCTCCAGTGCAACGTAGGAGATGGCTCGACCAGGGCGCTGTCGAAGCCTTGCAGAAGAGAGCAAGACAGGTGCTCGATAGCTACAGGGGAATCAACGAAGAATTCCATCAGGATCCGTCCAGACTGCCTGAAGGCGAGAAGCATCTCAGCATTCTAGAGGCACTCCGATCAACGGATCATCCTCGCCGCATAGAAGCTCTAGCCTCAATCAGCAACCTTCGACATGGGACCAGGCATCTCATCCCAGACTTCATCAACATCATCGAAAACGGCCCAGCAAGACGGGACGCTCTGGTAGCACTCTGGCGAATAGCCAAGAATGTGCCGGATGTGGCCCCGGTTCTCGCAAGCCTGTTGACCAAAGCCGATCAGTTGGAGATCCCAACGCGTGGGGAAGCATATTTTGTGTTCGAATCTTTGCAGGCTGTTCTGACTGATTGGGGTAAGTGCAGACAGGATGACATTCTGATTCGAGAGGCCCTTCCCTATCTTTGACTATCGGAAGCAATCAGTGAGTGCCAGTAGGTCGCGTCCTGTCTCCGAGGGATCGCCGGGCCAGGATCGCCAGGGAAATGCGTGACAGTGGTTCCGGGGAAGGGTCGGGGAGAGGGAACGGGTGATGCTGCGTGTTCCTCCCACCCCAACGAATGGCAATCCATGTGCTTAATCGAGTCCGAGCTTTAGCTCAAGCTCAGAGGCAATCGAGTTACACGGAACCAGTCCTCCTCGCAATCGTCATCGTGTTTCCGAGAGCCTCCGCCGTACGATGACGATGAGGATGACGAGGACGATTAGCGGCCCGCTCCTCCCGCCCTGCCGCATAGCCGTTCGTCCCGTTCGCCCCGCATAGCCGCGCGAGCCACCATTCCACTCATGGGACGCCGGTGTCCGCCAACGGACTCCGCCTGGCGGTCTTCTGCCACGAAACCCCAGCAGGCTAGGCGATTTCTCGAATGGCATTGCTCTTGCTATTGCCATCCAGAGAAAGTCATGCCTATTGGCCGAGCTGGAGGTTGTTGACATGAGTAGTTTCGCGAGAGAAATACGAACAGCTCTTCGCGCCCTCAGACGATCCCCGGGATTCACCTTCGTTTCTATCCTCACGCTCGCGCTTGGTATCGGGGCCAGTTCGAGCATCTTCAGCGTAGTCAACGCTGTGCTCCTTCAACCGCTGCCTTATCAGGATGCGCACGAGCTCACAGCCGTATGGAACGCTGCGCCAGGATTCGGTTTTGACTTGCTCATGCAGTCCGAGACTACGTACACGGTCTACCGCGAGTTCAACGACTCATTCGTCGATATCGGACTCTATGACCAACTCACCCTCAATCTGATTGGCGACGGAGATCCCATTCGAGTCCAGGCATCTTCGGCAACGTCGCCAGTGTTCAATGTGCTCGGGGTTCCACCAGCCCGAGGGCGAGTCCTTAATGAAAGTGACGATAAATTCGGCAGTGCGAATGTCGTCGTCATCAGTGACGAGCTGTGGCGAAGTCGCTACGGATCAGATCCGAACGTCTTAGGCCGATCACTCAATCTCCAAGGTGAGACATGGGAAGTCGTCGGCATCATGCCTCCGGGCTTTACGTTCCCACGTGAGAACACCCAACTCTGGATACCGCATCGCATCGATCCAGCGACACTGGGCAAGACCGACTTCAGCTATCAATCGATTGCTCGTTTGAAGTCCGGCATCACTCTGGAGGCCGCCAAAGCAGATCTCGACCGGGTGCTGACCCGGCTACCCGAGTTTTCACCGGGAGAACTTACCGCCGAAGCGTTACAGCAAGCCGAGTTTGCGTCTTTGGTGTCTCCGATGTTGGAAGATGTCGTGGGTGATGTCGGACAGACACTCTGGATCTTGCTCGGTACTGTTGGATTCATCCTGCTCATTGCCTGCGCCAATGTTGCCAATCTGTTTCTGGTCCGTGCGGAGGGTCGGCGGAGAGAAGCGGCCGTGCGCTTTGCTCTTGGAGCTGGACGACGCCACATGGCGAGGTACTTTCTGGCTGAGGCCGCAGTGATGGGAGTGTTTGGTTGCGTCATCGGATTGAGTTTCGCGCACCTTGGCGTGCGTGCGTTGCATGTGTTGAATCCTGACATACCACGCTTGAACGAAGTTGGAATCGACGGCTTCGTCGTAGCGTTCTGCGCTGCGGTCTCAATCATCGCAGGTCTGTTCTTTGCGTTGATCCCTATGGTTAAGTACGGGCGCCTAAACCTGAATGCGATGCTCAAGGACGGAGGGCGCGGAAGTTCGACAGGTCTTCAAACACAAAGGATCCGAAGCGTTCTGGTTGTGTCTCAGGTAGCTCTCGCGCTGGTGCTCCTTGTTGGTTCGGGACTGATGATGAGGTCGTTCTGGCAATTGCGGAATGTTGAACCGGGCTTCGAGACTGAGGGTGTTCTGACGCTACGTTTGTCACTTCCTTCGAGTGGATATCCTGATGCCCAAACGACTGCCGGCTTCTACCAGCAGTTGCTTGAGAAAATCGAAGCGCTCCCCGGAGTTCTCTCGGCTGGGGCAGTCACCAATCTCCCAATGGCCGATGGCGAGAGCAACTGGGGACTCATGATCGAAGATGTCGTGGAACAGCCGGGCGAGTTGCCTCCTTTAGCACGAGTCAACTATGCAACGCCTGGCTACTTTGAGGCGATCGGCATTCCGGTACAAAATGGACGGGGATTCGAACGCTATTTCAACGAACAGGCCGTTGTCGTGAACTCTGCTTTTGAACAGCACTACTGGCCCGGGCAAAGCGCGCTCGGTAAACGTGTTGCGGAGAGAGAGGGTGATCGGGAGAGCGCCATTTGGTACACGATTGTTGGTGTGGTCGGCGATGTCCGAGATAATGGGCTATCGTTCGAAATCCCCGAGATGCTCTACTTTCCCCCAGTTATGCAACGTGCGGACGGCACGTTGAAGGCGGGCCAGACAATGAGCATCGCCATTCGAACAGCTAGCCCGGCCATGGATCTGGCGGGCTCGGTAAGGGAGACGGTGTGGGCGATGGATCCCCACCTTCCTGTGGCCAACGTGCAAACGACAACGGAAATTGTTTCGTTTTCAACTCGCCGGACGACATTCGCGATGCTGCTGCTCGGGGTGGCTTCGAGTGTCGCGCTGCTTCTCGGTGTTGTAGGCATTTACGGAGTGGTCTCGTACTTAGTGAGCCAGCGGCGGCAGGAGATCGGCGTGCGGATGGCGCTCGGCGCCCAGCGCGGCACAGTAAGCCGGATGGTCATTCGGCAAGGGATGTGGGTCACCGTTGTTGGTGTCGTGATTGGCCTCGTCGGGGCTTGGGCACTCACTCGATTAATGGCATCCATGCTGTTCGGCGTCAGCGCGACGGATCCTCTGGTCTACGCGGGGGTTTCGGCGATCATCTTGGGCGTGTCGATAGTCGCGAGCTACATCCCAGCGCGGCGAGCCGCGAGAGTGAGCCCGGTTGAGGCGCTGAGAGAGGGGTGAGGTCGCACCGATTGCAGTGACAGTGACAGAGGCAGAAGACAGAGTCAGAGACAGATTCAGACGGCAGACGCAGTGGGCAGCGACAGTACCAGCATTAAGGTTTAGCACCCAGATCAGCAGTTTGCAGCAGATTCGGCAACGTTCGGTTGATCACATTTGCAGTTTGATGTGTAGGCGCGTGACTTTCACGCGCCCCCCCCGCGACCATGGATATGAGGCATGCGTAGGTTGTGCAGTCTCTTGGGGCTAGTGAAGATTCGAGGCCAAGGTCAAGCGAAGGGTAGATTTTCCCGAGCATTGCCAGGCTTGTAGTTTTGATGACTTAAGGAGATGAGTCGTTTCGGTGGTGTTGTACCTCAAAACTAGCAAAGCCTGGACACGTGCCGCCGAGCGGTAGATTCTGCGAGGGACCTTTGATATCGCCAAAGGCGAGATACTCGCGACTCGAAATGCTGAGTACTGACCCTCACTTCGGATGAATCAATCGCCAAATCATGGCCCGGACGCTGTCGAAGAGATCGAGAGTTGAGCGAGTTCTGGTTTGATCCACAGCACTGGCGTTCAGGAGTAAGCGAAGATGAGAGTCAGCTTCACGGGCTGAAGCGTAGGCGATACGCCAATGATGGATTCGATCCCTTCCAGTTCGGCCGAGTCCTTCAGAGAGGTTTGCGGGGACCTAGCTGGCAGATCTGATGACTTGATCGGCAATAGGTTTGAGTGGGGCCGGTACTGTTCGAACGAGCGTGATGGCATTGCCGGCGGCTTCGAGAGCGATGGTGTGAGCTTCGAGCGGTTTGTGCATGGTCACCTCCTGGTGGTTCATGTCTCACCCCAAGCCGGAAGGACAGGCGGTGTCAAGGATCGCGACGCGACCTTTGGATTGCCTTGACACCGCCTGTCCTTCCGGCTACACGTGAGCCAT
>JAAESQ010000592.1 GCA_024229275.1 bacterium | reverse complement strand
GTATTCATCGACTTGCTACAACTGGAAACAACTGAGAAAGTCAGTCTTGAGCAGATCCGTGCGGCCGCCAACCTGTGGGTTGGCAGCCGGCCTCAAGCTCACAACGTAACCGATTGCCGGTATGGGCGAATGCGTTTCATCTCTGACGCCAAGCAATGGCTCGGTTTCCTCGGTCGTCTGCAGCTGCCCGAAGTTGCGCCTCGCCCGTACGCCTATCTGATCGATGAGTTCGCCGACCATATGATTCGAGAAAGGGGCTTGTCGCGACACACTGTGCGCATTCACTGTTGGCACCTGGGGCAATTCTTAGAGCGCTTTTGGCAGCAACATCGTCCTCTCAGCGATATTTCTATCCGTGACATCGACGCTGCGATTGCCCGCAAAGGTGAGCAAGACGCCTACGCACGGACTTCGATCGCGCATTACGCGACCACATTGCGGGTCTTCTTCCGCTATGCCGAGCAACGGGGGTGGTGTCCTCACGGTTTGGCGGCAGCAATTATGGCCCCGCGCCTATTCGCCGAGCAGGGTCTACCGAAAGGTCCATCGTGGGATGACGTCCAGCGCTTAGTTACGAGCACAGAAGGTGATCAACCGAAGAGCCTCCGTGATCGAGCCATCATCCTGCTGTTTGCCGTCTACGGGATGCGGGTGGGCGAAGTTCGCGCTCTAAAGCTAGAAGACTTGAATTGGGAGCAGGAGTTGATTTGTGTGACTCGGCCCAAATCCCGACGACAGCAGTCTTACCCACTCTCCTACACCGTAGGGGAAGCCATCCTCCGTTACCTGAGGGAGGTCCGGCCGCGCGTCCTCTATCGTGAGGTTTTTCTGACGTTGAAAGCCCCTGTTCGCCCCATC
>JAAESQ010000591.1 GCA_024229275.1 bacterium | reverse complement strand
GTGTAGACAAACAAAGCGGCCCGCTCTTTGCCGTGGCGGGAGGCGGGGAAGAGGTCATAGAGGGGGGAGAAAAGATTGCGTAGAATGAACCGTGCTTATCCGGTTGTGACATCCATCTACTACAGGTAGTATGTTGAGCATCTGCATTACACTGGCGTCGCCGTGGCGATCGATGTTCTTGAACGAGGCGACTTGCCGTTTCCGGGCTCGCTGCCGGAGTTTCAGCGCCTCTTTCCTGATGAGGCGGCGTGTGCCACTTATCTTGAGCGTGCCCGATGGAGTGATGGCTTCATCTGTCCGCACTGCGGGGTCGCTGATGAGCCACGGCATATTTCCACGCGCCCAAGGGTACTTCGCTGCCGTGATTGCCGCCGTGACACAAGCATCACCGCTGGCACCGTCATGGAACGTACTCACACGCCGCTGTCGACTTGGTTCTGGGCGGCGTATCTGGTGGCCAGCCAGACACCCGGTATGTCGGCTGTCCAGTTCCAACGACAACTCGGACTGTCTCGATACGAAACGGCCTTTCAGATTCTCCACAAGTTGCGCGCTGGCATGGTGCGACCTGATCAGGACCGAATCGGCTGCAAGTCCGAGGAACACGTTGAGGCCGATGAAACCTACATCGGTGGGCGGACCCGCGGAAAGGGAAGAGGCGTACATGACATGGTTCTCGTGGCTGGTGCGGTCGAAGTCCGCCAGCGCAAGCAACAAGGAAGCCGCAACAAACGTAGAACCGGTCGCTACGCAGGACGCCTTCGCCTTGCCGTTGTACCAGATCGCAGCGCCAGGTCACTGGGCGGATTCATCGAGCGTACCGTCGCACCCGGTGCCACCATTATCACTGATGACTGGAGCGGTTATGCGAAGTTAGCCGAGCGCGGCTATCGCCATACTGCCGTTGCGGAACGGGGGGATACGCAAGTCACTGAAACCTTTCTTCCGATCATTCACCTCGTATTCTCCAATCTCAAGACTTGGCTGCGTGGTACCCATCACGGCGTCAGCCCACAACATCTGCAGGCTTATCTCAACGAATTCACCTTCCGCTTCAACCGCCGTTTCTACCCCTTCAACACCTTCCGCTCGTTGCTCGGTATAGCCGGTGATGTTACCGCACCGACATACGCCGAGTTTTACACCAACAAATCACAACCCACTACATCTAGCAGGAGGGTGTGAAAACCGGATAAGCACGGTTGCAAGTTCCGTCGTCCGTCCAACATGCTGAAAAGACAGGAAAAGTGCATCTCCTCCCGAATTGTGGTGTGATCCAAAGAAAGGGAGGCGAGCGATGCATAAATTCGCAACAGGGAGAGCAGGGACCACGCATTCACCGATTCCGGTGCGCGTGTGCGAAGACTTCTTCAAGAGATTTGTCTTGCCGTGCCTGTCAATGCCGAAAAGAGGTCCACTGTGCAAGATCGGCTATTGGAAGTCATTCAACTACATGCTGAAGGTGCTCTACACCGGCATGCAATGGAAGGAGCTTCCGATCGACAAGACACCC
>JAAESQ010000590.1 GCA_024229275.1 bacterium | reverse complement strand
CGCCCAAGGTCCGTGCCAGTTGTCGAAGCTGTCGAAGACCAAGGTGTTCTCAAGATCCCACAGGCGGGCACGATGGAATACGCCGATCAGCACCACACGGGGCGCAGTGATGCGGTGCGTTAGATGGACGTAGGCGCGCGCTGCATAGAGGTGATCGTCATGTGGACAGATACCGCCAATGAAACTTTCGTCTTCGGGCATATCGAGCCGGTGGCTCTGTGATGCCAAGCCTTCCGCCTCGAGCCGCAGGGCCGTCGTGACGACATCCTCGGCCTGCGATGCGGTGACAGCAAAGCCGACGGTGTCGCGCATTCCCCGAATCCTGTCGCCTTTCGAGGCAAGGCCCATCTCGGCTTCAACCTCAGCACGGGAGGGAGGCTCTGCTCCTACAAAGAGTGATACAGCCAGCAGTAAAGCAGTGGACGAGATGAGTAGAGTGGTTTTCATGGATTGATTCTATATGGCTGTGGGGGAAGAACGACTATACGGGACGAACGGGACTTCGGAATGATGAATGCGGAATGATGAGAACGGAAGGGGACCGGCGGGGTCGTTGCAGTGGAGGCCTCGGGGAATGGGATTGCTGAGTTGATGCATGCGAATATTTGAACCACGCAGTGCACGAGGAATGCTAAGGAGGAGACGCATAGATTGAAGATAAGGGCGGTTCTTCGAACCGCAGGGGATGGCTTTCAGTACCTCTAGGTTCTGGTTTCTAACTTCTATCTTCGCGCTGTCTTAGCGTGCTTCGCGTTCTTAGCGGTTCAAATCTCACGGGCGATTTGGGTATCGTTCGGCGATGTAGTTTTCTACGATTTGAAGAAAATCCGTCGCGAGGCGGTCGTAATTGCCCTCGAGGACTGTGAATTGGCGACCATCGACGAATACGGGGCATTTGGGAGATTCGCCGGCACCTGGAAGGCTGATGCCGACGTTTGCTGACTTTGACTCTCCTGGCCCGTTGACGATGCAACCCATGACTGCGAGTTCCAGATCTTCGACACCAGGGTGCTTCAGTTTCCATGTGGGCATGTGTTCACGTACGTGCTCTTCAACTCGTTGCGCCAGCTTCTGAAATGTGGTGCTCGTGGTTCGACCGCAGCCCGGGCAAGCTGTGACGGTGGGAGCAAACGACCGGATTCCTAGTGCCTGAAGCATTTCGCAGGCAGCCCAGACTTCCTCGCGCCGGTCTCCATCGGGCCGAGGTGTGAGCGAAACCCGGATCGTGTCGCCAATCCCTTCCGCCAGTAGGACACCCATCGCTACTGAGGACCATACTGTTCCTTTGATACCGATACCGGCTTCCGTCAATCCGAGATGCAGTGGTTGTCGAGTTTGGGCGGAGAGTTCGCGGTAGATGGAAATGAGATGGGTGGGGTTTGACACCTTGCACGAAATCGCTATGAGATTCTCGCTGAGTCCTAGGTCTATTGCCTGGGCCGTGCTGTCGAGTGCGGAGATCACCATGCACTCGTTAAGTATCTGCTCGGACGATTTGCCGAGTTGGTTGTCGGTGTTCTCCTGCATCTTCTGCATCACGAGTTCTTGGTCAAGCGAGCCGCCGTTGACTCCGATGCGAACGGCCTTTCCGTGATCTCGAGCGATGCCGCAGATTGTGGCGAAGTTGTCGTCGCCGCGTGTACCGCGTCCTACGTTGCCCGGATTGATGCGAAACTTGGCGAGGGACGCAGCACACTCAGGATGGCGCTTGAGAAGAACATGGCCGTTGTAGTGAAAGTCGCCAATCAGTGGAACGTCGCAGCCGGCATCGTCGAGTCTGCGGCGAATTTCGGGCACGGCCTGAGCGGCTTCAGGCACGTTGACCGTGATGCGGACAAGTTCGGATCCGGCTCTTGCTAGCTCGAGGCACTGGGCAGCGGTTGTCCCGGCATCGGCCGTGTCAGTGTTGGTCATGGACTGGACGACGATAGGAGCCCCGCCGCCGATCTGAATATGGCCAACCTTGATGCCGAAAGTGTCCTTGCGTTTACCAATCGTCATAGCTCACTCCTAGGCTGTAACAACACTCCATCACGTCTCTTCATGCCGAGAATGGGAGTGTAACGCGAATGCATAGACTCTATCGTCTAACCTCTACTCTCACACCTTTCTCGCCTTACTTCTCACGTCTCTCCTCTTTCGTCTTTCTTCTCGCTTCCGACGAGGTATCATTCCTCCATGACAGCACGGTCGGATCCACCTCCTTTTGTCCATCTCCATCTGCACACGCATTTTTCACTTCTTGACGGTGCGATTCAGATTCCTGAGTTGACCAAGCAGGTCGAGAAGATGGGTATGCCGGCGGTTGCCATGACCGATCACGGCAATCTGTTTGGCGCCTTCCAGTTCCACAAAGCTGCAATCAAAAACGGCATCCGGCCGGTCATCGGTTGTGAGGTCTACGTGGCCCCCGGCGACCATCGTGAAAAGGGTGGAGGAAGAAGAACTCAGAAACCGTATAACCACCTCGTCCTGCTGGCCGAAAACCAGAAGGGATACAACAATCTCTCGTATCTCGTCAGCCAGGGATTCCTCGAAGGTTTCTACTTCAAACCACGTATCTCCAAGCAATTACTGGCCGAACGTAGTGAAGGTCTCATCGGTCTTTCGGCCTGCCTGAGCGGGGAGGTTTCGCAGCGATTGCTGGACCGAGATGTCGACGCAGCGCTTCGCGCGGCCGAGGAATATCGCGAGATACTTGGGAAAGACAACTTCTTTCTCGAGATCCAGGACCATGGCCTGGCCGACGAAGAGTTCGTTCGAGAGGGTATGGTTACGGTCTCGGAGAAGAGCGGAATCCCTATCGTTGCCACCAACGACTGCCATTTTCACCGCCCAGAGGACACCTTCGCTCACCGAGTGTTGTTGGGCATCGGATTGAACAAGACGCTCGAGGAGTTGCAGCGTTCCTACGCCTACAACGGCGAGTTCTACATCAAATCTCCCGAAGAGATGTACCGACTGTTCGAAGATTACCCCGGAGCGTGTGAGCGAACGGCCGAGATCGCCTCACGGTGCCATGTGTTGTTCGATACATCGACCTTGCATTTGCCGCGGTATCCAGTGCCAGACGGGCACACGCTCGGGACGTACCTGTCTGAAGTTGCTGAGGAGGGCCTCGAGCAACGACTCTCTGCAGGCCGTGAGCGTCAAGCTTCACGCGAGGACTACTTCGCCCGCCTCAATCAGGAACTCGAGATCATCGAGCACATGGGTTTCCCCGGCTACTTCCTGGTGGTGTGGGATTTCATTCGCTATTCGAAAGAACAGGACATCCCTGTCGGACCTGGTCGAGGCTCGGCGGCGGGCTCTGTTGTGTCGTATGCCCTTGGAATTACCGACATTGATCCGCTTGAATTCGATCTGCTGTTTGAGAGGTTCCTCAATCCCGAACGAATCTCGATGCCCGACATCGACATCGACTTCTGCCAGCGCCGTCGCGACGAAGTGATCCGCTATGTACGGGAGCTGTACGGCGAGGATTCAGTGAGTCAAATCGCGACCTTCAACATCCTCAAGGCAAAGTCGGCTGTCAGAGATGTCGGTCGTGTCATGGGCATGCCGTTCGGTGACGTCGATCGCATTGCCAAGCTGATCCCTGACGAGCTCAACATCACCATCGATCAAGCTCTGAAAGACACGCCGCAGCTCAGAGAATTGGTCGACGGCGATGAGGATGTCAATCAGCTCATCGATACAGCCCGCCGCCTTGAGGGATTGGCTCGGCACTGTGGCGTTCACGCTGCCGGTGTCGTGATTGCGCCGGAGCCGTTGGTCAATTTGGTGCCGCTGTATCGCAGCACACACGACGAGGTGGTCACCCAGTTCGACAAAGATGATGTCGAGACTCTCGGGCTGCTGAAAATGGACTTTCTCGGTCTGCGGACCCTCACTGTGCTGGCGGACGCAGTCGACTCGGTGAAGCGAACGACTGGCGAAGAACTCGACCTCACTGCGATTCCGTTCGACGACCCTGCGGTCTTCGAGTTGTTTGTAGCCGGCAATACTGACGGCATCTTTCAGTTTGAGTCTTCAGGCATGAAAGACGTGCTGAGAAAAGTGCAACCGCAAGTGTTCTCCGACTTGGCAGCCCTCAATGCACTCTATCGACCCGGGCCGATGCAGTTCATCGACGACTATTCCGATAGGAAACAAGGACGCAAACCGATTACGTACATCTTCCCTGAACTCGAGGATATTCTGGGTGAAACCTACGGGATCATCGTTTACCAGGAACAGGTGATGCGTATTGCTGTGAAGATCGGCGGTTTCTCGTTGGCAAAGGCCGACACCCTTCGCAAGGCCATGGGCAAAAAGAAGCAGGAGATCATCGATCGAGAGGGGGAGAACTTCATTGCAGGCGGCGTGAGAAATGGTTTCCCCAAGGACAAAGTTCGCCAGCTGTGGCAGCAGATCGTTCCGTTCGCCAAGTACGGGTTCAACAAATCGCACTCTGTCGCCTATGCCCACGTCGCCTATCTCACTGCGTACATGAAAACGCACTATCTCGCTCACTTCATGGCGGCGATGGTGACCTCGGAGGTGAGCAATACCGACAAGCTCGCCCAGTATCTTGCGCGGTGTCGCCAGATGGACCTGCATATTCTGCCGCCCGATATCAATCAATCAGAGGTTGCGTTCACGGTCGAGAAAGGTGGGATCCGGTTTGGCCTGGCTGCCATCAAGGGTGTTGGACCCTCGGCTGTGGAACCACTACTCGAGGCTCGGCCAGCAGAAAGCGGCTTCGAATCTGTGAGTCAGATGTTGCGAGCACTGCCGCCGCGCTCGGTCAACCACAAGGTCATGGAGTGTCTCGCCAAGGCAGGTTGCTTCGACCGTTTCAAGCTCCATCGCAAACCACTCGTCGAGAATCTGGACCGTCTCATGGAGGCTGCGAATCGCGAGCGGGAGCAGCACGAACTCGGGCAGGGATTCCTTTTTGACGCATTTCCATCGGAGGCTCTCGAAGAGGATTTAAAAGACGCTGCCGAAGCCGAGGAAAAAGATCGATTGCTATGGGAGCGTGAAGTGCTCGGGCTCTACCTCAGTGGCCACCCCCTCGATCGGTACGGTCCGCAACTCGAACGCTTTGCAGATTGTAGGATTGCTGACCTCGGCACTCGATTGGATGCAGGCGCAGAGCGCGTCACGGTGGCCGGGCTGGTGTCTGGTCTTCGAGTAATGTCAATCAAGCGCAACGGACCGAATCATGGGCGCCGGATGGCGGCTTTTCAGCTCGAAGATTCGGGAGGAACCGTGCGTGCCGTGGTCTTTCCGGATGCATACGACAAATCCCATCGCCTACTCGAAGATGATCAGCCGGTCTTGGTCACTGCATCTCTCAAGGG
>JAAESQ010000589.1 GCA_024229275.1 bacterium | reverse complement strand
AGGGCTGTCATCCTGAGCGGAGCGCAGCGGAGTCGAACGGATCTCCCGTTCCAGTAATGATCGCGTTGATAGCGGCAAGTCATTCGGCTGCAGACTGCTAATTTCAAGGGGAAATCCTTCGGCTCGCAGGCTCGCTCAGGATGACAAGTCGGGGGCGCGTGTCATTCCGAGCGACCGTAAGGGAGTCGAGTGCTCGTCTCGGAACACGATCCCTGTTCGAGCCAATGACTGCCTGGTAAATCAGAGGACACTCGAGAATTCGCCAGCTGATACCTATGAGAGGTCAATCACTCGAAGTGATAACGCAGGAGATTGTTGGGATCGTGGGGTACCGAGCCGCGAGACGCTACGCCTAACTTGGATGACCTCAAAAAATGAGCGCAATGGAAGAACCTACCAATGGGCGGGGTGCCGGGTACGTGGTTCTTGAGGGGCACGATCGCCTCAGCTGCGTAGCGCTTTCAGTCCTCAAAACTACGTACCGGGCTCCCTCGGTGGCAGCCTCGGGAGAATAGGCCGCCTTAAAGAACCTGGCCTCGGCGAGTGATCGACCCAAGCCTTGGGATGCTGGTTTCGATGACGATCTGTCTCGGACTCGGACTCGGTCACGGAGCAGTGACAGGAACAGCGACCGGTCCAGCGACAGCGGCAGCCAACAGCGTCAGGGTTCAGCGGCAGCGCCAGAATTCAGTAGCAGCTTCAGCGACAACGGCAGGTGCAGATTGCCGTGGCCGAAACGATCGCTGCTTCAGCGCACGATGCCAAACTCATCGCAGGAAGCTGAACAGTGCCATCTGCTCCTGCATCTGCATCTGCATCTGCATCTGCATCTGCATCTGATTCTGATACCTGGATCTGCCTTCTGGATCTGTTTACAACACCTCAGTGCCATATTCGATGGCGATGACGATGACGAAGGCGATGGCCGTCGAGAGTGCTCGCATCCATCGATGTCATTCGATAGGTGAGGTCTCTGAAATGCGAGACAGCCCCGTGTCTGTCCCTGAAGCTGCCCCGGTTTCGGTCACGGTCACGGTCACGGTCACGGTCACGGTCACGGAGCAGTGACAGCAAGCAGTGGCAATTTCAGTGGCCGAGACCGAGACCGTGAGACAGGGCACCTATTCCAACACATCCCCCGAAGTCACAACCCTCTCACCCCCGTCACCTTCGAGACGAAGATGACCCTCAGCGGTGATCTCAATCAACCGTCCGCGAAAAACGTCCCCCGATCCAAGGCGCACGGCCATCTCATCACCACTCGCATGAATCAGCTGTTCCCGCCAAACTTCAAGCGCCTTGGCCGGATCTGCCAACGCGTCACTAAGGCCACGCACGAACTCAACAGCCGCGGTGAACCGCCATTCGGGCGGCAAACCCTCTGGAAGGAACTCTGCCAACGAGGTCGGCGGCAACGGCCCAGGTGTCTCCAGTTTCGGCGTCTGCTCCCCATTGAGGCCGAACCCAACGGTCGAAAGAACTTTGTCGCCATGCCGAACGTGAGCGATGAGGCCGGCGACCTTCTTGCCCGATATCACGAGATCATTGGGCCACTTGATGCCAACTTCGACTGGAACCAGCGCCGTGATCGCCCGCCATGCGGCGACTGCAGCGAACATCGGAAGACTCGGCACCAGATCCTGCTCAACGCTCGCGCCGAGCCAGCTCATGTAGAGCCCGCCCTTGGGTGAATCCCAGCTCCTTCCACCACGCCCAGCGCCGGTCGACTGGCGATCAGCGATGATCAGAGTTGCAACGAGAGGTAGCCCTTCAGTTTCAAACTGCTCAAGAAGGCGTAGCGCACACAGATGGGTGGAATCGATCTCAGAGGTATGGAAGAGATTCTCCACCAATCCATCGAGTTCGCATGCGAGTTCTTCAGTCCAACTCATCTCGTCTTTCACTCCCAGCAAACCAAGAACGCCGTGTCAGCTTGGTGACGAAGTAGATTGCCATTATCGTCGGTTCTTCCGGTTCCCCGAAGTCCGTGGGTTCAAAAAGTCTAGCATCGACGACATCAAGTCTCAGAGTGTTAAACTACGCGCAGAAGACCAGAGAAGTTTTCAAGCACTGGCAACTATTTGGTGGACAACCGATACTTGAATAGTGTGACACCACGCCCGCGTACACGGCGTACGGGCTTTCTTCACCGCTGTTGGATGCATCATCATGGATGAGTCAATAACCCGCCTCGCGATTCTCAGTGACCGTCCAGCCGAGGTCGAGACGTTGCGGAGTATGCTCGTCGAGGGCTGGCCGAACACAATCGAGACAGAGGTCGTCACCGACGTCGAGGCCTTCGTGGCCCAGCTGCGGGAACACGTCCGCGATGCCATCCTGCTGGATCTCTCTGACCACCGTCTGCTCTTCGAGGACGTTCTGCCTCAGATTGCGACTTTCGACTCTGAAGCTGCTCTTGTAGCGGTGATCGACGAGGCAAACGAGAGCGCCGCTAGACAAGCTCTTCGAAATGGGCTTCAGGACTTCATCGTATATTCGCGTGTCTCTCAATCTGAGCTATGTACAGTTGTCGCCAACGCCATCGAGCGAAAGGCATATGAGAACGCCCGGGTTGGTCACGCGCTTCGCGACCCTCTTACAGGCTTGGCCAATCGCGCGCTGTTCGTCGATCGACTGGAAATGGCCGTTTCAGCCCGGCAACGCCCTGGTGGTACCGACTTCGTCATCCTGTTCTTCGATCTCGACAACTTCAAAGAGGTCAATGATCTCTACGGTCACTCGGCCGGCGACGAAGCCCTCGTTGCGGTGGCGGAAAGGGTCCGCGAGTATCTCCGACCGGGGGATACCGTGGCTCGCATGGGCGGCGACGAATTCGCGATACTGCTTGAGGGAGTCGGCAACGCAGACTCTGCTGTCCAGGTCGCTGAACGCGTGCAGTCACTTCTTTCCCAATCCATAGACCTCGGTTCCCGGACCGTCGAGATCTATGCCAGCGTCGGGATCGCGACCTCGAGCACCGGATACGAGTCGGCTGATGCAATGTTGCATGATGCCGACGTCGCGATGTACCGAGCAAAAGCCGCCGGAGGCGCCGGCGTCGAGATCTACGATCGAGCGATGCTGAAGACAACACGCGCACGCCAACAGGTTGAGAGCGACCTTCGGCAGGCAGTTGCCGAAGGCCAGTTCGTCATGCACTACCAACCGATCGTCGCGCTCGAGAACCGTCAGATCGAAGGCGTTGAAGCGATGATGCGGTGGGAGCATCCGACACTGGGTCTGCTCGAGCCGGTGCATTTCATTTCGGTTGCGGAGCGGAGTGGGTTGATCGTTCCGCTTGGATGGTGGGTTCTGCGCCAAGCTTGCCGGCAGCTCCGCCTATGGCAGGCCCGCTACATATCCGACCCTCCTCTTTGGGTGAGTGTCAACATTGCGGAACGATTGCTCCTGCAAGCAGATCTCGTTGAGCGAATGGCGAAGATGCTGGATCAGGTTGGAATCGAACCGCCATGCCTGCGTCTCGAGTTCAAAGAAAGCGCTGTTCTCAATCGAGGCGAGTCTGTCATACGCCGACTCACCGAACTGCGCGAACTTGGAGTCCGGCTCAGCGTCGACGACTTCGGGACTGGATACTCTTCGTTGTCATTCATGCAACGCCTGCGGTATGACTCAGTCAAGATCGACGGCTCGTTCATCGAGGACCTGGGCGATGGGGGAGCCTCGCGCGGACTGGTTGAAACGATTTTGATGTTTGCTGACCGGCTCGGCATCGAGGTTGTTGCCGAAGGCGTCGAAACCTCCGAGCAGGCTGTGCAGCTGCGAGGTCTCCAGTGTCCCCACGGCCAAGGTTTCCTTTTCTCACGACCAGTCCCCGCACAAGACATGGATGAGCTTCTTCGATCCGCTCATATTTCACGCAAGGTGACAAACTGACTCGTTGGGTGGATGATGCAACCTTGAGCAACACTGATCGGCGAGTCACCATCTATACCGACGGCGGATGCCGGCCCAATCCTGGACCGGGGGGTTGGGGTGCAGTCTTTCTCTATTCAGACGGCTCGCATCAAGAGCTGAAGGGCGGAGACAAGAAGACGACCAACAACAGGATGGAGTTGACCGCGGCGATCGAGGCGTTGCGCACCCTTGATGGATCGTGGGAGATCGAACTCTACACAGATTCCGAGTATCTGCGACGTGGAGTGACACAGTGGATGCATCGGTGGCGCAAGGCCGGGTGGCGTACGGCGGGAAAGACCGAGGTCAAGAACCGCGACCTCTGGGAAAGCCTCTCTGAGGCCCTCGAACAGCACACGTTGCACTGGCATTGGACGCGAGGCCACTCCGGCGATCGCTGGAACGAGCGCGCTGATCAGCTGGCATCATCCGCCATCCCCAAGCGCACCAAGCCGAGGCCTGCGCAAGGTGATGTTCAGCTCTACGCCGCAATCTCTTGGTCAAAGAAACGCGGCGGTGGGGCATGGGCAGCATCTCTCATCTATGGCGAGCACCGGCTTGAGTTGGATGGAACCAGTCAGGCTGAAAGCGCGAACCGACTCCATCTTGAATCCGTCATCTATGGTCTCGAAGCTCTCAAGAAGCCCTCGCGCATCGTGGTCCACACAACCTCGGACTATATCGCGGATGGTTCCATGAAATGGGTCAAAGGCTGGCGCCAGCGCGGTTGGATGACGCGCGAAGGCAAACCGGTCAAACACCGGGATCTCTGGCAGAGGCTCGAAGCCCTTGCACAAACACACCAGATCGAATGGCAAGTCACGACCAAGACCGAGATGCCGGATGAGGCGAAAGTAGTCAAGCTCCGAGCAAGCGACGTCTTGAAAGGCGAACCAGAAGATTCGCAATCTGACGGCAAATAGAAGCCAGCATATTGCTGATTTGAAAGGGAGATCTTTCAACTCCGCTCCCAAAGACATCATCCCCTACTGTCATCCCGACCGAGCCAGAGGCGAGTGGAGGGATCTCCCGCTCCAGTTAGCAATCTACTGTATTACAACAACATACATACTGTGAATTTCAACGGGGGACCCTTCGACTCCGCTTTACTCCGCTCAGGGTGACAGGCTTTTAGGTTTGGTGTCTTTCCCTGAATTTCCGCCGCGAGAGCGGCGTAGCGTTGCTCAAGATAACATTTTGGCGGCCGTTGGCACGAGCGTGATGCCAAGCGAGTTATGCATGCGGCCCACGTGCTACGCTGCCTCGGATGGGAGCGCGAGTTCCCATATTGAACTCCATATCTGAAGGGCACCTTGTGCGACGTCTTTCTCAAATCTGTTTTGTGCTGCTGATGGCAACCGCCTGCCATCAAGCGACTGACGACATCAAAACGATTGCCAGCGACTACGTGGACACCTGGGTCAGTTTCTACCCATCGCAAGCGCTGTCGGCTGGTCTCGCTGAGGCAGCCTTCGATTTCGAGGACCTTTCGCCTCAGCACATCCATGGTTGGCTGGTCTTCAACCAACAGGCACTGGCTCGGATCCAAGCTCTGCCTGCGCCAGCATCGCTGGATGACGAGATAGACCGCCGTCTGCTGAAGCGTCAGGTAAATCGTGAGCTGTATCGGTGGGGTGAGATCGAGGCTCACCGCACGGATCTGCGACCCTACTCGGCCCTCATCAACCACAGCCTGACACCAATTCTCGTCCGAAAGAACCTCTCCGGTCCTCAGAGGATCAACTCAGTGATCAGTCGCCTGCGGGGCCTGACCAGACTCTGTGAAGCTGCTCAATCCAACCTTGCGAACGGTCGACCGGCTTCCATTGAGGCGGCCATTCGAGATATCCAATCGACTGCGACTTTCATCGAAGAAAACCTCGTGTCAATCCTGGGAAGCACCCCTGATGCCCAACAGAACGAACTCATGGTCGCAAGCGGCGAAACCGCGGAGGCATTGCGTACATTCACCCATTGGCTCATTGAAGACCTTCTGCCTCGGAGTTCACTCAGCGACGCCTACGGAGAAGACCAATACGCCGCAGAATTGGCGCTGGCATTCGGCTCCAGCATGACGTCTTCGAAGTTAGAGCAGATCGCATCTACCGAGATCCACACCGTACGGGAGTTGATGGCGGAACTCGCTGGCAGCTACTGGCCGCAGGCCAGGACCGGCTCGGCGCCCAAGGACTTCGGAGACCTCGTCCTTCCGGTACTAGCCGACATGGAGCTCAACCGCGCCAGCGATCAACAGGAGTTTCTGCAGCAGTTCATGGACCTCATCGACCGCTCCGAGCGCTTCCTCATAGAGAAAGACCTGATCGACATTCCCGAACAACGAACACTGTTCACGGCCCTGTCGCCGAGTCACTTTGCCGGTGCGGCTGTTGGCGGCGTCTACAGCGCCGGACCCTTCGACCCTGAGGCCGAAACCCTGTTCTACCTGCCTACCGTGCCAGATTCCGCTGCCGAGACGAGCAGGGACGGCTTCTACCGCTCTTTCAACAACCATTTCAACAGCACGATCATCACTCACGAGATCTACCCGGGCCACTACCTTCAGCTCAAAGTAGCTGCCTATCACCCCAGCCGGGTTCGCGCCCTATTCGCGACTGAAGACTTCACCGAGGGCTGGGCGTCCTTCTGCGAGCAAATGACTTTGGATGTGGGCTGGGATGCCGATCAGCCTCTGACCCGCATGGCTCATTTGCGGAAACGCCTGGAGAACGCAGTTCGAGCCTACGTCAGCGTCCAGGTCCATTGCCGCAACTGGGATCGAGATGCGCTGGAAACGTTCGCCGTGAATACCGGGCTTCTCCCACCCCAATTCGCCGAGAATCTGTGGCACAGAGCCCTCCTCACTCCAATCCAGATACCTTCCTATTTCGTCGGCTTCCAGACGATAAACACTGTCTATGAAAGCGAACGTACACGGTTGGGTGACCAATTCAGCATCAAGGACTTCAACAACGCCATTGTGCAATCGGGCGGCATCCCCCTGGATTTGCTCTCCGACTACCTCTTGGCCGACAAGGATTCATGAATCTGCGGATCGGTCAGAACTCGTTTTTTTCAAGCTTACGCAGTGAGGTCCACGGCACGAAGAGAGAAAAAAACGGGAGACGCCACCACAGGTAGACGTCTCCCGAAGTTATTGTTCTCTTGCAGCTCGAGGCTGCTATTTACTCTTTGATCTCGATCTTCTCGACCTTGACCGGCGTGGTAGGCCGGTCGCCTGTGCCCGTTGCGGTGCCTTCGATTTCCTTGACGACTTCCAGGCCCTTCACGATCTTGGCAAACACAGGGTGCTTCGACGGTCCACCTGTGAACCAGTCCAGGTAGTTGTTGTGCACGGTGTTGATGAAGAACTGCGAACCACCGCTGTTCGGCCGGCCGGTATTCGCCATCGACAGCGTACCCGGTTCATTGGAAAACTTTGCGGTGTCCAAATGCTCGTCCTGGATGGTGCCATGCGGCGGTCCACCAGTTCCAGCTCTACCATCGCTGGCGTCGCGGCTGAAGGGGCAGCCGAACTGAATCATGAAGTTTTTGATCACACGGTGAAAATGAAGTCCGTCGTAGAAGCCATCTCGCGCCAAACTGAGGAAATTCTCAGCTGTGATCGGCATCTCGGCGAGCAGAATCTCGGCCTCAAAGTTTCCGAGGGATGTTTCAAAAACGGCGATTGGGTTTGCCATGGTCATCCTCCATCTCACCAGCCCTCAGTTGGCCGGCAAGCGAGGCAACCATAGCACGTCAGTCCGAACTAGCCCGAAGCATCCATGAGTCATCGACTGCGGGTCGCGATGTACTGTGTCTGTCAGCGCTTTCTCGATTCGCTCGCTCGCCGTACCGCAAGTACGCCTTCGCTCCCTCATCTTGCGAGAACGCGAACAGCCATAGCACCTCTCGCCCCTCGCAACGATCCCTCATGAATTCTGCGGGCCAAGCCGTTGGGACAGCACAATGAACCCCGCCATCAGAATCACACCCAGACCTCCGATGCCGTACCAAAGCACGGCTCCCCCCCACCGATCGTAGATCGTCATCCCGAGCGACGGTGCGACGACGAAGGATGCCGAAAATGCCAGTGTGTAAGCTCCCATGTAGCGCCCGGTCGCACCCTCGCCGGCACGTCTTGCAACGAAGCTATTCGACATAGGAAGTGACAGCATCTCACCTATGGTCAGTATGGTCATTGCCAGCAAGGCAATCGTAAAACCGTGCCCCAGCGGCAACGTCGCTAGACCCAGACACACAAACAACGATCCTACGGCGGCAACGCGCAGTTCTCTATAACCCTCTAACGCATGTAGCAGCGGCATCTCGAATGCGACAATCAGAAGCGCATTGACCGCAAGTAGCGAACCAATCCATCGTTCACCGAGTTGGTGGACATCGCGCAGGAAGACCGGAAAAGTGATCCAGACCTGAAAGAAGACCACACCGAGAGCAAAGATCAGTACGAGAAAACCTAGGAACGGTAGGTCTCTCCAAGGTGAGCGAATACGGCTAGCTCTGACAGGAACCGAGATCCTATCTGAGTCGTCTCCAAACGAAGCTCCGCGCGCCACCACGGCCCACAACAACAATCCTGCCGCCCAACACGTTGCGGCGTCGGCGAAGAACAGCCAGCTGTAGTGATGGGCTGCCAGAAAGCCTCCTGCAGCAGGACCGATCGCCATTCCTAGGTTGACCGCCATTCGAATCAGTGCAAATGCGCGTGGCCGCTCTTTTGGGCTGCTGGTTTCTGCTACTGCAGCCATCAGGGCAGGACGGAAGGCATCGGAGATCAAACTGACGAAGAAGATGGCGACACCGATCGCGGCCATGGTCTCGAGCCCGGCAAGCACTACGAAACCGGCGCCGCCGGCAAAGAGCGACAGACACAGCACTCGGTACGGGCCAAGCCGGTCCGAAAGCAACCCTCCGACATAAGAGCCAGCCATAGAACCAAACCCGAAAAGGCTCAGCAGGCGCCCGGCATCCAAGGTGGAGAAACCAAGATGAAGTGTGAGATAGAGGCTGAGGAAGGGCAGCACCATGGTTCCAGCGCGATTGACCAACGCGACCATTGCAAGCAGCCAAATCCGGCGGGAAAGACCAGAGTACGCCGCTATGTATGCTCGAACCAGCGACCATCTCCGAGGCTGGCCCAGCGCTACCACTCTTCCTTGATCCGGCGCAACCGCCGCCGCTCCCCTTTCTTGGGCGCGCCCGAGCCACGTGGGCGTGGTGCTGGCGCAGAGAGCTTCTGCAGCCGGCGGGCTGCGATTTCCTCAGCAGTTGGTTCGGGTGTGCGATCGTCATAGAGCTTGCGGGCTTCCGCCTTTGATACATGGGTGAGTTGGATGACTTTGACAACGACGATCCGTGTGTATCCGAAGGGAAGAGAGATTCTGATCTCATCTCCCGGCCGCACCAATCGGTGCGGCTTGCACCGACTCCCGTTCACCTCGACCTTGCCCTTCTTACACGCTGTTTGGGCCTGCGACCTGGTCTTGTACAGACAGGCTACGTCGAGCCAGATATCGAGTCGGCCACTGCTCTCGTCTTCCATACTCTGTAGGATATGCGATTCGCCTTGCGAATCGCAGCTGGAGCCTGGCTCCGTTAATGAATTCGCTGTTCGGTCGTCGGTTTGTCCCGCCATTGTTGCGCGAACTCCCAATTCATCATTTCCTCCCCTCTTCTTCGCGTCTCCTCCTTCGCGTCCTTTGCGACCTTAGCGGTTCAAATCCCTCCCTTGTCCTCCCACTGTCTTGTCCTGCCTCCTACCGAGCCATATCCACGACAGTTACACGTGTCCCACATCTATCGTCTGCCCTCTATCGTCTATCTTCCCCCACCACTGCCACCTCGGTTGCGCACACTCCCAATTCATCATTCCTCCTCTCCTCTTTGCGTTTCCTTTCCTCCTTCGTGTCCTTTGTGTCCTTAGTGGTTCATATTCTTCTCCCATCCTGCCGTTCGACCCGTTCGTCCTGTTCGTCCCGCATCTATCGTCTATCTTTTCCCGCCACTGCCACCTCGGTTGCGCGGTCCCCTTCTTCACCCTTTCCTCCTCCGTTCTTTGCGTTTCCTCCTTCGCGTCCTTCGTGTCCTTTGTGGTTCAAATCCCCTGCCGTCCTGCCGTTCGACCCGTTCGACCCGTTCGACCCGCATAGCCGTAGTCCCGTCCTCCCGTTCGTCCCGCACAGCCATCCCGCCCTCCGAGCGAGTGCTAGACTGACCGGCGAGAGGCCATGATGTCCAGAATCAAGGTGACGGTCGAGCGCATCGACGGCTACTGCAATCTCCCGGTGCAGGTGGGCAACTACTTCTATGTCGAGGATTCGAAGCTCGTCGTGCCGGAAGGCCAACCGGTCTGCATCTGGGCCCTGCAAAGTATGATGCCGATCTTCCCAATCCTGCACGCACGGGACCAGCTTGATGAAGCGCACTGGGTGCGCAAGGTGAAGACTATCTCGTGTCCCGACCCCAAAGGCCTCGTGCAATACCGCCTCGAACTCGAGGAATCATCGCCCAACGGAGCACCTGTCAGCGGCCCAGCGCCGGAGGACGAGGCTGAATGATCGCTGTCGATCTCAGCAAATGCACAGGCTGTCGACGCTGCGAGGCCTCGTGCGCCTTCTTTCACACTGGCAGGGTGTCCAACCGCCTGGCACGGATCCGGGTCCTCAACATCTACGAGATCGGAGTCGATGCACCGATCGTCTGCGGCCAATGCAAGGAACGATATTGCGTCGAAAGCTGTCCTGACACTGCGCTCACGGTTGGACCGCTCGGGCAGGTGTACCACTCAGCAACCCGATGCAACCTGTGCGGTGTGTGCGAGAAGAGCTGCCCGATAGGTGCAATTGAAGTCTTCAACGACTACGTATATGTCTGCGATCTGTGCGGTGGCGATCCAAAATGCGTCCCGGCCTGCTCAGAGGAAGCCATCACCTGGCAGCGCGAGGATCAGCCCGCTATTTCACTCGAGGTGTTCAAGAAGTCATCACGCAAACTCAACCCGAGCGAACGCCGCTTGGCCCACGCGATGCGCCAGGCTGCAGCTCTGCGAAAGGAGTGGTTCGGTGCGTAGCTCGCAGTTGCGCTACGGATACGGCGGGCGAATTCTCCGAGTAGATCTCACCCACCGCCGCTCCACGGTCGAGCCTCTCGATCCCAGCTGGATCAAGCCGGTCATCGGCGGACGCGCGGCGAACACCAAGCGGCTCTTCGAAGAACTCGACACCGATTGCGACCCGCTCGGACCGGACAACTTGCTCATCTTCGGCATCGGCCCTCTCACCGGTTCGATGCTACCGGCCTCCGCCTATTACACGGTGAGCGCGAAATCCCCTCTCACCGGAATACTCGGCGACTCGGCGGCCGGCGGACAGTTCGGCCCCGAGATGAAGCTCACCGGCTTTGACCAGATCATCATCACCGGTGCTGCCGACGCGCTGCTTTACCTCATGATCAGTGACGAGGGCGCGCAGTTCATCGAATGTTCCGAGCTGTCCGGCCTGAACATTGTCGAGACAACAGCATCGATCCGACACCAGCAGCGAGACCACGCCATACAAGTAGCGGCCATCGGAGTCGCCGGTGAGAACCAGGTTCTCTACGCATCGATAGTCTCAAGCGGCAACAGAGTGAATGGACGTACTGGCATGGGTACGGTAATGGGCTCCAAGAATCTCAAGGCCGTCGCGGTGCGGGGCTCACGCCCTGTCGAGTTCGCAGACTCGCTCGGATTCCTGGACGGGGTGAAGCAACTCGAGGCCGCCATCCTTGCTCACGATGAGTACTCGAAGCGCCATCACATGGGAACAACCATGCTGATGAAGGACCTTAACGGCATCGGGATCCTGCCGACACGCCATTTCCAGGAAGGTGTTTGTTCTTACGTTGACGAGATCTCGGGCGAGAAGCTGGCAACGACTCACAAGGTCAAAAACAAGGGTTGCTTCAACTGCAACCTGCCGTGCTCACGCTACTACATCGTCGAGCGAATCGAGGCCGAAGGGCCAGAATTTGAGACCCTGTGCGGTTTCACGTCACGCATTGGCAATCGCGATCTCCCTTTTGCCCTCGAGATGAACCGCTATCTTAATCAGACCGGTATGGACTCGATCTCGGCATCCGAGGTTATCGGCTGGCTGATGGAGTGCCAGGACAAGGGCATCATCTCCCCAGCCGACGTCGACGGCTTCGAGATTCACTGGGGAGACACCGACAAAATCCGCGAAGCCGTCGAAATGATTGCCCACCGCCGCGGCATTGGTGACGCCATGGCCGAGGGCACGAAGCGAATGGCACAACGGTTCGGAGAGGATGCTCAACGCCTGGCGATGCAGGTCAAGGGACTCGACATCATCTGCGGCGATCCACGCGGGATCAAAGCTTACGGTCTGACCTATGCCGTAGCCT
Source organism: bacterium (assembly GCA_024229275.1). Lineage (GTDB taxonomy): Bacteria > Acidobacteriota > Thermoanaerobaculia > Thermoanaerobaculales > Sulfomarinibacteraceae > JAAESQ01. Next base: position 12,053 of record JAAESQ010000589.1, on the reverse strand, counting down.
CACGCGGCGGCGATCACCTGCGCGCCGAGCCCTACTTCGAACTCACTAATCGAAAAGCCGAAGCCAAACGGCGTTTCGGCACCGAGAAGGCTGCTGATCGACTCGCCGAGGAGGGCAAGGCAGCGCTCGTCTGCTTCTCCGAGAAGATCGCCCTGCTCACCGACTGCCTGACAATGTGCAAGAACGTCGGTCTGTGCCTCGACGTCCTCGCCTTCGAAAACGCCGCACGGCTCCTCCATACGGGCACCGGTGTGCGTTACACGCCGTCCTACCTGGAGCGCAAGTTGGGTGAATGCATCGACCGCGACCGCCAGCTCAATCTCCGATTCGGCATCACTCGGAAGGATGACACCTTGCCGCACCGATTCCGTACTGAGTCTCTTCCAGAGGGCCCCACCAAGGGCTCGACCGTCGACATCGATCGCATGGTTGACGAATACTACGAGTTGCACGGCTGGGACAATCAACCGAATAGCAAACCCAAGACCGACTCATGATCCTCTCACCCTCACTGTGACGACGCCCCGCGAGACCTTCGTTTCCCGTTTTGGGCTCATCATGACTATGATCGGAGTCGCTGTCGGGCTCGGCGCAGTTTGGCGCTTCCCCTACATGGTCGGCCGCTTCGGTGGCGCAGCCTTTGTTGTCGTCTATCTGGCGGTTGTGTTTCTTGTTGGCATCCCTGCGTTGATCGCCGAATGGACACTTGGACGCAGCACCCGCCGGGGCACTCTCGGAGCCTACCAAAGAGGCCGTCTCCCTGGTGGCAAGCTCGTTGGTGGCTTTCTCTTCTTTGTCGTCTTTTGGGCAACTGGATACTACTCAAACGTGCTCGGATGGGTCGGCTACCATGCTATCGGTCAGGTGGCCTCCGGTTTTGGGCTGGAATGGACAGCCGGCGCCATTCTGCCTCCCGAATCGGGATTCAGTCTTCAGTCCTTCCTGCTCCAGCTGTTGATGACCGGCCTCGTAATCTGCGGCTGCGGATTGGTCTTGGTGCGAGGACTTCGACGCGGTATCGAGCGGGTCAGCCGTTGGATCGTGCCTTCCCTTTTCACGATCCTGCTGATCCTGATCATTCGCTCTATCACTCTTCCTGGTGCCTGGGAGGGAGTCAGGTGGTACATCGGCGCCTTTCGCTTCAGCGAAATTACACCGTCGGTCGTTGCTGCGGCCATGGGCATGGCCTTCTTCTCGATGTCACTTGGTGGTACCTTCATGGTGATCTACGGTTCGTATCTCGATGCGAACGCCAACATTCCGAGAAACGCGATCTACACCGGAATCGGCGCATCGGCAGCGGGCATCCTCGCCGGCTTTGCGATCTTCCCCGCAGTCTTCGCCTTCGGCCAGCAACCGGCTTCGGGTCCCGGCCTGATCTTTGAGACTCTTCCCCAGACATTTGCCGCCATGCCGGCAGGTTGGGCCTTCGGTCTGCTGTTCTTTGCCGGTTTGCTTGGCGCTGCTTTCTTGTCCGACGTCGCCGCGTTCGAAGTGCTGGTCGGCGGACTTGTCGACAACACCTCGCTCAGTCGAACCCGCGCGACTTTACTCTCGTGCTGCGTAGTCTTCTTCCTCGCCATTCCCCCAATGATCAATCTGAAGATCTTCGTCCCCTGGGACCTGGTTTTCGGCTCAGGAATGCAGGTTCTAGGCTCCCTGCTGGCCGTGACCACTCTCGCCTGGTGTTCCTCTCGTGCCAAGCTGCTCGCTGAGATCTCACACGGCAGCGCAGAACCGGTGCCGGGCTGGCTCCTGTGGTGGATTCGATGGGTCGTCCCACTTGCGATCACCACCGTCGGTTTGGTGTGGCTCCTCGAATCGGTGTTTTAGGCTCGTTGATCGGCCTGACTATCAACACAACAGATGCACTCGCAAGCTGATCACAGACCTGCTTTTCTGTTCCAAGGTTTGTTCGCCACCTGCGCAATCTAGTTCAGAGGTGAGTACTTCGGGCTACAATGGATGCGAGATGTCTCTTGGATGCGGCAAGAACCGTCTGGAATACCGAGACGCCCCTAGGCGCCCCGGCAGGTTCAGTTATTTGTGGACCTTTCTGATATTGCTCGGCGGTACTGGACTCCTCCAAGCGAGCGACCCAAACGAAATCCACAACGAGTCGATTGACGAGTTGTCTCTCCAGGATCTGATGCAGATTCGAGTCGTCACCGCATCGAAGCGTTCCGAAGCGATGAACGAATCGCCGGGCATCACATCCGTTATCACCCGTGAGGAAATCGAGGCATTCGCCGCACGCAATCTCGGAGAGGTGCTGCAGCGCGCTCCGGGAACACAGTTGCTGACAGCCAACGTGTTTCCTGACAATGTCGTTTCATTCCGTGGCCAGAGCACAACGCCCTACAACAATCACGTGCTCTTTTTGCTGAACGGACGACCTCTGCGAGACCCTGTCACCGGCGGTCTCAACGGAGTCATACTCACCACATTCCCGCTCGACGTTGTTGAACGCATCGAAATCGTTCGCGGACCTGGATCAGTGCTCTACGGATCGTTGGCCTACTCCGCAGTCGTCAATATCGTGACTCGAGATCCAGACGAGGACGATAAGTGGTTTGAGTTACGTCTCGGCGGTGGCTCATTCAGCACAATGGATGGTGCAATTACAGCGGCGTCGAACTCAAAGGATCTGAGCCTCTTGGTCGGTGCGCAAGGCCTGGTCAGCGATGGTCCAACCTACTCCTTCTTCGACACAGCTGGTGACTGGGGATCAGACGAATTCAATCGCAAGACACTCGGCGCAATGCTCAATCTTGAGTACTCCGGATTCACATTCACCGCCCTGTTTTCGGAGTTCGAATTCTATTCACTGAACGGCGGAACGATGACCTGGGCGCCAGGAACAAAGTGGGAGAAAACACCACATTCCCGCTATTTCACGAATCTTGGATACGCAAAGGACCTCAGCCCAACCATCAACTTGGAGGGCAATCTCACCTATAACCGCCACGAATGGACGGCGTCCCAAGGCGTACAGACTGGAAACGAGTGGTTGGCTGAACTGACAGCTCGCTGGGCGCCCAACCCACAGCTCAACATCGTCGGTGGTGGAACCTACACCGTTGAGGACTACGCCGGACAGCTGCTGATCAACAACACACTTTCGTCCTACAGTCTTTACCTTCAGGCCGGCTATTGGGTGAATGACAACGTCCAGCTCATCGGCGGCGCACAGTGGAACGATCTCGAAACCGTCGCTTCACGCGTTTCCCCCCGCCTTGGCCTGGTCGTCACCTCGGCGAGCGGTTTCGGTCTCAAACTTCTCCATGCAGAGGCCTTTCGCAAAGCATATCCTCACGAGACTTCCTTCGATCACCCAGTCTTTCGAGGCAACCTCAAGGTCGAACCGGAGATCATATCGACAACTGAACTGCAGCTCTCCCACAGCCGCAGCAACCACAGGATCGCGCTGACCTTCTTCCGCAGTCGCATGTCTGAAATCATCGGTCGCCAGTGGATCCCGGAGGACAATCCGTTCGGTGGCTACCTTATCCATGGCAACTTCGGTCACCATGATTTCTGGGGTGCAGAACTCGAAGCTGAGTTTGCTCTCGGACCCGATTGGCTGATCACAGGCTCCGCTTCCTACCAAACGAACGAAGACGACGACGAAATCAAAAATGCCGCTCTTCATCCCAACACAACCGCGAAAATCGGAGTACTTTACCGCGGAGATTTTGTCCGTGTGGGAATTTTCAACAGCTACTTCAGTTCACCGACCAGCGTTCTCGAGGCGAACCCTGACGTTCCCCGCCTTAACCCGGAACCTCAATCGCTCACACTCCTGTCAGCAAAGGTCACCCTGGATCTCGTCAGCATCTCGAAACTGACTCGACCCCGAGCTCTCACACTGAGCTTCGAAGGCCAGAATCTGCTCGACGAGGACATCCGCTACCCTGAATACACGTCGCGCCAGATCAATACCCTGACACCCTTGCGAGGGGGCAGATCCTTCCACCTGACCTTTGCCTTAGGCTTCTGAGGGGATGGAGTTCTTACTCCGCTTGCTTCGGGTGAAGCTCGGCCCGCAGAACACGGGCTTCTGTGCTGTAACACTGCTCATCCTCTCGGTGGCGACGTGCTCTACGTTTCCTCTGTTTGCACAATCAGGCGAGGAGTACGAGTATCCGCTGAAAGCTCAGTTCATTGAGCGCTTTGTCCATTTTGTCGAGTGGCCGGAGATGCCTCCTGATGCTGCGGCTGGCGAAGACGAACGCTTTGTCATCGGCGTTTTCGGATCGAGTCAGATCACTCGTCATCTCAACCGCCTCATGCGGGATAAGACCCTCAAAGACCGCCCCGTACATCTCATCGTCATCAACAAGACGGACCAGATTCCTGAATGTGACGTGCTATTCATCCCGGCCGAAGCAGATCGCGCACTGGTTGACGTTCTTGCCATATGTGGAACGTTACCCATACTCACGATCAGCGATTCCCAAGGGTTTGCCGCCCTCGGCGTTCTGATCAACTTCTATCAAGACGGCGAGTATCTCCGATTCGAGGTCAACCGCTCTGCAGTCGAGAACAGTGGCCTTCGTTTCCGCTCCAACTTGCTGCGTCTGGCACGTCTCATCGGCGAGGATGAGAATCCATGAGTATCGCCAAGAGACTCTCCATCCGTAGCAAACTTCTTGCGATCATTCTGGGGACTACCGGAACTGCTCTCATCGTGGGTTTCACCGCAGTAGCCTCCTATGTCGTCGTCAGCTTGAGATCGGAAATGATCGACAGAACTGCGTTGACAGCACAAGTTGTCGCGGAGTACAGCGCCAGCGAACTTGCCTTCAAAGATCCCACGCAGGCCACACAAACGCTTGCCAACCTGGCGGCCTTGCCGGAAATCGAAAGTGCGTACCTCTTCGATCTCGAGTGGAAGCTCTTCGCCAGCTACGAACGTATTGGCTCAGACGATCCCATGCCACCGTTCCAGAATCCGGGTTCTTCGATCGACAGAAACCTCATACATGTGGTTCAACCCGTAGTCATGGCCGGAGAAGAACTCGGAACACTGTACGTACGCTGCTCAACCGAACGCCTCCAGAGCAAGGTTGTCCGCTACCTTTTGGTGACATGCTTACTGCTGGGCCTGTTGATGGCTGCGGCTGCTGCGGCTGCTCTGAGACTCGAGAAAGTCATTTCGCGACCCATTCTGAAACTCGCATCCGCGGCGAATGCGGTTTCGGAGTCTGGAGACTATTCGTCTCGCGTCACCAAAGAGGCGGACGACGAGATCGGCACTCTGTTCTCAGCGTGGAATGAAATGCTTCTCCGAATCGAGAAAAGGCGTCAGAAACAGGAAAGGGCAGAGTCCGCACTGCGGCGCAGCGAAGAGCGCTTTCGCAATCTCATCGAGCAGTCGCGAGATGCGGTCTATGTCATGTCCGCTGAAAGCCGGTTCGTCTACATCAATCCTCGATTTGAAGAAATGCTCGGCTACACGATCGAGGAGGTAACAGCTCCCATATTCAGCAGCATCGACCTGGTCGCTGAAGAGCACCGAGAAACTGTTCAGGCGTATCGCCGACGACTGGCCGAGCACGGATCCGGGGTTGAGAGACTCGAGTTCGGGTGCATCACTCGAAACGGTGTGATCGTTGAAATCGAGGCCAACATCACCAATATCGAATGGGACGGCAAACCCGCACGAATGGGCGTTATGCGCGACATCTCGGCACGCAAAAGGGCTGAGCGTCGCTTGAAGGCTCAGCAGGCACAGCTGGAGGACTACACCGCCAAACTTGAGCGCTACGCACACGACTTGGAACGGCGTAACCGCGAACTCGACCAATTCGCCTACGTCGTCTCTCACGACCTCAAGGCACCACTCAGAGCGATCACAAACCTTTCGACCTGGATCGAAGAGGATCTGGGCTCAACGCTGGACCCTGAAGTGTCCTCCAACATTGAACTCATGCGTCAACGAGTTCACCGCATGGACAATCTCATCGATGGCATTCTCGAATACTCCCGCGTTGGGCGAGTCCATACCGGCGTCGAAGACGTCGACACTGATTCGCTTCTCGCGGAGGTCATTGGAGACATCGCAATTCCCAAGGAGTTCTCGGTCGAAATCTCTGGTGAGATGCCGACACTTAGCGCTTCTCGGATACGTCTTGCTCAGGTCTTCAGCAATCTGATCAGCAACGCCGTAAATCATCACGACCGCAAGGAAGGCCGCATCTGGATTTCGGCGTCTGAAGATGACGACAGCTATGTTTTCGCCGTTCGTGACGACGGCCCGGGAATCGCCCCCGAATACCAGGAAAAGGTGTTCATGATCTTTCAAACTCTGAAGCCGCGCGATCACCATGAGAGCACCGGAGTTGGTCTCGCGATAGTCAAGAAGATTGTCGAGGAGAGCAACGGGACCCTGTCTCTGATTTCTTCCTCCGGAAGAGGATCGACGTTTCGTTTCACATGGCCCAAGAGCCCAGCACAGGACGAGCCAGAGAGTTCCGCCACTCACGAGGAGTTAGTAGTCCAATGATGAATTCGGACAAAGTCAGTATCTTGATGGTCGAGGACGACGCCGTCGACGTGAAGAACGTCCGCAGAGCGTTTGCCAAGATCAACTGTTCAAACCCTCTGTATGTGGCACAGGACGGAGTTGAAGCCCTCGAGATGTTGCGCGAACGGCGCGACGAGTTCAACATATTTCCCCGCCTGATTCTGCTGGACCTCAACATGCCGCGTATGAATGGCATCGAGTTCCTCACCGAACTCCGCGCCGATCCTGAGTTACAGCATATGGTCGTCATCGTACTGACTACATCAGACGATCAACGGGACATTGTGTCAGCGTACTCCCTCAACGTTGCTGGGTATATCGTGAAGCCAGTCACCTTCGACTTGTTCGCGAACACGATGGCGACGCTGGGTATGTACTGGACCCTGAGTGAGCTTCCATAGGCCGACACATGATGACCGACCCTCTCCGCATCTTGATCATCGACGACGACGCCGTCGACCGCACAGCGATTCGCCGTGCTCTCAAGAAATCAAAAATCGACGCGGAGATCACCGAAATTGGAGATGCCGAGCGCGGTCTCCAATCGCTGCTTGCAGGTCAACACGATTGTGCGTTTCTGGACTATCTCCTTCCTCCATCCGATGGCCTCTCTGTTCTGCGATCGGCCCGCAAGGATGGCATCGGCACACCCATTGTGTTGCTGACCGGCAAAGGTGATGAAGACCTCGCTGCTCAAGCTCTTCGAGCCGGCGCATCGGACTACCTCAGCAAAGACACATTATCTGCCGAGTCACTCAGCGCAAGCGTTCGCCACGTTACGAACCTGCGAAAGAGTGAGATCCAACTCCAGCGTTTGGCGTCGTTCCCAGATCAGGCGCCGAACCCGATCATCGAACTCACGAAAGACGGATCGATCACGTACACAAATCCGGCAGCAATCGCGAGCTTTCCTGAACTCACAGTCCGGAGCTCCAGTCATCCGCTGCTGGCGGACTGGAGTTCGATCTGTCGAGGGCTGGTAGAGGGCGAGCGCAACACAGTCACCCGCGAGATAACCTTGAATCAAGCATTTTTCCATCTCACCGTCTCGCGAGTGCCCGGTGATCTGTACCGCATATATGCGCTCGACATCTCCGACCGCAAGCGCGCCGAAGAGCAGCTTATCCAAAGTGCCTTTTACGACGAACTGACCGGCCTGCCGAACCGGGCACTGTTCACCGATCGACTCGGCGGCGCCCTCAACCGGGTCAAGCGCCAAAGGAATCGAAGCTTCGCGGTCCTTCTCCTCGATCTCGATCGTTTCAAGAACGTCAACGACAGCTATGGTCACCAGGCTGGAGATCGCCTCCTGGTATCAGCCTCCGACCGGTTGCAGCGGTGCGTCCGAACAGAAGACACCGTCTCCAGGTTCGGCGGCGACGAGTTCTCAATCCTCGTCGAGGACCCTCAGGAGATCGGTGAGGTCATCCGAATCGCCGAGCGTATTCAAAGCGAGCTAGAACATCCTTTTGTCCTCGGTGAACGGACCGTTTACACGTCGGCCAGCATCGGCATTGCCCTTGGCGGAGAGGGGTACTCGGCCAGCGGTGATGTGCTCCGAGATGCAGACATCGCAATGTACCGAGCGAAGGCGGCCGGTGGTGCCCAACTCCAAATCTTCGATGCCGAGATGCATGCCCAAGCTGTAACCCTGATGCAGGTCGAGACTGAATTGCGACATGCGATCGATCGCTCTGAACTGAGACTCTTCTACCAACCGATCGTCGAACTTGCCAGCGGGCAACTCGAAGGGCTCGAAGCACTCATCCGCTGGCAACATCCCGAGCGAGGCCTGCTCGGCGCAATCGAATTCATCGGCATTGCCGAAGAATCCGGCCTGATCACCGAGGTCGACGACTGGGTGTTGCGCGAAGCCTGCCGCGAAGCCGCGGTTTGGGCAGACTTGGGCGAGAACTTCTCTCGGCTTTCGGTCAGCATCAATATCTCAGGACGAAGCTTCACCCGAAGCGATCGAGCGGATCGAATCCGTGAGATTATCGCTGCATCATCGTTCGCTTCCCATAGCGCGTCTCTCACCCTCGAAATCACCGAAACGGCATTCATGCAACAGATAGACCGTGCCACCGCGTTGCTCAACGAGCTGAGGCCTCTGGGCGTGCGCGCATCGGTTGACGATTTCGGTACGGGATACTCGTCTTTGAGCTATCTCAGACGTCTCCCGCTGGACGCCCTCAAGATCGACAGATCGTTTGTGCGTGAGGTCTTAAACAGCAAGGAAGACACTGAGATTGTGCGTGCGATTATCGGTTTGGCACACAATCTCGGTCTGCTGGTCATCGCCGAAGGCATCGAAACGCGTGAGCAACATGATCGCCTGGCAGCGATGGGATGCGACTTCGGCCAAGGTTATCTCTTCGCCAAGCCACTGCCTTCCAACGAAGCCGTTCGCCTCGTTCAGGCTGGCACGAAGTGGCAGCCGGCGACGACTCTTCCCTGATGATTGAGATCGACTAAAGAGATGGCACTTTTTCACATCATCCTGATTAAACCGTCTCACTACGACGACGACGGATACGTCATTCAGTGGCGACGTTCCCCATTCCCCTCGAACTCACTCGCAGTGCTCAACGGGATCGCACTGGACTGCTGCGAGCGTCGAGTGCTCGGAGACGACATCGACATTCGGGTGACTGCGATCGACGAGACAAATACACCGGTCAAGGTCACGAAGCTCGCACGGATGATCCGGCGTTCAGGCACTCCTGGCCTTGTGGGTCTTGTGGGCGTTCAGACGAATCAGTTTCCGCGAGCCCTCGATCTCGGACGACGCTTCCGCCATTCCCAGATTCCAGTGTGCATCGGCGGCTTTCACGTCAGTGGCTGTCTCGCGATGCTGCCGAGTCCCACTCCCGAACTTGAAGAGGCCCGCTCACTCGGCATATCACTCTTTGCTGGTGAAGTGGAAGGTCGTTTTGACACGGTATTGAAAGACGCGCTTCATCATGGGCTTCAGCCGGTCTACAACCACCTCGATGAGCTTCCTAATCTCGATGGCGCTCCAGCGCCGGTCCTACCACGGCGCCTCATTCGACGGACTCTGGGGGGCCAATCCAGCGTTGATGCTGGACGCGGCTGCCCGTTTGACTGCACCTTCTGTACCATCATCAACGTTCAAGGTCGGAAGTCACGGTATCGCAGTGCAGAGGACGTCGAACGCGTCGTACGTACAAACCTCGAACACGGCATCAACAGGTTCTTCATCACCGACGACAACTTCGCGCGGAATCGCAACGTTGGCGAGATTCTTGATCGTCTCGTGGAGTTAAGAAAGCAGCATGTCTTCAGGCTCTCAATCCAAGTGGACTCCCTTGCCCATAAGGTTCCCGATTTCATCGCCAAAGCGGGACGCGCGGGCGTACGCCGTGTTTTCATCGGCTTGGAGAGCATTAACCAGAAGAGCTTGTCATCGGTTGGCAAACGTCAGAACAAGATCTCAGAATACCGCCGTATGCTGCAGGCGTGGCGGCGCATTGGGGTCGTCACAGTCGCAGGTCACATCATTGGTTTCCCGCACGACACGCCGGAGTCGATTGTCGAAGAGATCGAGACCATCAAACGCGAGCTGCCGGTCGATCTTCTTCATTTCCTCATTCTCACTCCCATGCCCGGATCAGAAGACCATCGACGCAAGTTTACCGAGGGCGAACTACTGGAAGCCGACCTCAATAGCTACGATCTTGTTCACGTAACAACCCCTCACCCGACGATGTCGCGAAATGAATGGGAGCGGGCCTATCGGCTCGCATGGGAGACCTACTACTCAGATGAACACGTCGAGACAATTCTCCGCAGAGCACACGCCGGCAGTGTCAGCATTGGAAAACTTGTGAGCGGAGCGACATGGCTGGCCGGAAGCACTGGAATCGAAGGTCTTGATCCACTCGAAACAGGGATACTCCGACGTCGGCGTCGTCTTGATCGTCGCCCTCACCTCCCCAGGGAGGGATTCCTGAAGTTCTCCGTGCACCATTTCGGGCGTTTGATCACCGGCAACTGGAAAGCAATCCGTCTTCACCTGCGGTATCGCCGAATGCGCAAGACCATAGTGGCCGATCCGACGTCATTCCACTATCGCGACCAGGCAACGGAATTCGTTCCTACAGATTCCATTGTGAATGCCGAAGCCGAGCCTATGTCGGGTCCACCTCTTGTGGAGAAGGCTCCAAAAAAGGGGTGGTTCAAATAAGAAAAGGCCGACCTCGTGTGAGATCGGCCTTGTGTTGAAAAACCCGTGTGCCGATGCAATCAATCGTCGATACGTACCCGGAACTCAGTGACTGCGGCTGCGGTTCTCTCGATCGCCGCGGCAAACTCACCATCTGTCGCCGTTGCCGAGCCCTCAAAATGGCTCGTCAGGATTCTCCGTGCCTTTCGCTCCGAAAGGTGGAGGTTCAAGACCTCGTCGTCGATGTGGAATCCAGCACGGTTGAGTAGCTCCTCGGCCGCCTCGTTGAACAGAGCATCGCCGGCAACAAAGCTACCAAGTTCGGTCCGAAGCAGATCCTTGATGTCGTTGACGATCTCAGCCTTGATGCGCTCACTCAAGGCCTCCAAGCGCTCATGGAATGGCTCGAGTTCCTCGTGCACTCCTTCCATCTGAAGGTGGAACGGTTCAAGCGCCTCGTGCATGCCCTCCATCTTTTCTGAAAGCATCGGCTCCAGCACCTTGTGAAGCTCTTCCATTTCAAGGTGAAGAGGCTCCATGTCGATATGAAGATCCTCGATCTGAGTATGGAAGGGCTCGAGCTGAGCATGCAGGCGCTCGATCTGTTCGAGTTGAGGCAGCATCATTTCCTGCATCGCCTCCATCTGTTCATGCATCGGTTCCATTTGCTGATGTACAAGATCCATCAGTTCATGAAGGTTGATGGTATCCGTATCGAAACCATCGAGATCTACCTTGAGATCTTTGAGATTGATGTCCTGCATATCGAAGTGAAAGGGCTCAATCGCAATTTCGAGGTCCTCGATTTGCGCGAGAATCGGCTCCATCTCGAGGTGGAGTTCCTCGATGCGCTCGTGATAGGGACCCATCTGCTCTTCGATCGCCCGCATCGCCTCTTCGTCGAAGTTGAGATCAAGTTCCTCGACCTCTGCCAGGAACGGTTGCATGTTCTCCTCGATGATCTCCATCTTGTCGAGGTGGACTTCCATCTCTTGCTCGATGTCTCGCATTTCGTTGATGAGGGAGCGCAGCTCCGGGCTAGCTGGTCGTGTCGGCGCGTCAATGACCACAACTGGGCTCGGTTGTGCTCCAGCAAACGATGGGTAGACTGCTGCGAAGACCGGAATCAAAACCGCTGTCATAACCGCCGCAGGAATCATCACCGCCATGCCTACGCGACGATGCGTTTTACGTTCAAGAATTGCCATAATTCGTCCTTCCACTCGGGACTTGCGGGCCATACCCAGCGCAGCCACCCCGAACATCGGTTGCGGAATGACCGCTCGCGCGATGTCGAGTAGGTGACTCGCATAGGTGCTCGCTCGCGTGCCGAGCGCT
>JAAESQ010000588.1 GCA_024229275.1 bacterium | reverse complement strand
GGCTTTTTTTTGTGTGCCGGGCATGTTCGGCAGCTTGGAGGTGAAAGTCCTCTACCCATCCCGACGGAGGAGAAGGGTTAGCGAAGCGCAAGGGCGTCGTCGCGAGGCGGGGTCTGAAGGAAGCGTGTAGCAAAGCCGCGACTCGACGGACAGGAACCGGATACGAGGCAGTTATGGTCGGACGAGTGAGCACAAGGTCACGAAGTCCATATCCGTCAAGGGCCATGGCTGTAAATTCGGCGGGTGTGCGGTGAAGGCGGTCGGAGTTACCCCGGGAGGTCTGCTACGTGTCGTGGATTGGCGACTGAGGGAATCGTGAGGTTCTCTGACCGCGTAGCAGAAGTCAGCAGAGGGCATAGTAGGTCGGTCATCCGGCTGAAGGCCTGAACGGTGGGAGTGGCGAGTAGGACGGGTATCTCATGGATGATAAGCGGCAGCAAATCGAGTTGAGGCTGGCCTTCATGGAGGAGTGTAAGGGTGAAGCCCCGAGGGCCTCTGGTGAAGGGACCGAAACATCTATGGCGGTACGCGCACCCGAAAGTGCGGCGATTTGTGAGTATTTGATCGAGGAGGTCTTAGAGCGGGATAAATTGAGGAAGGCATTAAGGCGAGTCAAGTCCAATAAGGGGAGCCCCGGCATTGACGGGATGAGCGTTTGGCAGTTGCCGGGCTACCTGCAGGAACACTGGCAGGAAGTGCGCGACCAGCTTCTTCGTGGGATCTATAAGCCGCAACCGGTGAAGCGCGTAGAGATAGCCAAACCCGGGGGTGGGGTGCGGAAGCTTGGCATCCCAACTGTTCT
>JAAESQ010000587.1 GCA_024229275.1 bacterium | reverse complement strand
CCGCTGTCTGGTAACCGATCGAACCTTCGACCCTACAGATTCACAGAGCACAAAGTTGCTCGAGCGCTTCATGAGTGATCCGCTCTACATCAAGCTATGCATAGTGCAGGAGTGCTACAGGGCGCGGCTCACACCGAAGTACTGGCGATGCAACGGTTCCCCTCCACCGGCCCGCTTTCCATTCCGTGATGACCATGAAGAGAAGCGCTATCGGCGCTGGCAAGAACGCTACGAGCAGGAAATCCGCAACTACTCCACCAGTACCTTCGTGGCCAGCTTCGGCCCCAAAACAATCGACGACTCTATCCGGCCTGTCATCGAACTCCACGACCGGGCTGCATGCGGGGCTGCTGAAGAGCTCGCCTGATCGAACCCGAGGGCAGAGACTTCCGCCCTTCTCGCTCGTAGATCATTTTGTTCTGCGAAACGGGATATCTTTCTACTCGCTTCGTTCGCTCCAAAAGATATCATCCCGCTATTGTCATCCCGACCGAGCCAAAGGCTAGTGGAGGGATCTCCCGAAGAGTTAAGCAAACTGCTTGAATACAGCACCACACGGTCTGCCAACTGAAACGGGAGATCCCTCGACTACGCTCGGGATGACAACGACTGGGGCGGCGTTGTCATGCCATGAGTCACAGCCGAGGACCGGCGCGGGGGTAGTCCCAAAGACATCATTCCGCTACTGTCATCCCGACCGAGCACCCCCCTTCTGTCATCCCTACCGAGCGAAGCGAGTGGAGGGATCTCCCGCTCCAGCTAGCAATCTGCTGAGTTACAACAACATACATACTGCTGATTTCAACGGGAGACCCTTCGACTCCGCGTTGCTCCGCTCAGGGTGACAGTTTTCTAGGGCCTTCCCCTGAGTTTCCGCCGCGAGAGCAGCGCAGCGTTGCTCAAGATGACAGAGGTGCGGGGGCTCCATCAGGGTGGCATTTAGGGGTCGTCGTCCAGGATGGACTTGGCATGGTTTTCGACAAGACTCAGGAAATGGTGGAAGCTCCTTTTCAGTTGCAAATTGCAAGGTCAGATTGCTGAACAAGCTGCGGAGGGCAAGTCGTATGGGCAAGATCGATTCGGTCGACGAGTACATCGAGAACGCACCCGGCTGGCAAGACGGTCTTCGGCAGTTACGCCAGATCTTGCTCGCTGCCGTCTTCGATGAGGCCATCAAATGGGGATCGCCCTGCTATACCAAAGATGGTAAGAACGTCGTCGGTCTTGGCGCCTTCAAGAGTTACTTCGGCCTTTGGTTTTTCCAAGGCGCTTTGTTGCCAGATCCTCAAAATGTGTTGATCAACGCCCAGGAAGGAAAGACCAAGGCCCTCCGCCAGTGGCGATTCACCGACGAAATCATCGACACTGAAGCCGTCGCTTCATATCTAGAGGCAGCAATTGAGATTCACGACCGTGGTGACCTGATAATGCCGGATCGCGGTCGTCCTGTGAGCATTCCTCCCGAACTCGGCGAGGCTTTTACGGCAGATCCTGCAGCAAAAGCAGCGTTCGACCAGCTCACTTTAGGCAAGCGACGAGAGTACGCAGACCACGTCGTCGAAGCAAAGCGTGCAGACACCAAAGATCGCCGCATTGACAAGATCATCCCGATGATCCGCGCCGGTTTAGGCCTGCATGACAAATACCGATAGATCTCGTACGCCCGGAAGAGGATAGGTATTCTTCTCTACGCTATCGTTTCCATTGTGTCGGAGGCCAACTCCCTTTTCTGCTAGCTACTTCCTCGCTAGTCACGCCAACCAGCTCTGGCTCTTGGCCACGAATTGCGCCTGTGCCTACTACCTAGGCTATGACATAGCAATTCGCTGATTCTCTGCTGTTCAATTTGCGAGACTGCACCGCCAGACGTCCGCAAAACCGTGGAACACCCAGCAGAGATTTGAACCGAGTCAGAGGAATGGGTTGCTTTTAACGGAGAGATCGCCTATCTACAGAGACGGATTGTTCGAATAGGGAGGATTCCATGTCGAAGAAAGTTTTGGTAGCTACTGAGAAGCCGTTCTCACCGGCAGCCGTCGAACAGCTCCTGGAAGTGTTCAAGGCAGCAAACTACGATGTCCAGCTGCTTGAAAGCTATACGGACAAAGCAGATCTGTTAGCGGCAGTCGTTGACGCAGATGCGATGATCATTCGCAGTGACAAAGTCACTGAAGAGGTCTTGGGTGCCGCCAAGCAACTGAAGATTGTCGTCCGCGCGGGTGCCGGCTACGACAACATCGATTGTGCCAAGGCCGCTGAGAACAACGTGGTCGCCATGAACACACCTGGGCAGAATTCGAACGCGGTCGCAGAGCTCGTTTTCGGCATGATGATCATGAACGCGCGCAACGACTACAACGGCAAACCCGGCACGGAGATCCGTGGCAAGAAAATCGGAATCCACGCCTATGGAAACGTCGGGCTCTACGTGGCGAGGGCTGCCCATGGCTTCGGCATGGACGTGTATGCGTTCGATCCATACGTTGACGACGAGGCTATGAAGAAGGATGGCGTGACTCCGGTCGGATCAGTTGAGGAACTCTACGAGACGTGCCAGTACGTTTCCCTCCACATCCCTGAAAACCCGCAAACCAAGAAATCCATCAACTTCGAACTCCTCTCGAAGATGCCCAAGGGCGGCACGCTGATCAACACTGCCCGGCTTGGTGTCATTGATGAAGAGGGGCTCATGAAACTCTTCGCTGAGCGCGACGACTTCGTCTATCTCTCGGACCTTGCGCCGACCTGCAAAGACGAGATCACCTCGCAGTACGAAGGCCGCTACTTCTTCACTCCCAAGAAAATGGGCGCACAGACGGCAGAAGCCAACATCAATGCCGGCGTAGCCGCGGCGAATCAGATCGTCAAGTTCTTCGAAAATGGAGATGTCACCTTCAAGGTGAACTAGGCCGACACTCGTCAGCCTTCTTGGCGATGATCGCACATGAAGAGCAAGCGCACCGGATGACGGTGCGCTTTTTCTATTCGCTCATCAGTAGACGTAGGACAGACGCATGGACTCTGAGTCCGATCCCAGCATTCGGGTCGCAAAGGATCCACGGTATGCTGAGTAGCAAGGGGGAGAAGGCGCGGTCATCGCGCCGCGTTAAAGCACATGCATGATCAGCAAGCGGTCTCAGAGTTTGTAGGGGAAAGCCGATGGAGGGTTGTCACCGGAGGGCTGATGTTGGGAGCGCTGTTGATGGCGCTCGTGCTGTTCTTGCCGTCTGCCGTGACTCTCCCTCTGGTGGATCCCGCCACCTTGCCACTTGGACCATTGATTGGCGACGCACCGGTCTTCGTCTACTACCCAGAGCTTGCTCAGATTTCGTTAGTGCAGGAGGGTGAAAGAACCTTCCTTCGAGTCGATAGCGACAATCGGGGCGATGAGCGATACAACGGATTCGGTTTCTTCGGTGAGTTTGTAGTGCCACAGAACGCAGCGCTACGGTTCGAATGGCGAGGCACTGTGAAAGGACACTCACCCAGCCTCCACATCGTCGATGCATCACCCGACCGGCCTCGGCCAGATCGCGGTGAAATCTACACCTGGAAGATGCCGTATCCAGAATCCGAGTGGCAGGTACTGGAAATCGCACTTTCAAACTTTCGACGGGATGAAGAGCAATTCGAGGATGTCCCGAACGACGGGGTGCTCCATTCCAATGGGATCCCAAATGTGGAAATCGGCTTCGAACTCAACACCTATGCGCAGCTTGACTTCCGACACGCCGGCTTTGTTTGGTCGGCCCCGCGCGGGCCAACCTATCTCGCACTCGTTCTCGGGCTGGTCACCGGTGTCCTGCTACTCGTCCACTCATCACGATTGCGCGGTGTGTCGGCACGATTGGATTCACCAAGTGGAGACGACTCCGCCACCGTGGTCTACCCACTGACGTGCTTGGTGTTGACCGTTTCGGTTCTGGCCGATGTTCAACACACCCTGACCATTACTGAGGCACTCGCCCTGAGCGGCATGTTTGTTCTGGTTGTTGTGGACAAGTTGCTGGCCTCGACGAGTCGCTCACATGTTTTCTGGGACCTTCGCTACGTGATCCTGCTGTCTGGAATCTGGTGGGTCGGCGAGGCCTTACCTCCCCTGTTTCCGGTGGTGCTCCTTTTTGTCGCCTTGCTCAGTGCAGCATCCAAACAAAGGCGTGGAGTCCTGCTGACGGCGGCTGCCCTTCCGCTCGCGGCGGTGGTATTGCGCCCTCCGCTCTTGGACATCAGCGACAAGGGCCCGACGCTCTTCTACATCACAATGGTCGGCGCCCTAGCCCTCGGTGCGGCAGAGATCCTGCGCAGCTCTGAAGTACGGGATCAGCATCGGCGAACAGCGATGATGTACCGCGGCATCCTCGAACAGATTAGTGACGGTGTCGTATTGGTCGAGTTCAACGGTCGCATTGAACTCGCAAATCGAGGGTTCGAGAGTCTCCTCTCTGCCGACCCGGGCGAACTCCTGGGACACCATGTTTCGGATTTCCTAAGGGCCAAGGACGGT
>JAAESQ010000586.1 GCA_024229275.1 bacterium | reverse complement strand
TGGCCATGGGTCCCTTTTCCTTTCGAGTCGTTAGCACGTTCCTGGGGCCCGTCGAACTTTTAAGATGGGGTCGGCGGGAAGGGACCCCCTTTGGATCCCTTTAGCCTAATAGTAGGGTGCAGCGGGCACGAGCTGCTGTCGATTACATTGCAGATCGCCGGCCTTTGGCCGTCGGCAATGTAACCGCCAGCTCTGGCGTAGGGCGCCAGACCGCTCGCGCCGCTGAACTCAGGCGTTGGGCAGGAGAGTCTGCGACAAACATAGGGAGGTATGAGCCATGATCAAGTTTCGAACAATCAGAACAGTGGCAGGACTCGGGATCTTGGTAGCTGGGATTTCGGTTCTTCTGGCCGGAAGTGCGTTTGCGCATTGTGATTCCACCAACGGGCCTGTCATCCCGGAAGCGAAGACTGCTTTGGAAAAGGGCGACGTCACTCAGATCCTCAAGTGGGTCAAGAAGGGAAACGAGGCGGAGATCAGAGCAGCGTTTGCCAAGGCGGTCGCGGTTCGAGCCACGGGTCCCGAGGCGAAGGAACTTGCCGACCAGTACTTCCTCGAAACTCTCGTCCGGCTTCATCGTGCTGGCGAAGGGGCGCCGTACACCGGGATAAAGGACGAACCAGTCGAACCGATCGTCGCAATTGCCGATCAGGCGCTGACCGAGGGCTCCGCTGACGAGATGATCAAGAAGATCAATTCCCACATGGCCGAAGCCATCAAGGAGAAGTTCAGGAAGGTCACGGAAGCCAAGAAGAAGAAGGACGAGAACGTCGCGGCCGGACGTGAGTTCGTGGAAGCCTACGTGACATACATGCACTATGTCGAAGGCATCCACACCGCAATCGTGTCGGCTAGTGCCCACCACGCCGAAGCTGGGGAGGGTAGTGCGGTTCACCAACACTGAACGCATAGGTTCGAGTTTGAGGTGCGACGGGAAGGCCTGTGAAGGGGCCGGGGACATAGTCAACACAAAGGCCACGCTGCCTGACATTTCGTTGCAGTGGACACGAGCTGCTGTCGACTACATTGCAGATCGCCGGCCTTCGGCCGTCGGCAATGTAAACACCAAGCCCGGGCCCGGGGCCCGGAACGTCAGCGCCCCTGAACTCGGGCGTTAGGCTCATAGGGATTCCAAGGTATTCTAGGAGTACAGACATGACTAAGGTATTTGAAGAGATTGTGGATCTCGTGAAGGACTCTTTGGTCCAAGTCTACGGGTGGAATCGAAGTGTCCTGGAATTGTCGGTTCTCGTTGAAAACCCAGAGACCGACGTCAGCGGAACGCTTACCTTTACTGACGTGCGACACTTCTGTCTCCCTTCAGCTACCAAGGCGGCACGATTCGAAATGCGCCTCGCCGGAGATCTTCCCGAGCACTTCTGGGAATCTGTCTCGGTCTCGCGTCGTAGCTTCAAAGCGGATCAACCGTTTTATCTGTTCGCTGACC
>JAAESQ010000585.1 GCA_024229275.1 bacterium | reverse complement strand
GTCCACTGTCACGCAGGTAGATCTTCGGTGCTTTCACCTGACGCTTCTTGAGGTTCTCGTGCCACGGCGCGAGGATACGCACCATGAAGGCACCGGCAAGTATGTCGAGGTACCGCCGCGCCGTGGGCTCCGAGAAGCCGAGTGATCGCCCGAACTCAGCGGCCTTCCACACCTGCCCATGGTAATGAGCGACCATGGTCCAGAAACGGCGTATAGTTTCCGCTGGGATGGAAATGCCGAGTTGGGGAATATCCCGTTCCAGGAAGGTACGCACAAAGCTCATACGCCACGAATAACTTGCCACATCGTCAGAAGCCAGAAACGAACGAGGAAAGCCCCCTCGAGTCCACAGGACCTTTTGCTGATCGACACCAACTTCGTCGAGGGTGAATCCACCAAGATCGACGAATCCAACTCGTCCGGCTAACGACTCTGACACGCCCTTCACCAAGGCAGGCGAAGCACTGCCGAGAATCAAGAACCTGACGTCCACATCCGGCCGATCGACCAATACCCGGAGCAGCTCAAAAAGCTCCGGCATGCGCTGAACCTCATCCAGAACGACCAGCCCCGTGAGTTCCTGCAATACCGTCATCGGGGCCGACAACTTCTGAACATCGACCG
>JAAESQ010000584.1 GCA_024229275.1 bacterium | reverse complement strand
TTGTCGCAGACGGCATTTTCAGCTTCGTTCTTTTGCCAAACTGGTCCACTCACCAAAACCTCCCAGAGCCGCGGTCGCGACTTGGGATGCATGATACCGGATTCTATCTACAACGTGGAGATGGAACGGGATGACGGCTATGCGGGACGAACGGCTATACGGCAGGACGGGACAACCACGCAAAAGGAGTGTGAGTCCTCCTCGTCATCCGGCTTCGCTCGAAAGCTACGCCGAGACAAGTTGCCATCGTCATCGCCATCGAAATATGGCGCTTCAAAATAGACAGGCCCGTGAGATTCTGAACCGCCAAGCACGCCAAGGAGGACGCAAAGAAGAGAAGAGAGGGCAGTTCTTCGAACCGTATTAGTGCCTACTTCTCGAGCCCCGCTTCCGCGCCATCCTGCCGAATAGCCGTTCGTCCCGCACAGCAACAGAAACCCCCGCCAATTCGGCGGGGGTGTTGTTGCTGTTGACTATCGTTCCTAGAATGGAACGTCGTCCGCATCGTCCGGGAAGGATGGACCGCCTCCGCCGCTGCTGGGTCCTGGACCACCCTGAGAATAGCCCCCACCTTCACCGCCTCCACCACCGCCTCCACGGCCACCTAGCATTTCGAAACGATCGCAGTGGATCTCTGTAAAGTACTTCTTCTGTCCGTCTTTCTCATAGGATCGGGTGCGGATACGACCTTCAAGGTAGAGTTGTTTGCCTTTAGTGATGTACTGGTTTGCGATCTCGGCTTGTCGGCCCCAGACAACGATGTTGTGCCACTCTGTTTGAGGCTCGCCGTTCTCGTCCTTGAATCGCTTGTCGGTCGTGGCGAGCGAAAACGTTGCCAAGTTCGTGCCGCTCGGCAGCGATTTGAACTCGGGATCTCGACCCACGTTGCCTACGAGGATGACCTTGTTGATACCCATGATTTCTCCTTCCCGCGTGGACGGGTTGAGCAAAATGTAGCACAGCGGATGAGACTGGGCGAGAACGCGTAGAATAGCCGCACCTGGAGTCAGCTCAACTGAGTCCGACGCCAGATCGAAAGTGGAGGCGGTGAGGCTGTGGACTATAACTTCAAAGATATCGAACGGAAATGGCAACAGCGATGGAGCGATTCACATCTGTTCGAAGCCCCGGATGACGATGAAAGAGAGAAGTACTACGTCCTGACAATGTACCCGTATCCCTCGGGTGTTCTGCATATGGGGCACGTGATTAACTACACGATCGGTGACGTCGTTGTCCGCTATAAGTTGCTTCAGGGCTATAAAGTGCTCTCACCGATGGGTTGGGACTCGTTTGGACTCCCTGCCGAAAACGCTGCGATTCGCACGGGAGTGCATCCGCACGATTTCACCGAATCCAACATTGCCACCATGACAAAGCAGATGGGTCGTGCGGGTTGGGGATATGACTGGCGACGCGAAGTCGCCACCAGCCATCCGGAGTACTACCGGTGGAACCAGTGGCTATTCCTGAAATTCCTTGAAAAGGGCCTTGCGTTCAAGAAGACAGCACCGGTGAACTGGTGCCCGTCCTGCGAGACGGTGTTGGCAAACGAGCAGGTGATGGGCGATGGAGGGTGTGAACGCTGCGGCAGTTTGGTCGCGCCGAAGAACATGTCGCAGTGGTTCTTTGAAATGTCCGCCTATGCGCAGCGCCTTCTGGACAACCATGCAGAACTTGCCGGCCACTGGCCCGAGTCGGTGCTCAAATTGCAGAAGGAATGGATTGGGCGTAGCGAGGGTGCGAAGGTCGTCTTCAAAGTCAAAGAAACAGGGGACGAGATTCCGGTCTTCACGACCCGTCCAGACACGCTTTGGGGCGTCACATTCATGTCATTGGCGCCGGAACATCCCCTGGTGGAGAAGCTTGTCAAGGACACCGATCGTGAGGAAGAGGTGCTTGCAGCAGCGAGGGAAATGCGCACAGGCGGCCTCTCGGAAAAGGAACTGGCCGAGCGAGAAAAGGTCGGCGTCTTCACGGGGTTCCATGTCATCAATCCGGTGAACGGCGAGGAAGTACCACTGTGGGTGGCAAATTTCGCTGTGATGACGTACGGCACCGGAGCAGTGATGGCCGTACCGGCACATGATCAGCGGGACTTTGAATTCGCTCGCAAGTACGACCTCCTGATTAAGGTCGTCATCCAGCCCCAGGACGAAGATCTAGATGTCCAAGAAATGGATGAGGCCTACGTTGAGCCGGGTGTCATGGTCAGCTCCGGACCATTTGACGGTAAGCACAACCTGAAATCGATGCCGGAGATCATCGGCTGGTTGAAAGAGAAGGGCTGTGGTGAAGGAACGATCAACTACCGTCTGCGCGATTGGCTGATCTCTCGACAGCGCTACTGGGGAACGCCGATCCCGATGATCTACTGCGATACGTGCGGGCAGGTGCCGGTACCGGAGAAAGACCTGCCGGTTCTGTTGCCCACCGATGTAGTGTTCAAAGAGGGAGCTGGCAACCCACTGGCATCTAGTGAGAGTTTTGTAAATACTTCCTGTCCACAATGTGGCGCAGCTGCAAGGCGGGAAACCGACACGATGGACACCTTTGTCGACTCATCGTGGTACTTCCTGCGTTACTGCGATCCTCACAACGCAGAACAGCCATTCCTGCAGGAAGAGATGAAGCGTTGGATGCGTGTGGATCAATACATCGGAGGTATTGAACACGCGACGATGCATTTGATCTACGCACGCTTCTTCACCATGGTCTTGCACGACCTCGGCTTGGTCGACTTCGACGAGCCGTTCAAGCGCCTGTTCTGCCAGGGAATGGTGTGCAAGACAGCTTACTACTGTGAAGAACATAAATACCTGCCTGAGGACAAGGTTACGGGCGGAAAGCGCGAGGGCGATGCCATTGTCGATGGGCAGTGTGCAACCTGCGGTAAGCCCGTTGCGTCCACGATGACCAAAATCTCGAAGTCGAAGCTGAACATCGTTGATCCCGATGCGATGTTTGATCGATATGGCGCCGATACGGTCCGTCTCTACATGCTGTCGGACAATCCACCGAATCAGATGCAGATCTGGAGCGAGGACGGGATCAACGGTTCGTGGAGGACCATCAATCGGATCTGGACCTTGGTCCATTCCAGTCTTGGGCGGATGGCTGGCCCAAACGACGCGATGTCCGGCGAACTCGATAGTGAGAGTCGTGAGGTTCGTCGTCGTACGCACCAGGCCATCGACAAAGTTACTGCGGCCATTGAAGGTGGTTTCCAGTTCAATACCGCTCTTGCTCGCTGCAACGAGTTGCTCAACTTGTTGCGCTCAAAAAGTGATGCTGTACATCCGGTCGTTTTGCGCGAGACGATCGAAACTGTGCTTCGAATCATGAGCCCGGTGATTCCTCATCTGGCTGAAGAGCTGTGGGAGGCGATCGGGCACAAACAGAGCATCTTCGGTGTTGGCTGGCCGGTAGTTGATGAATCGGCCGCGGTCGAAGAAGAGATAGAGATACCGGTGCAAGTCAACGGAAAGGTTCGCAGCCGGTTGCATGTCGCCCCGGGTATTTCTCGTGAGGATCTCGAGCGTTGTGCGCTCGCGGATTCCAAGGTGCAGAGCTACATTGAAGGCAAGGAAATCGCCAAGGTGATCGTGGTACCGGGACGACTCGTGAATATTGCTGTGAAGGGTTGAGTGTCGGTACGCCGCAACCGGGCGTTACAATGGCATCAATCGAGTCGAATAGGAAGAGCGGTTGGGAGGCATTCCAATCGGGCCGAAGTGTCGGAGGGTGCGAGATGATCGATCACGTAGCGATCGTCGTGACTGACTACGAGAAGAGCCGAGCGTTCTACGAGAAAGTGCTGGCCCCGTTTGGTGTCGGGCTGCAGGAAGAAATCGACGAAGTCGTTGCCGGATTCGGGACCGAGGAATCACCATTTCTGTGGATTTCGGCGAGCAAACCAGAGCATTGGACGCCGTCCCAGCAACCAGGGTCGGCGCCGACCCACATTGCCTTTTCTGCCGCCAGCCGTAGCGTGGTGGATGCATTCTTCGCCGAGGGGCTTAGAGCCGGGGGCAAGGATAACGGTGCGCCGGGTTTGCGACCTCACTACCACCCGAATTATTACGGTGCCTTCATTCTCGACCCGGATGGGAACAATCTCGAAGCAGTGTGCCACCAGAAAGAGTTCGCCGAGGTGCTTTCTGCATAGATCAGAAATCCAGTTCATCAGGTTGGCGATGAACAGATGTCAGTCGGTTGAATGTGAGTTGTTGTGCCAAAACTGCTGAGATCATTCCTCGCTGGGGCGGTGGGTTTCGCTACGATAGTGATCGCCATGGTGTGGTTCGAAGGCAGCCTGATTTATTACCCAACCCGTCACCCGGACGGGTTCTGGGATACACAGGCACTTGCGCAGCAAAGCGGGTTTGATATCGATGATTGCTACTTCGAAGCGGAAGATGGCGTAAAGACGCACGGCTGGTTGTGCCGACCGAAGCAGAACGAAGGATCACAGCTGCCGGTTCTTCTTTGGTTCCACGGCAATGCAGGAAACCTCAGCCATCGTGCAGATCTGATGATCGCGTACGCCTCGCAGGGAGTGGAAGTTCTGCTCGTGGACTACCGTGGCTACGGTCGCAGTGAGGGACGTCCATCAGAGAAGGGCCTCTATCGAGATGCACGCGCTGCGTGGGATTTCCTGACCGTAGAGCGGGGGATCGAGCCAAGACAGATTATTGTGTTCGGTGAATCCCTCGGTGGTGCTGTGGCGGTACAACTTGCCTCCGGAGTGAAACCAGCTGGATTGCTGCTGGTGTCAACGTTCACCTCCGTTTCGGACATGGCGGCGCGTCACTTTCCATTCGTTCCACGATTTCTCATTCGAACGAAGATGAACTCTGAGTCCGTGATCACCCAGATCCACTGCCCAAAACTCGTGATCCACGGTAGCGAGGATGAAATCGTACCCTTCAAGCTCGGTCGCGAGCTTTTCGACGCAGCCACTGAACCGAAACGATTCATCGAGGTTCAAAGAGCCCATCACAACGATTTGTGGATGATCGGGGGGCAGAGCATCCTCGACGAGATGGGAAGGTTCTTACACGAGTGCGCGGGGAGCGAGAAAGCCTTCGAGCTTCCAGGCCTCAGTGAACCTGACTAGAATTCAGTTCCTCAGTTAGGAACTGGTCAAGTCGTTGTTCATCGGCCTCTTCAAACTCAAGGAAGCGGGCTCCAAAGCCGTCGAATCTCTCACGTTCCATATCGGTGGAACGCGCGACGAGAGCCTCGCCTCGGATCGGGTCGCCTTCGCCCGGGAAGTGAAGCTGAAAATCGAAACGAGTGCCCACTGGATAGTGTGCCCAGCCGCGCAGCAGCATGCCGGTGCGTGAAACATTGACGGTCTGACAGAGCGCAACGTGCGGCCCACGTTCTTCGCGGCGAGGCACGATTCGAGCAGAGGCTCG
Organism: bacterium; assembly: GCA_024229275.1. Taxonomy (GTDB): domain Bacteria; phylum Acidobacteriota; class Thermoanaerobaculia; order Thermoanaerobaculales; family Sulfomarinibacteraceae; genus JAAESQ01. The sequence continues at coordinate 982 of JAAESQ010000584.1, read as the reverse complement.
AACCGTAACGCGCGGAGCGATTCGGAGGAGATCATCGATCGCCTGTTGGAGATGGACCGGACTCGAGTTCCGGCTCAACACCTTGTTAACACCGTGACCGACCAATCGCAGTCCGTCATCGAGCGCGCCCGGACCGGTGAGAAGTATGAGCCCTGCTCGACGGCAGGCGGAATGCTGAGCGCGGAGAGCGCTGATGAAACGACCGAACTGAGCGGCGGGAATGGGGTAGCCGGCGACGACAACATCGAAGCGAGTCTTTGCGCACAACTCGATCGTGTCATTCGACCATGGTGTCTGAAGGACGTCGATTCCTCGACTGCGGACCGCTGACGCCATTCGGGCACACGACACATCGTCGAGGCCGGTGAAAAGCACGAGCTGAGTTGTTTGCCCCATATCTCCCTCTACCAGTATAGAAAACGTGGTGCCGGGAAAAGGGTTCGTCTAGGGCGCTGGTGTCAGCTTTATGTCAATTCTGAGTAAAGGTGTGTCGAGAATGAAACCCGTTTTGCAGCATCTATGGTGTTGTGTTTTCTGAAGATCCCGATTCACATTGAGACGGAGCCGCAATCACCCTCAATTGAACAGAGGCTTGGCGAATGGCGCTTGCGAGGGCAGCGACGTTCGAAATGAGAAAGAGCCCTATGGGTACGAAACCGATCGATACTACCTTCCAGGATGGATGGGCGAGATCATGTGGCTGAGAGGCGATGGTCTGAAATGCCCTCAAGTCAAAGATAGCTGCCAGTGCGGCAGCGGTCGCAAGAAGGACGATCATCCAGGTGTGTGCGATCAAGCCGCAGCGCGCCGTAACGAGCAGAACCGGTATAGAAAGAGTGAGGCATATGGTGAGCGCTATCAGAGCAGCGTAGGTAGCGAGCCATTCACCGCTGAAGTCCGGTTCTTGGCCGTGCCAGATGTCGACGAGAGCAAGGTAGGCGACCATCCATGTGACGATGGTCAGACCCGTTACCGTGAGTGT
>JAAESQ010000583.1 GCA_024229275.1 bacterium | reverse complement strand
GCACAGATCTCCAGCAGCCTGTGCCAGTCGGTGGAGTTGCGTGCCAGCCGCGAAACCTCCAGTCCGAGTACAACCCCGGCCCTGCCCATGCCGACATCGCCCACCAGCTTCTGGAAGCCCTCGCGGTCGACGCCCGAGGCCCCAGACTGCCCCAGGTCAGAGTCGATCACGATCACTCTTTCGATGGGCCAGCCCATCGCCACCGCGCGCTCGCGCAACGCGTACTGACGTCGGGTGCTCTCGGTGTTCTCGAATACCTGGCGCACAGTGGACTGGCGAACGTACAGGTACGCATCGCGGCGCAGGTGGCTGGGGGTCACCTTCTGGTGAGCGTTTGCTGTCATGCGTGTACCTCCTGCACGTGGCTGAGAACCATGGCGGCGAGCACGTTGATCACCTCCGTGCTGGTGTCGTCACGCAGCGGCGCCGGCCTGACTGTCTCGGCGCACGATACCGGCGTCGGCACAGGCATCTTCGACCATTGCTCGACCCAAGCGGCCAACCCTTGCTGCAGCAGTACGGCCAGGCCGAGTCGACCGGCCAGGGTCTGGCGCTCCACCGCGTGTTGCCGCAGCTCCTCGTAGCGGACGACAGTCGCCGGCGTATTCTGCTGCGGGATACTCAAGGCCGGCGTTTTTTTTCCTGTCGAACCAGGGCGCGTTCGATGCTGCGTGGATGGACCGAGACACCAAAACGTTCCTCCACCCGCTCGGCCAAAGTGGCTGAGTCTGTGTCTGGCTCCCTGTCCAACATCCCTCGCACAGTCTCGACGATCTTCTCGGACAGCTTGTGAGCCCGGCGCGGCCCCGGCTTTTTCGGAAGCAACGCGGGCAGGCCGCCTTGTTCGTAAACCGCCTTGGCCTGGTAGAACGATGGACGCGACAACCCGAAGGTTACCGCGCTGTGGCTGACCGTGTGTCCGTCCACCTGGACACGGCGCAGCATCTCGTACTTGACCTGCACCAGGTCGCGTGGATCGAAGAACTCTGTCGAGCGGAACAACTCGTCGGTGACCTTCTCCGGGTGTGGGTGAAGGCACCCTCTCTGACGGAGAGCATCTACCTTTGGGTCGGGTTTGCGTCGTGGCATGAGCGGCACCTCCAGTTGTAAAGTAGATTATGCCTATAACAATGGTAGTGTCAAGCAGACTTTGCAGGAAAAGGAGTTCATACCGCCATATCATACGAATATCTTCCATATTCCAAGTCACCTCACAAACCATACCCGGCGTAATCTTCTTTACACTTACGGCATAATCTCCTTTACGCTCAGCCGCATCTGCTACTCCACCACACCTGCTCTTCATCGCTGCCCCTTTCGCATCAACTTCGTGAGCTCGAGCAGATCGACCAGCCGGTACAACGACCGACCCGCAGAGATCACGACAAAGGGATCATCCACGATCACACTCGTCCAGCGTGCCGGAATCGACCGCAGATCCTCTCCTTCATCCAGGTAGAACACCCGGTCCTCCCCCCAACACTGGCGATAGTGAACCAGCGTAAACTCTCGTCCAAACAGTGGGTGAAAAGGATGAGTTATATGGAAACGTCGTTGTTCACTATCCGCATCGGGTGCATTCGACAACCGACTCCAACGCTTATGTGGAACGGGTAATTGGAACGCTACGCCGAGAACTTTTTGACCACGTCATCGTGCTCAACGAACGGCATCTCAAGAGACTTATGTCGTCGTATCTGGATTACTACCATCCGTGGCGAACACACCAGTCCTTGGATAGCGATGCACCGGACGGTCGTCCTGTACGAGCAGCGGAACCCTACAACGTTGTTGAATTCCCGGTCGTCCATGGCCTTCACCATGTCTATCTGCCAAAGGTTGCATGAATATTCGGGACCGACAGGTGCTAGGATCAGTCGAGCCAAGCCGAGGCTCATCACGTACGGCGCGGACGATGAATCCATGAATTTTCGG
>JAAESQ010000582.1 GCA_024229275.1 bacterium | reverse complement strand
TGGGCATGTGTCTCACCCTGGCCGAGAGCCCCGACACTGGCTCCTGCAGGAGGTGGGATTCTCATAGCGTAGCTTGAGCGCATCGTGCCGAGATGGACCGTACCCGCGGGGGTCCAAGCGACAGCGGGCGGCTCTCTGAAGGAGAAATTCACCTGAACCCGGTCGGCCGCCGGTACAGTTGCGTGATCGGCCGGAGCGGGTCCGACGCCATCGTTGTCGAACTTCACAAATAGCTTCGTATAGAAGCGGTTGTTGGCCGCGTCGAAGAAGAACCGCGGCTTCTCTCCACCTGCAGTGGAGGCCGAATCGCCGATTCGGATGTCTCCGTTTACGATTTCCAGGCTGCAGTCCTGCAATGGGTTGTCTGCGCACCAGCTCTGCAATCCCGCCGGGTCAGCACTCGCAGGCCAGGTTGCAGGATCGCAACCTGCCCCGGCAGGAAAGTTGGCGACGGCAGTGGCGCTGTACAGAAGGCCGACGGCAACCGGTGCCGCAAGCCGTTTCCAGACAGTTGAAAGAATCTTCATCGTTCCTCCTTGCTCAGCTATCGTTCATATCGATCGGCCGCAATCCGAGTTGCTCAGGGCGTAGGTCACTCTTTTTGTGTTGTCCGAATATGAAGATCCACTTCGTCGTACTATGTTTATTCAGTTGTGCCGATTGACAGAAAAAAGGGCGCTGCTGCAGCAGCGCCCTCGAGTTGTTCGTCTCGTGGTCAGTCAGTCACTGGCACGCGGAGACTCGGAACTCAAACGCCAGGTAATTCGGCCGACCTCTTCATCCCGGTAGAGCTGGCGGATGGCAAGAGCGTCCCCGACTTCGAGGTCCTTACCCGAGACCCTGAAGCGGCATTCGAACCTAGCCCCAGCAAGGAGACGCAGTCGGCTGATTTCGAGGCGCGGCAGCGAGGGAAGCAGAAGACGGGCCTCGTCCTGGCCCTCGGGAACGCACTTCCACAGTCTCCGCCGGGCAAGTCGGGAAGCCAGTGCGAGCGGCGCGTCGAGTTCGACTCGCGTTCCACGCGGCAGCTGCCGAATGATCTCGAAGTCAAAGGTTCGCGCCAGATCGGGAGTCCCTGTAACGGCGAAGGCTAGCTCGTAGACGCCGTCCTCATTCAGGTCGTGCTTACTGTCAACCAGATGTAAGTTTCGACAGGCCACATTGTGCAAGCGCAGGAAAGCCCGATAGTCCTTCCAGTCGAAGTGGGGCGCGAACCCGGGAGGCAACACGGGGTCGGGCAGCTCCGGTTTCGGCTTGAGGGGCTCTTCGATCACCGCCGTGAGGCAGAAATGGGCGGGCGATTCGCCGCCGGCGGTCGTGGCCGGTGGCTGCCACCTGACCGGTTGGCTCCATACAGGCCGGTCGCCGATCGGCACTTTGGCGGCGACCGTTTCGAGTGTGCTGTCCGCCGGATCCAGCAGATTCCACATCGAGGGAGTGATTAGAGTCGCGACCTCGCTCCAGTAGACTTTGACACGACCCTTGACCGGATCGGAACCACGATTTCTCATCCGAACGCAGACTTCGTACTCACGTCCCGGAGTGCACTTGCCTATGCCCGCATGTCCATCGGTGATTGAAGGTGCGCGCGAGCCCTTGTCGACAACGGCAATGTCTGGGCTGGCCGAGATGCGACTCTGCGCCGGCAGAGTGTTCGTTTCGCCGCACCGGTCTCTCAAGTGAAGATCGGAAACCAGTCCGAGCCCACTGCGCAGGATCCTCCTGAGGTCAGGCATGACCCCGATACGGCCCTTCACCCGCCGTCCCTGGCGGGTTCCGTTGGCAGGATCGGAAAGTAGGTTTCGCATATCCCACGGCGAAAGCTGGGCACCGGTCCGATCCAGATGGATTGCCTGCACCAGCAGGGCCGTACCCGCGATGATCGGTGACGCCGCGCTGGTGCCGCCGAAGCGATAGGTGTAGGCGCGTTCGGCGTCGGCCTCCTCGTCGCCGGTCCCGTCCAGGTACGCATTGAGATCACCGTATCCGGTCGTTACGACACAACTCCCGTGAGCGAAGCAATCAATGCGCGAGCCGGAGTTTGAACCGACGCCCACCCGGCCCCAACAACGGTCGTGAGGGCGCGACGCGAAAGCCGCGCCCACCATGATGGCTCCAGATTCGCAGTAGCCAGCGTCGCGTCGGTCAAGCACCCTCTCACCGCGCTGATCGATATAGCGATCGAGGTCCGCGTTGCCGTTGCCTGCGGCTTCGATCACGATGATGCCGTGTGATACCGCCAGGCGAATCGCGTCCCGATCGGCCTCGTCGACCTCTGTGGGCAGGAAGCTGCGTTGAACCTCGAGCAGCAGGACGTCGCCGACGGCCATCTTCGGGATGGCTTGGCGTATCGCGTTAGCCACGTTGAGCGACTTGCGCTCGTCTTTGTTGTAGTGCGAGACGACACGCGCGGACCTCACGGCCCGAGCTATCCCCGCCACTCCTCTATCGTTGACCTTCCCGATGACCTGCCCCAGTACCGCACTGCCATGGCAACCCCTGTAGAGACCTTCTTTGTGACGGTTGTCGCCGAAGATCGGAGGGAGAGCGACATCGAGGTCCTCGTGTGGGATCCAGCCCTGCTCAAGGTCGACAAAGCCGACGCCTTCCTCGTTGCCGGACATCTGTGCCCACGCCCACCGCGCGTTAATCCCGACCGGCTCACTGTCCAGATACTCTTGCACAGCGGCGTATGTGTCGCCGTCCGGTGGCACCGGGTCGGTAACCGCGAGTTCGCGATACGCCAGATCGACTTCTGTAAGCTCGTCAAGATGGCTGAGGATCTCGAGGACAGTTCGCCGGTGGCTCGGCTGCCAGCCGTTGAGCCGCATCTCTCCAGGCTCTGGGCACGTTTGTCTGGGCTGATCGCTGACGTCGATCCGCCAGTAGGAAGCGAGGCTGTGAAGTGGCGGCAGCGCCGAACTCGCGGCGTCTCGCTCCAGCTCGTGAACCGTCGGACACCGTTTGCACTTGCAGGGGCCCTTGCACTTGCAGCCGCGCAGGGGATCCCGAACGCCGCCCTCCTTGAGATCGACCAGTCGGTGAGCGGTCAGTTCATACCTCTCGAGAACCCGTTGAAGGCCGGCCATGCCACGAAGTTCGGCCAGGTCGTTCAGCGTCTCTACTGTATCGCCTTCCGAAACCAGGTACTCTTTGAGCCGAACGATAATCTTGCCGCTGTACTGGTAGGGGAAAGGCCGCCGCTTGCGCCGCCGCCGAGCCACATGCCTGCGGCCTCGGCAGTCCTCTCGTGCCAGCATGCGCTCCGGTGAATTCTGCTGGCTCCAAGCGGCTGGGTCGTCGGGATCACGCATCTCCTCCGGTGCAGGATCGTCGGGATCGCGCATCTCTTCGGGCGCGGGATCATCGGGGTCGCGCATCTCCTCTGGAGCCGGATCATCTGGGTCACGCATCTCTTCAGGAGCGGGATCATCCGGATCACGCATCTCCTCGGGCGCGGGATCGTCGGGATGAGTAAATTGATTTCTTCCAGTCATGACACCTCCAGGAGCATCTCGTCAGGCGCCTTGCGCCCGATCTACGAAGATCCGGTCGCTTTGCCTCATGTTTAGTCAGTTCACATTCGCCTCTCGCCACTCGCCCTGGACCACGAAAGGCGCCCAGAAGAATGGTTGCGTTCTTACTTCTCGGAGTTCGAGTTGAGCTGACCGTAGCGCTGCCGCAGGTGCGAGACCCTCCTTGAAGAGTCCCCGATAGAAGGACTTCATCAAATCTGCGGTGCTGCGATCGCTCACCTGCCATAAACTGACCATGACCCTCGACGCACCGGCGTACATAAAACCTCGAGAAAGCCCGATCAGACCCTCCCCTTTCACCTCAGCGCCCAACGCCGTCTCGCACCCTCCCAACACCACGAGTTCCGCCGGCAGATCGAGGCCGTAGATTTCATGGGCCCGCAAGAAGCCGTCGACGGACCTTCCGGTTTCATCGACCTGAGAGAGCACCACTCCAGAAAGCTCTGGATGCTCGGTATTCAGAATGCCGTGAGTCGCGAAGTGGAGGAACCGATAGCCTGCCAGCCGGCCGGAGAGCATAGTCTCTTTCGAGGCCTCGAAGTCAACTGCACGGAACCGGCGGGTCGCCGGCGCCAGCTCGAGAATTGCGCTGGCTTCGTTGCGTGAAAAGGGAAGTCGGCGAAACACACCGACTTCGGAGTCGAGTTGCTCCGATCGAGTGCCCGTAGGATCGGCTCGCGAGCCCTGCGCAGCGCTCACCAACCGTGGATCATCTACGCCGAACACAGGGTCGGCCAACACCGCAACCAATCCCTGAGGGGCAGGACGGCGATCTCGTTCATTTCTCAACACAGAAAGCGTCGAGGCCGATGGGAGGAAGATGATCTCGTGTGCGGCAATCAGAGGCGGGCTCTCGGAGCACGGCCCTTCGAAATCGGGATCGGGAAGTGCGGCAAAGGGAAGATACTGAAGTGCCCCTTCCGCTACGATTGCCAGCCGTTTACCACCTAGCCGACCAGCAAGCGGTCCCAGAAGTTGACGGCTGAGATCACAGAGCAGGCTCTGCGTCCGGACCTCTGCCTCTCGGCGATGACTCCGCGTCAGAAGGGCGTGCGCGCCCCGCACCGCTTCCTCTATTGGCTGGGCCATGCCGAGTTCGAAGGACACTATTTCCTCAGTGGATACCAGCCACAGGTAGCTGCGATCGGCTCCGAGCCAGTACTCGAGGAGGAGTGTATCCGGGTCCAGAATGTGCTGTTGAATCTCCGCCAGGGATATGGTCTGCGGCTGCGTCAATGCCGCGTAGCGAGGGCTGTGGCGGCGGATTGCAACTCGTATCCCGTCGATTTGCTCGAGTGCGTCCTGAACATCAAGTGCTGCCTTCCGTCGGTAGTTCTCCCTGACATTGTCATTTTCCATCACCTCCACGCTATCGTTGAGCAGCTTCTGGAGTTTGCGTTCCCGCGCCAGGAGTTCTGGCGTGGCGTCGCCGCGGATCTCGGCGCCGGCCTCGGTAAGTAGATCGAGCAGGGCCCGCGCTCGCGCGCGTTCGCTGGTGGCGAGCGCCGCCGCAGCATAGCCCTGAGTGCTGTCCTCTTGATGCAACCGCATCAGGACGTCGATATTGAACTCGAACAGCCGCTGTACGGTCGAGAAGAATGAGAGACGCAGATCTTCGCTCAACGGCTTGATGCGGAGTGCTTCGGCAATCTCCAGGGCGCGACTGGCCGCCTTGAGCGCTTGCGGAAGCCGATCATGGCGACGCTCCGAACTTGCCACCCCGAGCAGCGCGCGCGTTTGTCCGATCGGATCCCCTATCTCGCTGAACAGCAGGAGCGCCTTCCGGTGATGCTCGAGAGCTAATCCGTCCTCGCCGAGAAAGTCGTATAGCACTCCAAGATCCTGCAATACCAGCGCAGTGGATCGTGGCGAGTCCTCTTCGCGAAGCAACTCAAGCGCTCGCCGGTATTCCACGCCGGCACTCTCGACATCGCCACGAGCAAGATACGCCGAGCCGATCTTGCGTTGCACCGCCGCTTGCCCGCGCCGATCCTCAGTTTGACGCTGCAGCGTCAGAGCCTCCGCCAGCGTATCGAGGGCGCCTTCGGGATCACCCAGCTCAAGCTCCAACTGACCGATCTGACTCAAGGACAAGGCACGGCGCCGGTGAAGTGCAAGTTCAGCGAATATCGCCTCCGCGGAACGCAGATCCTGAAGGGCCAGCCCCTGCTTGCCAAGGCGCCGATACAGCGTGGCGAGATTGTGAAGAGCTGTTGCCTTGTAGCGCCGATCTTGAGGTCGATCGAGGAGAGATACCGCCTCCTGAAAAAGGTCCAGCGCCCTCTGAGTTTCGCCCTGCACCTTGTAGACGCCGGCGAGGCCTTCCAAAGCAATAGCCTCCCCACGCCGATCCTTGGCCAAGCGACGGAGTTCCAGTGCTCTCAAATAGTGCCGACTCGCCGGTTCCATCTCGCCCAGACGGAAGTGAAGCACTGCCACACCGTAGTGGCCGCAAGCCGCAAACCGAGGCTCATCGATGGTGATAAAAAGACTCGCGGCGCTCGATCTCGCCTCGATCGCGCGTCCCGCCTCGCCAAGACGGCCGTGTGCGGACCCCATTCGGTCGAGAGCTTCGGCCTGCCAGAAGACGTCGCCGGCCTGGCGTGACAGAGTCAGCGAATCCAGGTACCGGGAGACCGCGTCCTCGTACTGTTTCTTGGCGACGAGTCTCTCGGCCTCCTGAAAAACCTCCACCGCCCTGCCGCGCAGTCGTTCGTTCTCACCGGCGGGACCGAGTTCGAGACTGGCAACGTAGCTCCCCTTCGACCCTTTGCTCTCCCAGGCCTCGACCTCCAGTCGGTACCTGCCGGACGTCTTGGCCACGGCGAGGAGGTTCTCGGGGCCGAGATCGGCGATCGGCAGATCCATCTCATGCCTCAACTCGCCGGTGGGGTCGAACAGACGCAGCGCCACGTCGATGCCCTGCTGCTCGATCTCGAGTTCGAGAAAGTCGTCGCGGTTGAGGTCGAACTCATAGGCATGAGATTCTCCGGGAGAAATCGAACGTTCGATCGGCGCCCCGGCGACTAGCTTCGAGATGACCGGATTCTGTGTCGGAGCCGGGTCGACAACACCGATCCGCTCGGTGGGGGCGCAGGCGGCGAACAAGAGCGCGGTCATCACGCCAGCTGCGTGGATCTGCTTGAAAAGAAGCCTCGAATTCATCGTTCGACCCATCCCTTCGCTCATGGCCGAGGGACGGCCTGGGCCACTCCGAACTCAGGGACCTTGCGCATAGCTGATTCGGCGTCGATATTCGTCTAAATGCAGCGAAACGCCGTCATCTTGCGCCTCCAGCCGAATCAGATAGTCGCCTGCCGGCAAAGCGCCGCGAGCCAAACCCAGCCTCAGGCCGCCGCTGTCGCTCTCCTTCAACCCACCACTGCGCATAACCTCGGTTCCCTCACTATTGGCGAAAACCAACTCGTAGTGCTCGTAGGAGCCGACTTCAGCCGAGGAGAAGATGAGCACGAAGTAGCTCGCTTCGAGAGGCACCTCGATAGCGACGAGGCCGCGGTTGGAACTCCTGGTGAGTTCGTCGACATAGAAGACGGGCAGATTCACCTGCGGCTTCGAGAATTCCACGATCTGCTGCCGGAGATCCGTCGTGGCCTGTTGCAACTGGCTCACCCAGACCGACAGACCGGCGGTCGCCACGAGTAGCGAGGCGGCGAGAGCCGTCGACCAACGGCGAGCAACGGTAGAACGGCGAACATTCTCCGAGGCCCGAATTCGCGAGCGTAGGTCTCGCCAGGCAGTCTCCAGTTCCAGATCAGCGACGCCTTCGGGAACTGCGTCCGGCTCAACGAGAGGTTCGAGGTCGAGCACTTTCGTCGCGCATTCGTGGCACGCGGCGAGGTGGTCCTGCACGCGGCCGTCCGCCTTCGGGTCGAGGGCACCGGTCAAGTAGTCGACCAAGGTGTTGATCTCGGGATGGTCCCCACCCCGCGCCCTGACCTCCTCGATCAGAACCGCTCGAAAGACCTCTGAGTCATTCTTGTGGTTCGTTGTCATCTAATCCCCTCGATCATTCAGTGCATCCACCGAGTACGAACTGAGTTTTTCCTTCAGCCTGGCGCGGGCCTGAAAAAGATGAGCCTTGACGGTGTCGATCTTGAGCTTCATAACGGTTGCGATTTCTCGGTAGCTCAGGTCGTGATAGATGCGAAAGGTTAAACACCGGCGCATCTGATTCGGCAGCTCCTGAATCGCCTTCCGCATTGCCTGCTGACGCTCGTCGTTCAAGACCTCGTTCAGCTGTTCGGCGGGCACCTTTGTTGCGTCGTGCACCATCCTAGCCTCGTCATGCGGGATTTCCTGGCCTGCTCGCTTGGCGGTCGCTTCGCTTCTGAGCCTTTTCAAGTAGTTCGTCGTGGCGATCCTGTAGAGCCAAGATTCGAATCGGTCCTCATCCCGCAAGCCCTTCAACCCTTGGTAGATGCCAAGAAACGTATCTTGGGTTAGATCCACAGCATCGACCGCATTGAATCCCTTACGCACAAAGAAGCGCGTGAGTGGTCGATGGTAGGCCTCGAAAAGCACCCTAAAACCGGCTTCCTGGTCCTCGCCCGCACGGAGCTTCCGAACTACTCGAGCGACCTGCGCCCGGCGCTCGGCGGCGGCCGTGGTTGAGGTGCCCTTCGAGTCGCCCCCGGCCGATCCAGATCCCGTCGTCGTCACCAGACTCGTCCCTCCACGCCGAAACCACACCTGACGTCGGGGCCGTTGAGTTGCAGGCCCGAACGTTCCGCTCGCGCGGACCCGCCCTCCGCCAGATGCGACACCAACTGACTCCTAGCTATAAGTTCTTCAGGAGTGTCAGAGGGTATCGCACGACGCCCCCGATGAAGGGGAATAGAAAATTCCTATCGTTCGGCCTCATGCTACCACAGGTGCGAATTGACACTATTACCACTAAAGAGACTCAGAACTGCATATCTCAGAAATCCCCTTCCGGCATTTCCGTGCGAGAACTCGCCGCCATTCGGCAGCACCTTTTCATAGCTCTCCGCCGACTTTCAGGACTCTGTTCGTGCGCAACCCCAAATTCTTGACCGAAGACCGCAATCAACAACCGGACAATGGCTAACCCTGGTTTCCAGTTCTTCGTATTCATCTCAAGGGCGAGTTACTCTACGGGTGGAGGTTGCGTTCATATGAAAAAGACGGTTCTGAGCCTGTTCTTGCTGGTGTTCTGCGTTGGCTGTAGCTTGCCTGGCACAAAGGATGCGCCGGTTGATACGCCTGACTTAGCAGTGGACCTCCTCTCAGGGCTCCTTCCATCTCGAGCGCCCACCGTAGAGTTGGGTCGGCAGTACGACGTTGTCGAGCGCATGGTTCGTCTCCGCGTACCAGGCTTCGGAATGGCTGTGATCGAGAATGATCAGATTGCCTGGCAGGGTGGTCACGGTCACTACGATTTCGATTCGACGCAGCAAGTTGTCGCAGAGACGGCGTTTCAGGCAGCTTCGATGAGCAAGGCAGTCGCAGCATTTGGTGCACTTGTGATGGTCGACCAAGGGCTGTTGGATCTCGACGTACCCGTGAACGAGTACCTCACCGATTGGAAGATCCCAGATGATGAAGAAGGGCAGTCAAGCCTGATCACCATGGCGCATCTTCTCAGCCACTCCGCGGCGCTGACAGTGCACGGGTTCCCGGGGTACTCACCTGATCAGAAGCTCCCTTCGAATACCCAGGTCTTGGACGGTGACGGTCCAGCCAACACCGACCCGGTCCGCATCGACGGTACTGTCGGAGAAGCGTTCCGATACAGCGGCGGTGGGTACACGGTTGCGGAGCAGGTCATGGAGGAAATCTCAGGCAAGGACTTCGCTGAACTCATGCACGAGCTTGTGCTGGATCCACTCGGTATGAACCACAGTAGTTTTGCGCAACCTGCATTGGATGAGGTTGCCAGTCGTGCGGCACCTGCGATCGACGGTCGCGGCGAGCGTCACGAAGATCGCTGGCACATCTACCCAGAGCAAGCCGCAGCCGGACTTTGGACCACAGCGGAAGACTATGCCCGATTCATTCTCGGAATCGCAGCAGCACTTGAAGGCTCAGAGGATGCATTGGTATCCAGAGAACTCGCATTGAGAATGATCACACCAGTCAAAGACGAGTATGGTCTCGGTGTGGGCGTTGTCGGCGAAGGAAAATCCTTATCATTCCGGCATGGAGGCTCGAACTACGGTTACAAGTGTTCTTTTGCCTACTACCCAGAACAGCAATCAGGCATCGTCGTCATGACGAGCGCAGACAACGGCTCGACTCTGGCTTCGGAAATCATGGGTAGTGCCAAGAGACATCTCGGCCTAGGTAAGGTCGAACAAGAAGGCATCGACGTCATCCCCCTGCCCGAAAACTACGAAGCGCTCGTGGGAGCCTGGTATATCGAAGCATTCGATCATACCTTCAGAATCCTCAATAAGAACGAACAGCTGTGGCTCGAAGATGACACCACTGCACCCTGGCAGCTGCATCACATTGGCGGCGACACATATCGAACAATGGAGGAGCGCACCGTCTTTACAGCGGTTCGAAACGACATCGGCGCCGTTGAATCACTGGGACTCGAACTCGGCAGCAGAACTGCGACAGCGAACCGTATTGGCCCCTAAGTCAGAAGGGGACTCCAACCTGGTTGCCAGGCGCTTATACCCGGTGTGTCAAGGCGCGTAATAGTCCTAACAAAGCCACCATTGAAGGCCATATTCTCAAGACCTGACTTGGGTTGACATTTCCTGGCCGCCATCTACTCTTGAGACAAAGAGCGCTTGGTCCAATCAGCGCGTGTCATCGGGGGAAGATCATGACGACCACAAAGACGCGATTTGAGTGTCTCCTTCTTGCGGTGTGTTTCGCTGTATCCTCGCTGCCATCCGTTGGATTCTCGGGGGACGAACCACCCATTAGGATCGTGCTTCCGAACGAACCGGGGGCGCTCGATCCACACATCGATCCAACATGGGTCGGTGGCGCAATACTCGCCAACGTCTACGACCCTCTGCTGACCACCGACGCCAAAGGCAACGTGGTGCCTGTGTTGGCGACAAGTTGGGAGAAGGCCGATGACAATGCATGGCAGTTCACTATTCGCGAAGGCGTCCTATTTCACGATGGAGAGACCCTCAACGCTGCTGATGTAGCAGCGTCCATCGATCGCGTCTGCCAACACCCACAGAGCCAAGCCAAGGTTCGATTCAAGACCGTAGTTCGAACTGTAATCGTCGACTCATCGACCGTACGCGTCGAGTTGACGGGACCCGATGCAGTGTTCTTAAAGAAACTGGAAAGCCTCTCAATCGTTCCCGCAGATTCACCAGATGAGATCACTAAACCGGTTGGCACAGGCGCATATCGGTTTGCCGGAATCACACCAGGAGCCTCACTGCGCCTCGAAGCCTTTTCCGACTACTGGGGTCCAAAGCCATCAGAGCAACAGGCAGAATTTCTATTCGAAGACGACCACAACCAATCTATCGATCGTCTCGTAGCCGGCAAAGTTGAAATGGTCTCCAATTTGACACCTGAGTCCTTGGCGCGAGTAGAAGCGGACGATGATCTCTGGGTCGACTCCGCCGTTGGTAGCTACGTCCACATGCTGG
>JAAESQ010000581.1 GCA_024229275.1 bacterium | reverse complement strand
TCTCGCCGCCTTCGGCCTCGAGAAGGTAAACTTCCTGCGGGTCAACGGGGATGCGCTTCCCGTCCTGCAGGTGCAACAAGATGCGGTCTTTGAGGATGGTCATGGAACAAGTGTACGGCTTCCGGTCGTTTCAGCGGTCAAGCGGGGTCTGGAGCGGTTGAACGGTCAGTTCAGCGGTTGAACGGTGAGGTCCGTTTCGGAGCCAGGCCCGAGATAACGTGATAACTCTCGGCTACAGGACGTGAATTCTCACTGCCACCCAGGAACGTCACTGCGAAGTGTTTCGGAAACGAGTGGCCGGCGGACTCAGTGATCTCCTGACGCATCAGTTGAGATCGACTTGGAACTGAGATGGGATTTGCAGAGTTCGTCGGCCCTGGGGTCCTATATAACAAAGACGAGCACGGGTATGGCTGTTACGGTGCCTGCCTGAGTGGCTTGCCCTGGATTGCCGCCCGTGCTCGTGAGCCATACGCGCCGTCTGATAGGGACCTCGCCAAGATGGCTGATAGAGGCGTCGACGACGCGCGGCTTGGCCATTGTACGAGGGGAGGGTCTTCAGGTGAAGGGATGCGTCAGAGTTGTGGGGTTTGATTGCGCGGAGGAGGAGCACCGGGCTGTGCTGCTCGACGGAGACGGGGGGATCGAGAAACGGGTTGGAGTGGCGAACGAAAGGGAGCAGATTCGAGAATCGATAGCCAAGCTGATGCTAGCGGTCGGGCCGGAAGCGACCCTGGTCGTCGTGGTCGAGTCGAAACGCTCTCACGGACGAATCGTGACCGATGTCGCGAACCAGCTAGGCTGCGAGGTTTGGCAGGTCAACACGGTGGCTCTCAATCACTTCAGGGATTTGGAGGGCCAGCCACGCAAGGACGACGACTGGGACGCCTTCTTGGGCGCACGGATGGTGTATTTGCGGATGCGCGGATGCGCGGGTGTCGGGTGACGACACAGCCTACTGATGAGGAGCGAGCCCTCTCGCGTTTGACCCGGACCTACGCCCGCATCACGAGCGACCGCACTCAACAGGTTTCGCGGCTGCGTGCCGTACTGCTCGAGCTGGCGCCGGAGATGCTGCACGAGTCGTGGGAAGGACCTCAGCCGTTCAGCAAGGCCATGGTGTACTTGCTGGAACGCTGGCCGGGCTTCGAAGGCATGGAGAGGGCCCAGCTACGCAGCATCGAAAGAATCCTGTACAAGTGCCGGTATGGGTCCAGGGCGAACCGTGTCGCAAAGCTGCTGCGCGGAATGGCGCGGCGAATCGAGCTCGCCGCGGAGGAGCGATCAGCCGTCACACTCGAGATCAGTCTCCTAGTCCGCCAGATCCGGATCTGCTATGAGTCGGCCGAACAGCTCTACTCTACGATTGCCGAGCGCGTCGAGCGCAATCCTGTGGGGCAGAAGCTACTTGAAATGCATGGCATCGGTCCGGTGCTGGCAGGAGTCTTGGTATCGGAGCTGCTGCCGGTCGCACGCGCCGCAACCGAACCGCAATGTGCAACCTACTCTGGCGTCACTCCGCTTGCGCGAAAGAGTGGCAAGAGTCTCGACAACGATCGGTTGACACAAGGTGCCAACAAACGAGTCCTGCACGCTCTGTATACTTCCTCTGTCGTCTCCATCAAACATAGCGCCGTCGATCGCGCCTATTACGACAAGAAGGTCCGTGACTATGCAGGGCACCCGAAATCCCATGTCGCTGCGTTCATCGCACTGTCTCGCCAGTGCCACAGGGTGGTCTACAAGCTCATGACTACCGATGCTAGATACGACAAGGAAACCCTCATCGCCAGTCACCTCGAACGCATCGAGAAACAGCGAGAAGCCGCGGCATGAGCAGCAGCGCGCCCAAGGCTGTGACTCTGACGGCCTATGGGAAGCTGGCTTCGCCACCTTCCCACAGCCCTTGGAAAACCCTTCGGGTTTCCCACAGACTCACAGCCTCGACGACGGACTCCTCACCCTTGACTTCTTATAGAGGCACCGCAATCAGAAAGGGACCCCGCTTGCGATGGTTCTGAACAAGAATCCCGGTGTGGTGAGTTGGTGGGTCGGGGAGGGCGTTCGCCGACAGGAAGACGAGGAGTTCGCCGCTAGACTCGAAATGCTCGACAACGAGATGCCTCGTTTGCTGGTGCGCGGCGAGTAATGAGGCAACTTCCTAAGGTCCTAAAGCCTGGCATCAATACAGCCAGTAGAAGAACAACCTGGTTGTTTACGACTTTCTTAACTATTTGGATTTCTTGGGCTTGCTCTTGGCTTTGCCCTTTCCCTTGGCTGCCTTAGCGTTTCCCTTGGCTTCGGGTTGTTCTTTCGGCATGGCTTTTTTCTGAGCAAGGGCTTCGTTCAAAGCATCGCTCGCGTCAATGGCCTTGAGTCGACGTTCTACCTTTTTCAAGTTTGCCTTGAGTTTGCGCAGCACGGGATCCCTTGCCATTTTCTGGTCACTATTGTCCGCCGCTTTATGTTTTGCCACGCGAGCTTCAACAGCAGATTCGGCTTCTGCTTTCTGTCTCATTCTAGTTTCACGGGTTTTCGAGCTCATTTCGTCTCCCTTATTATTACGTCATGGCGATTTGCGTATTCGACGCGCCATATCCAGGTGGAGGAGATTCGCACATCGCTGTCAAGAGAGCAAGACGGGTGCCACGTTTAGCATTGCGACATCACGGCTCGGCCGGCTGCGGCTGCGGTACCAGGGCTGACGAAGGTGTCAAACTTTGACAGGGTGTTCGCGGAGACGAGATGCCGCGTCGACCACGAGTGTTCATTGAAGGTGGGACTTTGACGTCTACAACCGGTTTGCTCGAGGGGCGGGGCTCTT
>JAAESQ010000580.1 GCA_024229275.1 bacterium | reverse complement strand
GATGCTGCAGCCTGCAACGGCAGCCTGTCAGTCGGCCAGCTAATGATGGGTAAGAATCCAACTCCCTAACTGAAGGGCACCCGCAATCAGTCAGCCCTCTTCAGCGAGAGGTGCTATCTTGGAAGTCTGCGATGTGCGGTCGTTGGAGGGATCGATGTCTGGACGGTATAGCTTTAGTCTTTTCGTTATAGCTCTCTTGTGCGCGGTTTCTGCTTCGGCGCTCAATTCAGGAACCGATATCTTCGTTCCGGCAGCGGCACGAGGAGCGGGCCAGCGCGGCAGCTTCTGGATGCTCGATGCTTATATCTTCAATCCCGGTCCGGAATCGGCGTCGGTGATCGTCTACTGGCTCCCACGTTGGGGCGAGAACACCAATCCTGTGAACGCACCATTCATCGTCGAACCCGGTGAGACCCTTGTCCTCGAGGACATGATCTTCAACACCTTCGGCCTAGAGGCTGCCCAGGGTGCGGTGCGCTTTGCTTCGAACAATAGGATCGTCGTCAGCGCCCGCAGCTACAACCTCAAGGATGGTGTGACGTTCGGCCAGGGGTGGGAGGGCATCCCACAATCCGTCGCGCTCGGACCCGGTGATGAGACCGACATCGTCGGACTCGTCCAAAACTCACGCTTCCGTACGAATTTCATGCTGATCGACACCGAAGGAACCGGCAACGGAACCATCGTCGAACTAAGTCTTCGCGACACCGATGGCGTGGAGATTGGATCCGGCACCTATGAACTCGGCCACTATGAACCCCAGCTCTACCTGATTACGCATCTCGGAGTACAGAGCTTCGAAAACGCCACACTCCATGTCGAGGTCACCCAAGGCACCGCGATCGCAGTGGCTGCCAAGGTCGACAACGCCGCGACTTCGGGGGATCCGACGACTCTCGAAGCGTGGATACCGGCAGGGCCTGCGAGTTCTCCTGACGGCGTGTATCAACTTGCCCTGTATGACAGCACTGACTACGCTACCGGTGGACGAGCCGAATTTGAGAATCGCGAACTGACCGAGATCAACGCCACGTATTCGAACTTCGACAAAGACGCTGGTGCTTGTGCATATGTATATCGCATGGCTGTGACCTTCAGCCCTTCTCTGTCATTGGAGCAGCTCGCCACCGGTGCGAGCTTCACCGTCGATTACCCGAGCAGCGGCGAGATCCTATACACCGTAACAATGACCTTGAACGACAATCTCGGTCTCGAGGGAACGGTCGCTGCCGTCGGCTCAGACTTCACGGGTGACGAGGCCGGGTGCAATGGAACGTTTCCTGATCTCGATCTTCTTGGCGGCAAGAGTACAAACTAGGGAACCGGCCAAAACTCAACAGAGATGGAGGGGAGCAGGACGCGAGCTGCCTGTTTCAAAACTCGTCCAACGAGAAATGTGCCAGATGCTTCCATACTGTTGCAACGCTGAAAAATCTCATGCGCCAACCTTCCGTTGATGTCCGACAAAGGCGCGGCTGGTTAATGGCACGTATCAGTCGCCGGAGCACATCTACACCGTCGCCGAGCCACCGGCAGACGAAGGCGATATGTACGTTGATCCAGACGAGAATTACATGATCATCTCGGTCGACCACCACCCGCTCAACGTCAGTCAAGAGTGGGGGGATCTCTACATCACTTATCGGCTCGACAAGACTCGCTGGTCAGAAGCGATTCCTCTCGGTTCGGCAATCAACACGGCCGCTCATGAAAACTGTCCGCAGGTGACTCCGGACGGCCGGTTCTTGATCTTCAACCGCTATGACCCAGAAACCGAGCGCAGTGAGTCCTACTGGCTCGACAGCGCCTTGATCGAAACCCTCAAGCAGCGGATCGTTCAGCCGTAACGCGATTCGTGCCAGTTGCAGCGGCGAAACTGAAACGGGAGATCCCTCGACTACGCTCCCAAGACAAACCCAAAAAGAATGTCATCCCGACCGAGCCAAGGGCGAGTGGAGGGGTCTCCCGCAGATGTTAGCAATCTGCTCAATTACAACAACATACATACTGCTATTTTCAACGGGAGACCCTTCGACTCCGCTCAGGGTGACAAGTATCGAAGTTTGGTGTCTTTCCTTGAGTATTCGACCCGAACGCGGCGTAGCAGTACTCAGGATGACATGATTGGGGCGGCATTGTCTTGCCGTGAATCAGCGCTGGACCGGCGAGGATATGCTCAGAGAGCAACACATCCCAACCTAGAGCTCCAACCCCTTCGCGATTTCCACCGCCCAGCGGTCGAAGATCGAGCGGTCCGGCGGGTGGATCTCGCCCCCGTTGCGGTAGTAGTCGATACCGACCGAGATCGTCACAACGCGCTTCTTCTCCGCATCCGACGCGATGAGCATCATCAGCCGCGACTTGGGAACGAAATCCTGTCCCTTCGCTTCCGGCTTGGTCAGCTCGGCCGTACCGGTCACCTTGAGCACCGGTGTCGCACCAAGGCTAAGGGTCTCGTACTCATCGGCCACGAAGTCTTCCACCCCGTCGAGCGCCAACGCGCTCCCGACCGCCATCTTATACAGATCGAGCTGGATGCCCATCGCCTCGCCTGACGGCTGCTCCTGGTCAGGGATCGGAGACCACGCGAACTGCAGCGACACTTCCATGTCCTGCATCCAGGCCAGCACCGAACCCACCGTGTGATTACGCAACCCGGCATACGCGGGATGCGGCACGCCGTAGGGATTGTCGTAGACATGCCAGTGCGGCGGGTGCTCGAAGCTCAGGCCATAGCGCGGGTTGTCGTAGCGAACCGGATGCGTCGGCAGGTGGGACACGGGAGTCCCAGGATGACAGCTCAAGGTCTTGCGCGTCGTCTCGAACTCCGCCTCCAACTCTGCACGCGGCGTCTTCACCGCAACGTTGTAGTTCATGTCGGCAATGAACTGTCGCCCCGTCTCGGGACAGTTCCAGATCAAAAAAAACGCGCGGTAGAACTGGCGCCGCGGCATCACCTCTGCAAACAGGGCAGGGTGTCCGGCAACGGTCGCTGCCTTGACCTTCTGCACCTCAAGACCCTCGCCCGGCCACACCTTCGGGATACGCTGCCGCACGTAGGCCTCGTCAATCTCCTCGACCTCGGTCGGACCCCAGTGGACGAAGTAGTAAATGACCTTCGAGTGGGTCGAGGCCAGTGACCCTGACTCGCGGTCTCCTATGAAACCCTCATCGGCCCATGAGAAGCTCAGTTCCGGCAGCTCGAGCGCGAATCCCGCCTTCTCTTCGATGAGTTGCTCGAGATCCTCACCACTTCGAAGTGCCTGCGCTTGCTGAGCAAACACAGGTAGGGCATTCAAACACCAGGCAAATACGCCACAGGCCGCAACCATCCTCGCAAGCTTCATAGAATCCCTCCAGAGAGCCAAGAACGGGTCTTTTGTTGAATTGAAGGAACAACCTCCGCTCCTGAATACGGTGAAGCATAGGGGAGGGTTCTATCAGCGGTTCATCAGATTCGTTTCATGAAACGCCGCCGGAGCAAGTTCAGGGATCAGCGCGCAACTGCGGCCTGTCGCCAACCCAACAAAGAAAACCTACAGCTCGAGGCGCCTCAGGAACTTCTGACGTTGATCGTCACGTCGTCCTCGCCGATCTGGTCAAACGGGTTCTCAAGGTGATTCTGGATGTTGTCCAGGCTGACGAGAATGATGCTGAACAGCACCGGGACGATGAAATGAAGTCCGTACGACGATTCGCCCGCCATGCGTGCGAAGTGCGGACCGTAGGCTATTGGCAGTACTACGATAAAGAAGTCGCTGAAAGCGCGCAGCGTTCTCGGATTCCGGTATTGATAGACGTGCTTCACGCTCTCAAACGAAATCGCCATTTGCTGAGGAACTGGTTGCAGCGTGAGACTTCGCCGCTTGCCAAGCCGTTACCCCTGAGGTCGTCGCGGATGAACCTGGACAGGCGGGAAAACTGGGCGTAGACAGCTTCTTCATTCTTCTCCAACTCTGCGTGAGGCCGAATCAAGAGATGGCGACACGCCTCGAGCAGATCCCCGAGCATCCCTTTCGCACGCTCAAGCACCTCTTCGCTGGGATCCGGAAGCCAATCCCGCACCGCAAGGAAGATTGAGCGTCCGTTCGCCTTGAGATTTACAATCAGGGTTATCCGCCGAAAAACCTTGATCATGATGCTCCCTCACGCATCATTATAGTTGTGAAGAGCAGGCGAAATCTCAGTCGAGCCACACTTCACGATGCATTTGACAAAGTCCTGGGAAGCACCAGAGAATCTAGACACGACACGAGTGGGTACCTCCGAGGCAGATGAACAGCGCGAGCTCAACCTTCACCCCTCTGGTCAAGCCCGGAGATGTACACCCAAACAAGGATTCTCCTCCCCTGTCAAATCAATCTAGTATTGATCATAACCTGACAAGGCTGTAAACTAGGATTAACAGGTCGGAAGTCTCTCGATCCCAAGGCACGACGTACGCACCCCAAGAAATCGGCCGACTGCCGGCGAGTCACTCACTGGGGGACTGAATATGAGCGACGAAACTCCGAAACGCGGAATCGATCCCTTCGAGGAACAGGTGAAGGCAGCCAGTCGACTGGACGCGCTCATTCTTATCTCCCTCTGCGCGGTAGCTCTGTTTGTGCTCTCCGGGCTAAACGCGTTCGAGTGGTTGTCAGAATGGTCACGTACGGTAGAGGCCTGGAACGTCGATGAACTCTTCATGCTCTCTTCTCTCGGATTGATCGCGGCGGGAGTGTTCATATTCCGTCGATGGAAAGACCTGAAGCGCGAAATGGAGCGAAGACGAGAGTTGGAGAGGCGCCTCGCGATGCTGGAGGGCTTTGTGCCGATCTGTTCCTACTGCAAGAGCCTCCGAAGCAAAAGCGGGAATTGGACACCCGTCGAGAAGCTCCTTAAAGAAGACTACTCGCTGCGATTCATCCACGGAGTGTGCCCGCGTTGCGAGGAGATCTTCGTCAAACCGGAGTATGGAGCCTTTGTTTCAGTCGAGACTGGTGAAGATGTCTCATAGTCGTTCCGGGAACTAAGTATTCCTCCTCACCAATTTGGGTGAAAAGCCAGTAGAAAGCGATACCATTCCACGAGCCTCAGATCTTACCTTGGCAACCCCGGCCAGTACCCATCGTAGATGGTATAGACCACGGCCCTTCTACCTGACCACTTGCTTGTGCGAAGCAGAAACACTAGAAGCGCGTCGTTAACCTACCTGTTCTTCTTCTGCCACTTGAGAAGTGCTTTGGTGCTGAGCCGCTTCAGACCCGTGATCTCCGAGAGCGCCTGACTGACGGCTCTTCCGAGTTTGCTTTCTTCCCCGCCTGAGTTGGTACTGTATATCTCCCACAGCGGCTCAAAGGCACCTTCGTCCTTGGAGTATCCAAGACCGATGGCTGCAGCTGCTCGCGTTCTCTCAGGTTTGTCTTCACTAAGTAAGCCAAACAGCAGTTCTTCTGCCCGGGGATCGTCGAGCAACCCGAGTGCTTTGATTCTGCTCGCCGCGACGGCCGGAGGTTCGCTTTGGGTAGCCGCTTCCTCGAGATTCTGCTTGATCTGCATCTCGAGCATGTCGATTCCACCAATCGCCCCCACAACAGCCCACAACACACTCAAGAACCTGCTCGTCATCAGCGCATTCATGAGAGCTTTGGGATTCGGTTGTGTTGACTGCTCCAACACCTCGTCACTCACCGAATCCAAGGGAGGAACCTTCCCTTCGAAACTCCACTCAACGTCAGTGGATCCTTCTGCTGAGAGACGAATCGTGCCCGAAATCTCTCCGCCTGTGTAGTACTTCGTGCCTTCTCTTCCAATATGAAAATCGCCGTAGGTTGCCCAGTTGCACTTTCCTGCTGCCCAGATCTCAATCAGGGCATCGTAAGGCCCTTCCTCTACAGCTGTCAGATCGGAGTACTTTGACAGAAATCTCGAAGCGATTGCTGAGAGAGGAAGCTGAGTCTTTCCCTTGTCGAGATTCTGGTGGGTGACGATCTTGATGTTCTGAACATCTTTCAAGGGACTTGGCGTGATCTCACTGGCGCTACCGTTCGGCACGCCCATCGATAACACAAGCAGTATCGAAACTAGAATGAACGAACTTCTCATTGGCACCACCTTACCAACCGGTGTTCAGGAGAATCCCTGTTCGGCGAGAATGATAATCCATATTTCATACACACAGCGATACTACGACGGCAGCTGTCGGCACCAACCACCGCCCCCGCACCGAGAGTGGAACTTCTTTACGTCGTCTTCGCGATCTTTGTGCACTTTGCGGTGCCAATGACTTCTGATTCTTGTAGATTGGGGGCCTTGAAACTGAACGTGGAGACAAAAGAGAACAGCTTTCAGTATCGAAGCGTCTCTGTGCATAGGTTAACTGTTTGCTCCTGAGTGGACAATCTCGCTGGAGGGTTACGCCATGAATACCTGTTCTGCTCATTCCAGCTCGGCATTTGTCAGCAGGCTGCTTGTAGCTCTCTGTCGAATCATCCGAAATC
The DNA here is from genome assembly GCA_024229275.1 of bacterium. Taxonomy (GTDB): domain Bacteria; phylum Acidobacteriota; class Thermoanaerobaculia; order Thermoanaerobaculales; family Sulfomarinibacteraceae; genus JAAESQ01. Next base: position 7,603 of record JAAESQ010000580.1, on the reverse strand, counting down.
TCCAGCTACCTTGAGTATTGCCCTGGAGACCTCGGGGCATCAGTGCCGAGTCTTCAGAGATACCTCCCCAGTTTGTCGTTGCGAACGGCTGGTTATCCCCCGGGGAGGACCTGAAATGCAGCGACCACGTCGCCATCTTCAAGCACGTGTTCGAGCCGGGAGCGATAAGAATTGACAAGAATCATGCGCGGTTTGTCGCGTGGAACTCCTAAGCTGTCGAGCACATCGCCGACCGTCGAACCATCTGCCGCCTCGGCACTACACATTGTTGTCTTCTCGGGCAGATAATCTCTGAGTTTGCCGAAGAGCTTGACCGTGATCATCATGTTGCCTCCACGTTCCGATCAACCCGGATCGCTCGGTCGGTCATTCCTCCTCCCCGAGCAGGAGCCGCAGCGCGAGGTTGGCCTGCGTGTGGGCGGCCATTCCCACTCGCGGCGCCATCAGGCCGGTGCCGGGTCGAGCTTCGGTCTGAAGATCACCAACAACGAACAGACGAGGGCTGACACGGTGGATTTCGATCGTCTCCGACGGTTCGTGGCCGGCGAGTCCGGAAGCCGCGATGATGCGCGTGTCCGGGAGTCGATCGAGGGCGGTTCTGATGAGCATTTCCTTCTGGTCGGCCCGGTCGAAAGCCTCCACCAGCACGTCACAACTGCCGAAGACCTCGTGGACGTTTCCCGGCGCGAGCTTCAGATTGTGCGTCTCGATCGCCACATAGGGGTTGACCCGTCGCAACGTCTCCGACAACGCGTCCACCTTTCGCATCCCGATCTGATCGACAAAATACTGTTGACGATTGAGATTACTCGGGACGACGACGTCGAAGTCGACGAGAACCAGGCGACCAATGCCCGTCCGCGCCATCGCGATGGCGACCTGGCTGCCAAGCCCGCCGAGCCCGGCCACCCCGACCCGTGATGCCTTGACCTTGCCATGAATACCCGGGCTGTGGCGGGCAACGAGTAGACTCTCCAGCTCGTGTGCATCCGGGACTTCTCCTCGCCGAAGCAGCACGATCTCGTCGCCCCCGGCGATCGATTCTCCGCCATCACCCACATGACCGTTGAGCACCAGAAGGTCGGCGTCGGGTTTGAAGGAAGTACGCACGGCGTCCAGGGTACTTCCCGTTGAGATCTCGACCTCTCGCTCGTTCACCGTGATCTGGATCGTCATTCGCCCACGCCCCAGGTTCGAAGGGCTCGATTATACTCGACCATGTGAAATGGGTATCGCACCTGTCCCAGGGTCAGTAACCAGGCGGTCAACCGTGACCAAGCGTACGATCGCCACCGAAGGGAAAGAATGGAGCATTCTCATGCCGTACGGATACAACGGGAAAATACTTCACGTCGATCTGACCAACAGCCGGCAGGAGATCGAGGAGCCGTCCCAAGAGTTCTACCGAAAATACATGGGTGGCTCTGCGATGGGGATGTACTACATCCTCAAGGACACACCCATCGGGGTCGACCCGCTCGCACCTGAGAATGTCCTCACTGTGATGGCCAGCGTTGTCACCGGCTCGTTGATCTCCGGCCAGAGCCGGGTCAACGTCAACGCGAGATCACCCTTGACCGGCGCCATCGGAGACTCCCAATCGGGTGGGTTCTTTCCGGCCAATCTCAAGTTTGCCGGCATCGATGGCATTGTCGTCACCGGACGATCTCCTAAGCCCGTGTATTTGACTGTCATCGACGGCAAGGTGGCGTTCCGGGACGCCGGCCACCTCATGGGCAAGCTCACCGGTGAAGTGGAGGCGATTCTCAAGGAAGAGCTCGATGACCCCAAGATCCACATCCTCCAGCACGGCCCCGGGGCCGAAAACGGGGTGCTGTTCTCCGCCCTCATGAGCATGGCGAATCGGGCCAACGGCCGCACCGGAATGGGACTAGTCATGGCCAGCAAGAACCTCAAAGCGATCGTGGTCAAAGGCACCAAGAAGATGGAGATGGCCGACCGCGACGGGTTGAAGGCGATCATGAAGGCCGGCCCCGGTCTGATGAAGGAGAATGCCGACGTCGACGACTGTGGCACGTTCGGCACGGGGGCGTGTATGAACGTCCACAACGAGGTGGGTGCCCAACCCTTCCGCAACTACAACGAAGGCCAGTGGGATCGAGCCGTGGATATCAGCGGCGAGACCATGTCCGACACCATCCTCTTAAAACGCGACACCTGTTACGCCTGTATCGTCCGCTGCAAACGGGTGGTTGAGATCACCGAGCCCCCCTACGAGGTGGATCCTCTTTACGGAGGCCCCGAGTTCGAAACCCTGAGCACCTTCGGCACCTATTGCGGCATCAACAATCTGGCGGCAGTCGCCAGGGCAAATCAGACCTGCAACGAGTACGGAGTCGACACCATTTCCTGCGGAGCGACCATCTCATTTGCCATGGAGTGCTTCGAAAAGGGCATCATCGGTCTCGAGGAGACCGGTGGTCTCGAGCTTCGATTCGGAGATGCCGAGGTGATGTTGGAGGTCCTCCAGCAGATCGTCACCAACAGCGGAGCGTTGGGGCCCGTTCTTTCGCAAGGCTCGGCCCGGGCCGCAGAGAAGTGGGGTCCCGAAGCCGCCGACTGTTTGATCACCGTCAAAGGGCTGGAGGCCCCCGCCCATATGCCCCAGTGGAAGAAGGGGCTGGGTCTGATCTACGCGGTCAACCCATTCGGCGCCGACCACCAGTCATGCGAGCACGATCCCAACTATGAGGAGGGGAGCACCGACCTCATCCTCGGACACCTGGCCGAGATCGACCTCAAAGAACCGCAACAGCCCGAGAGTCTGGAACCCGAAAAAGTCCGTTTTGCTGCCAAAACCCAGATCTTCTACAGCCTCATGGACACCCTCGAGCTGTGCCAGTTCGTGTGGGGGCCCGCATGGTGTCTCTATGGCCCTTCACAAACTGTGGATATGGTCCGAACCGTCACCGGGTGGGATGTCAGCATCGACGAACTGATGCGGGTAGGCGAGCGCCGGTTGAACATGCTCCGCGCTTACAACGCCCGTGAGGGGTTTGGGCGCAAGGACGACAAGCTGCCCAATAAGTTCTTCAAGGCACTCAAGGGCAGCGGACCGTTCGCGGGAAAGGCCCTCGACAAGGAAGAGTACGAGCGCGCCCTCAGCCTCTATTACGAGATGGCCGACTGGACCGAAGACGGTGTTCCGGCTCCGGCCAAGATGCTCGAGCTCGGTCTCGAGTGGGTCGAGATGCCGTCGTAGGTAGCATGTCTACGTAGTTGGCGGTGAGCTGACGCTCGCGCACCTTGGGGTCGGTGTAGGTTCGCCCACAGCTGCAGCCCTCTTCGCAACTGAACCTGATCTGTAGGGATAGCTGTGGTCTGGGCTATTCGGGTCGCGCCGCTCGCCACCCAGCTTCGAGGATGGCGGCCATTTCGCTCTTGACGTCGGTGTAGCCGGCGTCTTCCGCGACGTTTCGGCTTTCGCCGGGCTCCCTCTCGTGGTCATAGAGCTCGGTTGCCTTCAACTCAAGGGTCTCCCAGTCAACCCACTCGGTGTAGCGGAAGCGGTCGGTCCGAACCGAGTAGCCCATGTACTCCACGCCGTCGGGAGCGATCCAGATGCCCTCGCGCAGGAACTGGGTGAAGGCTGCCTTCTTCCACGGACGTGACGGATCGTCGACCAGCGGCGCGAAGCTCGTGCCCTCCAGGTCATCGGGGACCGGAACGCCGGTCAACTCGCAGAGAGTTGGATAGATGTCGACGAACTCGACGAGGGCTTCGGTCCTCATACCCGCGGTGGGCATGACGGGCGCCCTGAGGATCAACGGCACCCGGGCGTCGATCTCGAGGTTGGTCATCTTGCACCAGCTGTTGTGCTCGCCGAGCTTCCAGCCGTGATCGCCCCAGAGTATGACGATGGTATTTTCATCCAGTCCGAGATCGTCCAGCGCGTGCATCAGCTTGCCGACCTGGGCGTCCACGTAGCTCACCGAGGCGAAATACCCGTGCCGTAACAAGCGAGTGCGATCCTCGTCGAGGGTGCCGTCGGTCGGATGTTGGATGTCTCCGAAATCCGTGTAGCCTCGGAGCTCCCTGAGATTGTTGATCGCCATTTCAGGCAACTCCGTGGGGAGATCCGGGTTCGACGGCATCGGGATGCGGTTGCGGTCGTAGAGATCCCAGTATTTTTCTGGAGCGTTGAATGGTAGGTGGGGTCGGTAGTAGCCGACAGCAAAAAAGAACGGCGTGTCGGAAGTCTCAAGCTCTGCCAACTTCTCGACTGCAAGGTCGGTTTGGGCGCCGTCAAAGTAGGCCGAATCGGGCACGTCGGCGTTTTCGGTGGCCTGCGCCTTGAGGTACCAATGACCGAATTGGTCGATGACCCCGGCTTCATTGCCAGCCTCGATGATCTCTGCCTTCTTCTCCTCCTGACCGCGGATTCCCTCCTGACCACGGTAGACGGCGTCGGGGTCGAAGGGATAGCCCTCGATTTGCATCTTGGGCTCGCTCCAAGTGGCACTGTCGGGTCTGGTGTTGTGGAAGATCTTACCGATGCCGACCGAGTGGTATCCGTTGGCCCTGAGGTGTTGTCCGAGGGTCACCACGTCGGGATTGAAGGTGCGCATGTCCGCCGAGAGATCCCAGACCCGCAGGGTGTCGGGACGTTTGCCGGTCATCAGGCTGGCGCGGGACGGGTTGCAGACCGCTGATTGGCAGTAGGCCCGTGTGAAGAGCAGTCCTTCTGAGGCCAGCCGATCGATATTCGGGCTGACGACGTGATCGGCGCCATAGCAGCCCAGCTCGGGGCGGAGATCATCCACGGCGATGAGCAGAATATTGGGCCGAGCGGGTCTCTCGGGGGCTGTGCAGCTGATAGTGGACATGACGAAGATCGCTGAAAAGGCAATCAGCGGAACAAGGGTCGGTCCGGTTCTTGGGTTTCTCACGAATCCCCCAACGAGTTGCAGTCGCGCTGTAGATCTTAATCCGGATAACGGCTGGGAATAGAATTGGCAGCACCCGTAGCTCTCTCGACATCTGCGACCATTCCCACAACCATCCCAACCCAAGATCGTCTGAATCGTCTGACCGCGGATGGACCTGGTAGATTGCCTGATGAGCTAATGAAGAGGGTGGTGTGTCTTCTGCAGGGAAACCGGCGGATCTTGATGAGAACGGTATCGATCACGGCGGGGCGGTCAATGGACTCACGCCAACGGAACCGTCAGGGCCCTCGATGGGTTTCCGGACCCACTCGGTGGCTTTGGAGGTCAGCCCATGTGCAGCACCGGACCGACCAAGGCTGACGACAGGTAACACAGACGAGAGGGATGACTATGGGAAATCAATATGACGCAATCATCGTCGGCGGTGGCCATAACGGCTTGACCGCGGCCGGCTATCTGGGCAAAGCCGGCTTCAAGACACTCGTGTTGGAACGTCGTCCCATGGTCGGTGGTGCGGTGGTTACCGAGGAGTTTCATCCGGGGTATAGGATTTCAACGATTTCCTATGTGGTCAGCCTGCTGCAGAACAAGGTCATCGAGGATCTTCAGCTCAAGGACCATGGGTTCGAAATGATCAGAATGGATGGCACTCTGTCGGTCTGCAGGGACGACTATCTCTTTTTCAATGATGACGAAGCGCACGACCGCAGGGAAGTTGAACGATTTTCGAAGACCGACTATGACGCCATGGCGGCATTCGAGGAGATGTTTCAGAACGTCGGCGGCGTCATCCGCAATCAGATGCTGAAGGAACCGCCCACGCTGGAGGGTGGTTTTTCGAATCTGTTGAAGCTCGGATCGATGGGGCTTGAGCTTCGGAGGTTGAGTCCTGAATTGCGTCATCGCCTTGTGCAGATTCTAACCAGCAGCGCCTATGATCTGATCAACCGCTGGTTCGAAAGCCCTATGATCAAGAGCATGTACGGCGCCGCCTGTTTTTCCGGCAACTACGCGAGCCTTCGCCAGCCGGGCTCGGCCATTCCCCTGTTTCATTCCGCCATCGGCGAAATCGACGGTGAGCTGGGAGCATGGGGAATGGTACGAGGAGGTATGGGCGGCTTGACCCAGGCAATGGCCGCATTCGCAGAGTCAAGAGGAGCAGAGATCAGAACCTCGGCCGCCGTCGACGGAATTGTGGTCGAAAACGGGCGGGCTACTGGGGTGCGCCTGGACACTGGAGAGACATTCAGCGGCCGCTGTGTGCTGGCCAATACCGATCCGAAAACGACCTTTTTGAAGCTGATAGACCCGACCCATCTGGACCCGGAGTTCACGAAGGACATTGCCCAGATTCGGATGGGCCACAGCTCCTGTCGGGTAAACCTGGCGCTCAAGGGGCTTCCCGATATCCGCTTCTTCCCGTCGGGTGAAGGTCCGTGGCATCGGTCCGATATCTGCATGCATCCCGACATCGAAGGGCAGGAAGCAAACTACCGTGCTGCAGCGACAGGTCGTTTCCCGGCAGAACCGAGACTGGAGATCACCATTCCATCCACCCTGGATGACAGTCTCGCTCCCCCGGGGCACCATGTAATGAGCGTCCTCGCCAAATATTATCCCTACAAACTTGCCGATGGTCTGCACTGGGATGACGTCAAGGAGAAGGCAGCCGATCAGATCGTTGATTACATGGCCAGGGTGATGCCCGATCTCAAGGAACTCATCATTGGGCGACAGATGATAAGCACACTCGACATGGAAACCGAATACGGTCTTACCGAAGGCGATATCTTCCACGGTCGCCACGATCTCGACCAGATTTTCAGTATGAGGCCGCACCCCAAGGCCGCCCAGTACCGGACACCCATTACCGATCTCTACCTGTGCGGTTCCGGCGCCCACCCCGGCGGTGGGGTGACCGGCGCGCCCGGACACAATGCGGCCAGAAGAGTCATCGCGGATCTCAAACGAAACTAACGAACTGAAGAGATTCTATCGGGTGAGCGACCAGGAATCGCCTGACCTGGACTGATGCTCTTTTTATCTCAACCCCATTGATTCAATGATCCGGTATACCCGGATCTTTCGCGATTGACGTCTCGTGGTCTTCCAGCACCTTGTACAAGGGTGCCTCTACCCACGTGTCCTCGATGTAGTGGCGAAGACGCTCTTGCTCTTGCGGGTCTTTCAATAGGTTGTAGATCGCAGGGTCGAAATTTGTGACGGCAGGCTCACCGATTCTCTCTATCTCCTTGAACAGCATTTTCCAGTTCCGCCATTTCACTGCGACGATTTCGTTGCCAATGTAGAACACTATCGATTCTCGAGCGGATTTCTGCGATTTACCCATGAGGAAGTCGGAATGGTCAGCACTGTCCATGACGCGGTCACTCGGGATCTCAAGACCCAGCATAGCCGCCAATGTGGCGTACACATCCATCGCATGGACAATTTCATTGGATTTTTGCCTCGGCGGTATTTTGCCCGGCCAGCGGATCAAGAAGGGAACGCGAAAGGAACCCTCGTAACTGGTAAAGAGGCTCCCTCGCCAGGGGCCATTGAACCCTTCTCTGCCCACGCCCCCATAGCCCCCATTGTCAGAGGTAAAAATAAAAATGGTGTCGTCCTTGATCCCCAACCCCTCTACTGCATTCAGAAGTTCACCAATATAGGTATCTGTCTGTGCGAGGATG
>JAAESQ010000579.1 GCA_024229275.1 bacterium | reverse complement strand
GGAGGAAAATGTCTTTCCGATACCTACATAAATACTCATACAAAGCTATTATGGGAATGTAAACAGGGTCATCAATGGGAAGCTAAACCGAGTAATATAAAAAGTGGTAGGTGGTGCCCTTAGTAACTGTTCAGAAATAACTAAAACGTCTTTTTAATTAAAACCATTGGCATCGACGACATAGTTCCATTTCCCAAGGACGTCGTCGTGACGAATGAACTTGTCTTTGATGTCGTTGAATGTGTCGGAGCATTTTCGTCCCAACTCGTAGACGGTATCGAGAATGCATGCCTTGACCGTGAGGCCGGTTTGGGTACGCGTGCGTTGCACGGTTTCCAAAGCGGTCCGGGGCGAATCGAGTATGACGCCGCGCCAGGTCCGCTCGACTTGGCTGAACAGGCGATGTTCGATCGGGTGCCACTTGGAGGTGTAAGGCGGGTAGTGGGCGACGCGCAGGCGCAGACCCAGGCGTTTGCTCAGCGCCAGGATGTCCTCCTTGAAGCGCACGGAACGAACGGCGTTGGCGCCGCCGGCATCGAAGGTCAACACGATCTCTTCGGTGTCGGGGTAATGGGCATGGCGATCTTCTTCCCACGCAAGGGCGATGGCGTCGCAGACGAAAGCGCTGGTCTCACGCGAGGTGCCCAGGGTCAAAAATCCGGCGTTGTCGAAGTAGTCGTAGACGCCATGGGGAATCAGGAAGCCCGTGGCCAGATGGCGAAAATCGTGATCGTACACGTACTGGATGTCCGTGCTGTAGCATTGCCCACGACGATGCAGATCGCCCAGCAACTCTTTCTTCTTGGTGTCGACACACAGCACGGGGATGCCCTGAGCATGGGCCTGCCGACGCAACGTGTCGATATGGCGAAACTGCTGGTCGCGCTCATGAGGATCGACCTGGCCGGTGATCAACTCCTTGCGCAGGGAACGACGACGATATCCGGTGCGATCCAGGAGTTTCGCCGCCGTGTTGCGGCCGATCTCGTAGCCGCAGTGGAGCAACTCCTGCGCCAGCTGCATCGGCTTCAGATCCGTCCAGCGGACGCTTTCGTCAGTGGGGCTACCGGCGCTGTGCGCTTCGAGAATGTCTTCGAGCGTCTCATCCAACCCCGCTTGGCGTTGTGTCACCTTCGGCCGGCCTCCTCCGGGTCTGCGGATGCGTTTCTCATCGCCGCTGGGACGCCGCGGATGGTCGGGGTCGTCGTTACCCATCGCCTCCAATTCGCGAATCCCGGTGTAGATCGTTCGCCGGCTCATGCCCAAGACCCGCGCCACATAAGCCACGCCGCCGAAACCGATCTTCAGCGCCTCGACCGCGGCGTAGCGGCGTCGGTGGTCCTCCGGCAGCGAACGACAATAGACTCTCATGAAATCTTCGTGCGACTCTTCGTAACCGCGAAATTCGTTCATGGCGCTAGCATTGGGCTGTGTGGAGGTGCACCAATGCTTGCATTAATATACAGGCTTTTCAAACCGCTGTCGCCTTCTCCGCATAATCTACACTAAGAAAAACGACTAATTTGTTAGTGAACCGTTCCTAAGGACAGCCTTTTTGTTGTCGTTTGGGCGACGATAGCGGATTCCGGAGCGGACGTGTATGCGAGGCTGTATGATAGTTTCACCG
>JAAESQ010000578.1 GCA_024229275.1 bacterium | reverse complement strand
AGCAAGTAGCTCTTGGGCTTCCTTGGAATCGGTCATCATTCCTCCAACCGGTCAGCCGGGTCGTGTTCTTGATCGCTCCACAACCAGGATATACGCGATAACGAGAATCAGCAGGACGACAGTAGTAGTCGGCTCTATCCACGCGCCAGCGCCTTGACCGCTTGACACAACCCTCAGAGCCCAAGCAGATGTCAGCGCAGCGACGAGAATCGCGACGAGTGGTTTCCATCGAATTGAGTGCTGGGAGACAGCCTCGTCGGAGTCCGAAGATTCGCTCGCCTCTACCCTTCGAATCAGCTCGTCGCTGTTGTGGGCGAGATGGTCCAAAGAGCCGAGTAATCTGCGGACGAAACGAAGCAGAGTCGTCGGACCGAGTCTCTTACGGACGTCAACGGCTGCGGCGACGACCCGTGTGTCGGCTACAGCCTGTTCGAACGCGTCATCCGTTGGGGCGAGGGCCTCACTGAGGTGTGCCATTCCGGAGACACCATGTTCGAAGGCTGCTAAAGCGCGAGAGGGAGCATAGCCGTTGCTGCGAGCCAGTCTCCAGTGCAATAACAGCGTGTGGGCCAGCCGTTCACCGCGAATAGGTTCGCTCCAGCTGCCGTCGCGAAAGGGAGTCGCTTGGCGGAGTTGAATCCGCAAGTAGTCTTGCGAACGCCGCCCCTCAGTAGCTTCACTGAGTCGCACCAAAAAGGCGCACGCTCGATCAGGCTCATGCTGGGCTGAAGCAGTAAGGTAGCGCAGCAGGTCATTGCGCGAACGTCGATCTGGCAGTGAAGCTAGACCCCCGAGAAAAGCGAAGCCGCCGTTCGGCTGGACGACGATATCCCACGGATCGATATGCTCGAAACAGACGCCGTCGATGAGAGCAAGATGCAGCCACGCGGTAGCGAGGCATCGACCGAGATCCGAATGGTCACCGAGTGAATCGTGACTCAGGCGATCGCCGACGAAGTCCTCATTGGGGAGGTCGGAAACGACAACACGGGCGCTTCGGAGCCTGGCTATGTCGGGCCTCAGCTCGAGTTCATCAGAAGGACTCACCCACTCTGATGCATCGCTGAGGTCTTGAGCTTGTTCATTGAGGTTGAGGCATCGTCCGAGACCCGACCGAAACTCGGAAAGAGCGCACGAAATGTCAATTGGACGACGAGGGTCGTCCCACAGGACGAACTCTTCGAACACCGCCAACGCATCTGTGTCCGAACTGGCCTGGTGCTCAAACTCAGGCCTTACGATCTTTACCACGCCCTGCCCGTCGCCACCGAGATCAATGCGATGCCACTGATACGTCGAACTGACTCCGATTGGACTTTCGCTGATGCTCTGGCGTAGCTCGCGAAGCGGGCCCCCTGCGGAACGCAAAACTCTGCGAATCTCATCAGTCGGTGTCGGTTGGAGCCCGTTTTCGACCCCTCGCAGCGCCAGGCACGAACCGAGTGGCGCCAAATCGGGGCGGTTAGCGAGATAGCTGCCGAAGGCTATATAGAGAGGACCCAGGTCACGCAGAACCTCAGACAGTCGTGTGGATGGCGGGATTTCGGAAGTCTTGTTCTGTCGGGTCGCGCTGCGCGTGGCAAAACCTGCTGCGAGCATCCGTTGCCGAAGACGGCGCTGCCTCGCAGCGGAAGCCTCACGGCCTGCAGTCATTTTCGCTTCGTCACCGGTTCGTCAGCTGGCTGCCGACTCGTCTTCGGATTCCGAACTCTCATCGTCGGCTGCACGCCGGAGCGCGTCTGCCGAACTCTCTGCGAAATCAGCTGCACGGTTCAGAACCTCTCGTGGACTCCAGCTGTCAGCGGAGAAGAAGTCGAAGAACACGTCGACCACCTCGCCTTGGAACTTGTCGCCAGATTCGTAGAGATTCTGGGCTCGGCTCGAGAAGTTTGAGCCGGTTGCCGAACTCACCTCGTCGAATGACGATGTGACTTTCGCCTCTTGCGATTTCTCATCGTCGTCATCCTTCGAGACGATCGTGCTCAGCTGATCCATGCCGAACAGCGACATCGCCCACGAAAAACGCATCATAGATTTTGCTAGCTCACGCATGGATCCCTCCACTCATGCCGGACCGTGCCGGAGCACCTGTCGGCGAAAACCCCGGAAGAAGTTGACCATAAACATGATAGCACCAATGCCGGCGGTCATTGTTGCTGTTCGAGCGAGGTCGAGCATGCCGACGAACGGAGTGCTGTCGGCAAACGCAGTGATGATCGACGTGATGGCGAGCAATCCGTACCAGGCGGCTTTTCTTTGGTGGCGTCTTACAACGGGTTCATGGACAGGCTTGGGTGACGGATCCGGCACTCCGGAATCGTCGCCTGAATCGACGAGGTTCTCGAGCACTCTCGGGACTGCATCGACCAAGTGCACAGCAGCCGACGTCCAGTCCCCGAGGTTCTCCATTGAGGCCCAGCGTCGCCACATATCCTGTTCGAGATAGCGGCGGCAGAGTCTTTCGAGGTCTGCGGCGACGTTCACATCAGGCGCGAATCGCGCGACCAAACCGTCCGCGGTGATCACCGATCGCAGATAGCGCAGCGCATCGGGCATAGCGCCGACTCCGGTCTGACGATTCAGGGTCAGGAAGTCGAGCATGAATAGGGAGTAGCTCATGGTGAACGTCGGAGTATCGCCCTTCCAGGTGGTCCAATCATCCATTTGCTTTCGAAGCCGGCGACGGAACAGCGCCGGGTCGGCATCGGAATCGGCGACCGCAATGCGTAGGAAGTGATCGATTAATTCATCAGGTTCAGCCTGAGTGAGTGCGAGTGTCATCGCGACGATATGACGGCGTGAGTAGGTCGAAAGCGATCCGGTAATGCCGAAGTCGACATAACCGACGACATTGTCAGGCAGGATAATCAGGTTGGCGGGATGGAGGTCCGCGTGGAAGAGGCCGTGTTGAAAGGCATCCCAGACGAAGTTGTCAACGATATTCTCCGCAAAGACTTCAGCATCGAAGTCGATCTCTGCTAGGCGTGCCTCGAGTTCGGTGTTTGGGTTATCGAGGTTTCGGATGTAGTCGAGGACAGTCGGACCGTCGAGAAAATCGGCGACCAAAACCCGGTCGTTGCTGAGTTCGGCGATGACTGATGGAACTGTCTCCGTTGGATTGTCTGTGGCGTTTTCCAATAGCGCGCGCATGAAGCGCGCCTCGTAGCGAAAGTCGAGTTCCTCGTGAGTCCACGCAGAAAACTCATCAACTGCTCGGCCGAGCCAGCGGAGGCTCTTGATTCTGAGAAAGCCAACCCCGCTGGCGACCGAACGCAGCACAGCGATATCCTGGCCGAAAATACGCACCACGTTAGGGCGTCGCACCTTGACCGCGAGTTCCCTGCCGTTGAGGACCGCTCTGTGGACCTGAGCGATCGAGGCTGAAGCAAGAGGTGTCTTGTCGAAAATATCGAAGATCTCGTCCGGGCGCTTGCCATGATCTTCCTGGAAGATCTTCTCGACCTCTGAATAAGGGAAAGGTGGCACTTTGTCGAGCAGGTCGAATAGCGCCTCGCAGTAGTTCTGCGGCACGATGTCAGGCTGAAGCGAAAGCACCTGGCCAAATTTAAGATACGACCCGCCGATGCGTTCGAGGAAGAGCCGCAGCCGTTTTGGTCCGGAGGGTGATGACCCGCCGAACCAAAGTCCGAGCCGGTGCATCAGCAGGTGATACACCCCGAACCACAGCACGACGGTGGCCCGCCAAGTCGTAAGAATCATAGGTGTCTGCCCTGCACTGCTTTCATGCCTCCCACTGTAAGGCACGTGATATTTGAACCACCAAGAACACAAAGATCGCTAAGAAGAAGATAAGGTCGGCTCTTCGAGCCGTGAGCGAACTGTCTCTGGGACAAACGCCCCCAGCGATTCGAAGAATCGCTCCTTTTCCCTTCTTCGCGTTCACTTCGTGTCCTTCGTGATCTTTGTGGTTCAAATCCTTCTCCCCGTTCTGCTTTACACGGTCGCGCCTCCCACTGCAAGGAACGTGAAGTTTGAACCACAAAGCTCGCGAAGAGCACAAAGGGGGACACAAAGAGGGCTTATGAGCCGGCTCTTCGAGCTGCTGCTTGTGAGTTGATCGCTGAGCTATGCAAACTCCCATGGATCTATCCTGCATCCTGTCTTTTCTGCGGTTCGAAGAACCGCCCCTCTTTTCTTCGTGCTGTCTTAGCGCTCTTCGTGATCTTCGTGGTTCAAACTGTCCTCCTGTCCTCCTGTCCTGCCGTATACCCGTCCGTCCCGTTCGTCCCGCATAGCCATTGTTCCGTTCATTCCTATTCATCTCTCTTCTTTGTGTTTCCCCCTTCGTGCCCTTCGTGATCTTCGTGGTTCAATCTCTTCTTCCTGTCCCGCCGCATAGCCGTTCGTCCCGTTCGTCCCGTCCGACCCGTTGCCCCGTCTGCCCTCCTAATACCTAGAGTAGAACAGCGAACCTTGGCTGTGCAGTGTCTTGTCGAGGGGGAGAGTGCGCAGTTCGAAAGCTCGCTCGCGCAGCAGATCGCCGAGTTGCACGGCACCTGCAGCGCAGCGGTGTGCTGACCGCGGTGGGAGAGCATCTCGACCAGGGACTGGAACTCCGGGAAGGCGCTCATTCTTGAAGCAGCGTCACTTCGCCGGGAACGCCGTGGTCTCGCACTGATCGGCAACGTGTTGGAAGAGCTCGCGTGCAGTGCGGATTGTTGGAATGGTCTCTTCGGCGATCGTTACACAGAACCGCTCTTCGACGGCTGCGACGAGGTTGAGTAGGTCCGCTGACTCGGCGCGAAGGTCCTCAACTAATGCGGCATCGGGGTCGAGCGATCGCAGGCCCAATTGAACACGCGTCATGCGGCTAATCTCCTCAAGGTTCGGTTCCACGCGATTCGCCTCCTTTCTCAGGACCTGCGGCCCCGAATTCGGTCAGAGAAAGTCTCAGTTTGTCCGCAACGCCCGTTATTCGGTCCCGGTCGAGTTCAGTGTCGAGGTAGAGAAGATCGACAATCAATCGGCCATGCAGGATCCGGGTCTGTGCCGCGAGCGAAGGCCCTCGGTCGAAGTTTGAGACATAAGCGTGGAGTCCCTCAACTTCAATGTCCCCGTAGGTCGGCGCGACCGTCACCGGCCCGGAGTGGCTCAGTGCGGTCGTTCCCATACGGTCCATCTCGAATCGGACCATCGCACGGATCACGTGCGGACTCATCAGGGCGCCGAGGAACTTGTCACCGCGTTTTGAGCTGGTGAGGATCTGCTGGGTGATTGCCGTTGCCAAGGTCTCGAGGCTGTCGTCAGTCGGCATCGGGGTCGTATAGCGCAGCATCGATACATAAGTACCGAGGTGTTGTGGCGGAAGGGGAGGGTCAACATAAGGGCGTAAGTCAGCAAAAGTGAAGTAACGCAGAACCCTGGCCCGGCCTGGATACAGTGCGTCCTGGGCGGCCAGCAGCAGGGCGGCGTTGAGAAGTGCGTTGAGCGGCGTTCGGCGCCGTCGGCTTGCCGTGACTATTTGCCCCGTTTCAGCGCGATCGAAGGCAAACGAGTGGACTCGGCACCAGCCGCGTTCGGGTGTCGCCAACCGTTGGCCACGCGATTTCCAGCGGTAGAAAAACTCATCGGCCATTTGACGAGCCAGGAACATCGCAAGACGTGCCCGCAGAGCGATTCCACGAAAATCAGTGGGCAGAATCTGGGTCAATGGTGGCTGGTCGGGAAGTGGAGTGGGGGCTTCGGCAGACTCTCCACCCGAGCCAATCAAGGTGAGAAGTTCGTGCAGGAAGTTGGCAAGCGAAGCGCCGTCAATGATCGAGTGATGAATGGAAAGCACGAGTGTCGCCGGGTGGTCCGCCTCAGGTGAATTGACAAGGGTGGCTCGGATCAGGGGTGCCGCGGAGCGGTCGATCGCGGTGTTGAGATGGCGTTCGACTTCTTCACTCCAGCGCTGGGGATGATCGGCATCGACTAGTTCGACCGGAACTTCGTGTCCTGGGTCTTTTTCGTAGCAGTAGTGGCCGGATTTCTTGACAAGCCGTGTCGATAGCAGCGGATGCTGAACCTGTAGAGCCGCAAACGCCGATCGTATGGACTCAAGAGGAGGAGCCGGTCGAAGGTGAAGAGCGCAGACAACGTTAAAGGGGGAGTACTCGTCGGTGAGGACCGTAGCCAGTTCCATGCCGCAAAGGCGTCGAGGCGAGTCCCCTGATGATGAGCTCATGCAGATTCTCCGAGCTGTTGATCGTAGCCAGTGAAGTATACCGGTACCGTGATGGGAGGAGTGAAGAGTGCATAGTGAAAAGTGAATAGCTAATAGTGAGCCGGCTTCGCCGTGAGAGGCAGATTCAGAGACAGGGGATGTCTCGCGTCTCAGTGATCCCACCTATCGAATGACACCGATGGATGCGAGCACTCCGCATGGCCATCGCCATCGCCATCGTCATCGAATATGGCATAGGGCGGTGATATAGCCGCGACCGCGACCGCGACCGCGACCGCGACCGGGTCCGGGTCCGGGACAGCGACGGCGACCGGGGCAGCGAGCACGGCTCTGAGCAATCGGTTTGTTTTGGCTTCGAAGCATGGT